>NZ_WHJI01000011.1:0-191385 GCF_011682155.1 Massilia sp. CCM 8734
AAATACCTGGGACGGCCCATATTTCGCCGCTTTCTCGGCCAATAGCTCGCTATTGGCACTGCGAAATCGTCAAAATCTGGCCTCGCCCAGCTATTTTTCGCTTCGACTCTCCAAGTCCGACAGGCTGCTAGCAGTGCTCGCACTGCGTCGCGGCGTGCGCCTTGCCAGGCATCCGCTTCTGTTCGCTATAAATCACAATAATTTCTGCACACTTACTTAGCAAGCCACGATGCCACGAACGTAAAAAAACCCCTGAGCGCTTGAGTTCTCAGGGGTTTTAAGGCAAATCGTTATTTGCCGTGTTCGTGGTGGTGATAGGTGGACTTGAACCACCGACCCCAGCATTATGAATGCTGTGCTCTAACCAACTGAGCTATATCACCCGACAGACCAAGATTATAGAGATCTCATTTTTCCATGTCAAGGCTGTGCGATTATTTTTTCTGCCGAGCCACAAGCAAGTCCAGCATCTGCCCGGCCGGATTGTCACTCAGACAATCAATTACCACCCGGTCCGGCATCGAACGCAGCCAGGTCAGCTGGCGCTTGGCCAGTTGGCGGGTGGCGATGATGCCGGTTTCGCGCAGGGCGGCGCGATCGATCTTGCCATCGAGATAATCCCACGCCTGGCGATAGCCCACGCAGCGCATCGATGGCAAGCCGGCGTGCAGGTCGCCGCGCGCGCGCAACGCCGCCACTTCGGCCACGATGCCGGCATCGTCGCCCGTGCCCAGCATCTGGTCGAAGCGGGTCGCGATGCGCGCGTGCAGCACGCTGCGGTCCGATGGCTCCAGCCCGAACGAGAGCAGATCGAAGGGCAGCGCGGTTTTTTCGCGTTTGGCCAGCAGCTCCGACATCGGTTTGCCCGAGAGGGCGATGATTTCGAGTGCGCGGTTGATGCGCTGGGCGTCGTTGGGCGCGAGCCTGTCGGCCGTTGCGGGATCGAGCGCGCGCAGCTTGTCGTGCATGCCGGGCCAGCCGATGACGGCCGCTTCGGCGTCGAGCTGCACGCGCAGGGCCGGATCGGCCACCGGCAGGTCGTCCAGGCCGTCGGCCAGGCCCTTGAAGTACATCATGGTTCCGCCGACCAGCAGCGCCAGTTTGCCGCGCCCGTTGATCTCGGCCACCAGGCGCAGCGTATCGTCGCGGAACTGGGCCACCGAATACGATTCGGTCGGGTCGATGATGTCGATCAGGTGATGCGGCGCGCTGGCCAGTTCCTCGGGCGTCGGCTTGGCGGTGCCGATATCCATCTCGCGGTACACCAGCGCCGAATCGACGGAGATGATTTCGGCGGGGATGGCGCGCGCAATCGCCAGCGCGGCGGCGGTCTTGCCCGACGCGGTCGGACCCATGATGGCAACGGCGAACGGCTTCATGGCGTGATCCTTGGTTTCATTGCGTGACCCTCAGTGGCGTGGCGGTCAGGCGCACCGACGCGAATACGGCCAGGCCGAGCGCGCACGATACCAGCGCCAGCGGATACAGCGTGCCGTCGAAGCTCGCGCCGACCACGCTGCCGACCGCGAACGCGACGCACATATATAAATCCCCCATCAAGCCGGCGGCGGTGCCGGCCTGCTGCGGGAAGGGCGTGACCGAACCCGATTGCGACACCGGAAAATTGACGCCGTGCGCCCCCATCGTCATGAACAGGGACAGCACCACCACGCTCCAATGCGCCAGTCCCGCGCCGACGGCGGCCAGGAACACGGCGCCGGCGGCCAGCGAGACGGTGCTGCCGATGCGCAGCGTGACCGCTGCGCCGAACAAGGGCAGCAAGCGGCGGCACACGATGGTGCCGGCCAGGTAGCCCGATACGCCAATCGCGAAGCAGTAGCCGAACCACTCGGTCGGCACGCCCAGCACGCGGATCAGCACCAGCGAGGAACCGGAAATGAAGGCGAAGATCGATCCGAACGACAGTGCGCCGGGCAGTGCGTGAGCCCAGAATTCGCGCGAACCGAGCACCAGCCGGTAGTTCGCCGCGAGGCCGCTCAAGTCGGTCGCCCTGGGGTTTTTATGCATGTTCGTCTCGGGCAGGCGCAGCACCACCGCCGCCAGCAGCAGCAACGACAGGACCGACAGCGCCACGAAGGCGGCGCGCCAGCCGAAGGCCACCTGCAGGTAGGAGCCGAGAATCGGCCCGGTGAGCGGCGCGAGCGAAATCCAGGAGCTGGCGCGCGCGATCACGCGCACGCTGTCGGCCGGCGGGTAGGCGTCGCGCACGATCGCGCGCGCGACGATCACGCCCGAGCAGCAGCCCAGCGCCTGCAGGAAGCGCGCCACGATCAGCAAGGCGATATCGGGTGCGGCCGCGCACAGCAGGCTAGCCACCACGTACAGCGACAGGCCCCAGATCAGCACCGGGCGGCGTCCGAAGCGGTCCGACAGCGGTCCGACGATCAGCTGTGCGCCACCGAAGCCGATCACGAACATCGACAAGGTTAGTTGCACGGTGGCGGCGGGCGCGCCGAAGCCGCTGGCCAGGCTGGGGAGCGACGCCAGGTACAAGTCGGTGGACAGGGGCTGCAGCATCAGCAGGCCGATGATCAGCAGAAGAACAGGCGCGTGCGCGTACGGCTCCAGCGGAGCGATGGTGTCGGGCTGGCGCATCGTCATTGACCGCGCAAAAACAGCTTGTCGAGCGACGAGATATCGAGCTGCACCCAGGTCGGGCGCCCGTGGTTGCACTGGTCGGCGCGTTCCGTGCTTTCCATCTGGCGCAGCAGGGCGTTCATTTCGGGCTGGTTCAGGATGCGGTTGGCGCGCACCGCCGTGTGGCAAGCCAGGGTCCCAAGGAGCTCGTTGCGGCGCTCGATCAGCACGCGCGAGCCGCCGAATTCGCGCACGTCGCGCAGCACGTCGCGCGCCAGCGTTTGCGCGTCGGCGTTCTTGAGCAGGGCCGGCACCGAGCGCACCGCCAGCGTGGTGGGCGAGAGCGCCGCGATGTCGAAGCCGAGCGCCTGCAAGGTGTCGCGGTTTTCCTGGGCGGTGCCCACTTCGACCGCGTCGGCGAAAAAGGTGACCGGGATCAGCAGGGCCTGGACTTGCATCTCCTGGCCGCCGACCTGCGCGTCGAGCGCGTTTTTCAGCTGTTCGTACAGAATCCGTTCGTGCGCGGCGTGCATGTCGACCAGCACCAGGCCCTTGGTGTTCTGCGCCAGTATATAAATACCGTGCAGCTGGGCCAGGGCGAAGCCGAGCGGGTATTCATGGTTCGACATCGTCTGCGTTAGCGCGGTGTAGGGCGTGACCGGGGCGCTGGCCGCGCTGGACGAAGCAGCGAACAGCGCGCCGTAGCTGTCCATGGTCTGCGCCACACCGGGGCCGTCGTAGCGGCTGCCGGGCGGGTAGGGCGAAGGCGAATAGGTGGCCGAGAGCTGGGCGCCGAAACTGGTTTGCTCATGTTCGCGGCGCCACGACGACACCCCGCCCACCTCGGCCGCCATCTGCGGCGCCGGCGCATTGCCGTGGTCCGTGGCCGAGGTCTTGGCCAGCGCGCGCTGCACCGCGTGGAATACAAACTGGTGCACCGCGCGGCTGTCGCGAAAGCGCACCTCGATTTTCGACGGGTGCACGTTGACATCGACCAGCGCCGGGTCGAGGTCGAGCGCCAGCACATAGGAGGGGAAGCGGTCGCCATGCAGCACGTCCTGGTAGGCGGCGCGCACCGCGTGCACCAGCAGCTTGTCGCGCACATAGCGTCCGTTCACGTAGAAGAACTGGCCGTCGGCGCGCGCCTTGGAGGCGGTCGGCAGGCCGGCGTAGCCGTGCACGCGCAGGGGGCCGGCGCTTTCGTCGATGGCCAGGCGCGCCTCGGCGAAGTCGTTGCCGAGGATATGGGCGCTGCGGCGCGCCATCTCGCTCACGTTCCAGTGATCGATGGTGCGGCCGTTGTGCGACAGCGAAAACGCCACGTCTGGGCGCGCCAGCGCGATGCGGCGCACCACTTCCGCGCAATGGCCGTATTCGGTCTGTTCCGACTTGAGGAATTTGCGCCGGGCCGGCGTATTGAAGTACAGGTCCTGGACATCAATCGTGGTGCCGTGCGCGCCGGAGGCTGGCGCGACGGTTCCGAGATGGGAGCCGACGATTTCCCAGGCGTGCGGGGCGTCGGCGGTGCGCGAGGTGACCGAGACGGCGGCCACGGCCGCGATCGAGGCGAGCGCCTCGCCGCGAAAGCCGAGGGTGGCCACGTTTTCCAGGTCGGTCAGGGACGCGATTTTCGACGTGGCGTGGCGGGCCAGGGCGAGCGGTAGCTGGTCGGGGGCGATGCCGCGGCCGTTATCGGTGATGGCGATGCGTTTCACGCCGCCTTCTTCCAGGCGCACGGTGATCTGGGTGGCGCCGGCGTCGAGCGCGTTTTCGAGCAACTCCTTGACCACGGCGGACGGTCGCTCGACCACCTCGCCGGCGGCAATTTGCGAAATCAGCTGGTCGGGGAGGGCCTGGATCGGGCGGTGCGCGGAAATAGGAGCGTTCATGCGCGAATTATATCCCCAGTGCCCGCGAATGCCGCAGCACGCCCCCAACTTCCCACCGGGGTCAGAGCTTTAACTCGCAACATTGTAAAACCCGGAACCCCAACACTGTGAACAGCTCTGATTTCGACGACATGGAAGAATGAGTGTCGCGAAGTGTGGCGCCAATGTACCATCACCGGGGTCCGAGCACGATTCTGTAACGAAAGAATTGCAAGTAAAAGCTCTGACCCCGGTGTGGATATTATTGTTGTTCGCGCACGGGGATGGGGGCGTTGCAGAGGTCGATGTGGCCGGCGGCCACTTTGGTCCAGGGGCCGCCGCGGTTGCGCTGGGCTTCGACCGCCGCTTTGTAGGCGGCGCTGTCGGTGCGCATGACTTCCCATTTGGTGCGCTCGGCCTCGGGCACGTCGGCCGCTACCTTGAACGAGGCGATCGGGACGTGCTGCTCTTTCTTTTCGTAGAAACCCATCGGCGCCGGACCGCGCGGCAGCGTCGATAGCAGCGGCATGCCGGCAATCACCCGCCCCACCACCGTGATGTTGCGGTCCAGGTGGCGCGGGGCGTGCCCGATCACGACGTACAGGGAGGAGCCGCCGCCACTGTCGGCGCCGTTGTCGCGCCCCACCCCAACCATGCCGTAGCAGTGGGCCAGCCAGGCCTGGCCGGTTTTCGGGTCGCGCGCCGATGGGAAACCGTTCGAGTGCCCTACCTGCCGCGCATAGCCGTCGCGGTCCGGCAGGCGCGTGAAACGGCTGTCGTTTTTCATCGGGACCGTGAATTCGGCGGGCAAGGTGGCCTTGGCGGTTTTCATCGGTCGCGGGTTCTTTTCATCCGGGTCGCCCCATTGCACTACCCAGTTGTCCTGCGAACGGATGATCGCCAGGCCGTCGAAATAGTTCTCGCGGGCCAGCATTTTGATGTTGACGGCGTGCTGTGGAGCAAATGTGGGCGCCAGTTCGATGACCACCCGTCCGCCAGGCACCTCCATATATAGGGTATTGTCGGGATCGAGCGCGCGCCAGTCCGATGGTTTCGATGCCTTGATCACGTCGGCCACGGTGTTCTTCGATGGCAGTTCCCTGGCTACCGTGGCGCCGTGCGCCGGCAACGCCAGGCCGCCGGCCAGCACGGCCGCAACGATGCCGGCCTTGTTTATTCGGTGTTGTACATCCATCTGTTGTCTCCAGGTCGGTTGGCTCGCATGGCGTCGGCTGCGCCGCTCGACACAATTGTAAACCGCAAGATAGCTGGTCAGGAAACTTCTGATGTGGCGCAATTTTCTTGCGGGACCCCCTGTGGCGGATACAAATTTTGACGCCGAGTGATGTTATTATGCGGCGCTACCTTTTAGGATATTTATGGATCTGATGCAATTCTTCGACATGATTCTGCATGTCGATAAGACGCTGGGGGTGTTGCTGGCCCAATATGGTGTCTACGTGTACGCCGTCCTGTTTGCCATCGTGTTCTGCGAGACCGGCCTGGTGGTGTTGTTCTTCTTTCCTGGCGATACTCTTTTATTCATTGCGGGCGCAGCCTGCGCGACCGGCCAGCTCGATCCCTGGATCTTGACGGCTTTGCTGGTCACCGCCGCCGTCACCGGCAACACCCTCAATTACTGGATCGGCGAAGCCATCGGGCAGCGCGTATTTACCCATAATTACCGCTGGCTCAACAAGGATGCCTTGCACCGCACTCACGAGTTCTTTGAAAAGCACGGCGGCAAGACCATCATCCTGGCGCGTTTCGTGCCGGTCGTGCGCACCTTCGCTCCGTTCGTGGCGGGCGTGTCGGACATGACACATACCCGTTTCCAGCTCTATAACATCACCGGCGCGCTGTTGTGGGTGGTCAGCCTGGTCACGGCGGGCTTTTTCTTTGGCAACATGCCTATCGTGCGCGATAACCTGACCCTGATCGTGCTGCTCGGCGTGGGCGCGGCCATCATCCCGCTGCTGCTCGGCGGCGTGTATAAAGTCAGTCGAAAGATGCTCAGCCGTTAAACACTTCCCCCATCGGCGCGACATTTCCGCGCCGATGTTGCTTTGTGGACTCAAGTTTCCGAGCATACCCGCCGATAACCAGACTGTATTTCTTACTTTCTGGAACATCATGCGCAACTTGATCGCCCTCTTCGCTTGCACGCTGGCCATCTCGACGGCAAGCGCCAACGATCCTCACGCCGCCGCCAAACCGGCCGCTGCCACCCCTGCCGCCGCTGCCGCCAAGCCCGGCGCGTCCAAGGCCGAGCCAGTCAAACTGGCGGCGCTCGAAACGCCCAAGCCGGCGCCGCCGTCGGCCAAGGCCGCTGCCGCCCAGGCCCTGAGCGAAGCGGACGCCGAAGCCGAGCTGTCGGCCAAGATCGCGGCGCGCCTGGCCCTCATGCGCGCCAACCAGGCAGCCCGCCTGGCCGCCGCCGCCAAGGCGAAAAAGGTGTCGGTGACGCGCCGCGAAGCGGTCAGCGCGATCACCCAGCCGCCGCCGGCGCGTCCTTTCCACAGCGACCACTGGTCGTACGAGGGCGAGACCGGCCCGGCCAACTGGGGCAAAATCAACGCGGCCTGGAGCAAGTGCGATACCGGCACGCGCCAGTCGCCGATCGATCTGCGCGATGGCATGAAGGTCGACCTCGAACAGATCACCTTCGATTACAAGCCGACGGGCTTCAACGTGGTCGATAACGGCCACACGGTGCAGGTGACGGTCGGCGGCGGCAATTTCATCACGGTGCAGAACCGTTCGTACGAACTGCTGCAATTTCACTTCCATCGCCCGTCCGAGGAACGCGTCAATGGCAAGGGTTTCGAGATGGTGGTGCACATGGTGCATAAAGACCCGGAGGGCAAGCTGGCGGTGCTGGCGGTGCTGCTCGAACGCGGCAAGGGGAACACTATGATCCAGACGGTGTGGAACAACCTGCCGCTCGAAAAGCTCGACGTCGTCAATCCGAATGTGGTGCTGGACGTGGCCGAGATGCTGCCGCAGCGCCGCGATTACTTCACTTTCATGGGGTCGCTCACCACGCCGCCCTGCAACGAGGGCGTGCTGTGGCTCGTGATGAAGCAGCCGATGCAGGCCTCGCCGGCACAGATGGCGCTGTTCTCGCGCATGTATCCGCTCAACGCCCGGCCGATCCAGGCCAGCTCGGGACGCATGATCAAGGAATCGAACTAAGAGCCTATGCGTCGATGCACACCGTGTGCGCGCCGCGCCAGGCCGCGCCCGGGGCCAGGGTCAGCGGTTCGATCAGGGCCGGTTCAATGCACACGAAGCGCTGGTACTCGGCATCAAGCATGTCGCCCAGCGCGGCCGCGTCGAGCGCACCCGGGTTCCACACCACCGCGTCGGTGAAGCCGCTTTGCGCAAGGCGCAGGGTGGACTGGCCGTCGGCGAGCAGCATGCCGCCTTCGATGCCCTGGTAGATGCGGTCGAACTTGTCGTCGATGTGCAGCTCGCCTTCCTGCACGCCGCCGATGCGCACGCGCGCCAGCTCGCCGACCGCAAAGTAGGTGTGCAGCGCGGCCGAAAACGCAAACGCATCAGCGCCCGTGTTGCTCACCTCGAACGCCAGCGCCAGCACGCCGCCGTTCACTTCCACCCGCAAGGTCAAGGCGAAGCCGTGCGGCCACGCTTGCGCCAGCGCGGGCGGCAGGTCGCCAGACGCCAGCGCGAAGACGGCGAAGCCCGCGCCGCTCTCTTGCAAGCGCCAGGTAACCACGCGCGCAAAGCCGTGGCGCATGCCGGCGCCGCGTTCGGCGAACTGGGGGAAGATCACCGGCACGCCGCCGCGAATCGGACGGCTGCCGTCAAGCCTGGATGCGGCGCTGCAGAACAGGCGCTCGGCGCCATCGGCGCCCTGCCACGACACCAGGTGCGCGCCGTACAAGGTGACGATGGCCTGGGCGCCGTCGGCGCCGCGGATGCGCACGGCCGGCAGTTGGCCGTAGTCGACCATCTCGATGGTGTTGGTCATCGTCTCGCTCATGTCTGGCGGCCCTTGGCCAGCGGCGGATTGGCCGCGAAATAGCGCTTGATGCCCTTGGTGATGGCGGCCGCGATCTGGTCCTGGTAGCCGTTGTCGCGCAGCTTGGCTTCTTCTTCGGGATTCGAGATGAAGGCCGTCTCGATCAGGATCGACGGGATGTCGGGCGCCTTGAGCACCGCGAAGCCGGCCTGTTCGACCGAGCCTTTGTGCAGCTTGGCGATGCCGCTGATTTCGCCAAGCACCGCTTTGCCGAGCTTCATGGAGTCGTTGATCTGGGCCGTCGTCGACAGGTCCAGCAGCACGCTGGCGATCTGCTTGTCGTGGCTCTGGATGTTCACGCCGCCGATGGCGTCGGCCAGGTTTTCCTTGTTGGCGAGCCAGCGCGCGGCGGTCGAGGTGGCGCCTTTTTCGGACAGCACGAACACCGACGAGCCGCGCGCGGTCGGCAGCATGAAGGCGTCGGCGTGGATCGAGACGAACAGGTCGGCCTGCACCTTGCGCGCTTTCTCGACGCGCACGCCGAGCGGCACGAAGTAGTCGCCGTCGCGGGTGAGCATGACGCGCATGTTGGGCTGCTCTTCCAGCTTGAACTTGAGCCGCTTGGCGATGGCCAGCACGATGTCCTTTTCGCGCGTGCCCGAGGCGCCGATCGCGCCCGGGTCTTCGCCGCCGTGGCCGGGGTCGAGCGCGATGGTCATCATGCGCACCACCTTGCCGCCTTTGTCGTTCTTTTGCGCGGCCACGCGCGGCGGGTCGGGACGGATCGGGGCCGGCTCGGGAAGTTCGGGTTTGGGCGTCGGCACGGCCGGCTGGGCCAGTACCGGGCCGGCCGGCGGCAACGGCGCCGGCTGCTGCGCGGGCGGCACCACCACCACCACCGGCGGCGTGACCACCGCTGGCAGCGCTGGCGTGGCGGCAGGCGGTGTGGCGGCCACCGGCGGCGGCGTCGCGGCGAGCGGCGGCTTGGGCGCAGGCGTCGGCAGTTCAGGGTTGCCGGGCGGCGCATCGGCGCGCGACCACTCGCCTTTTTCGATCATCGCCGCGATCGGGTCGACCGCCTTGACCGGATACAGGTCGAAAATCAGGCGGTGCTTGTAGTTGCCCACCGGCGCGAGCGTAAACACCTGCGGCTTGATTTCTTCTTTCAGGTCGAACACCAGGCGCACCACGTTGGGCCGGTTCTGGCCCACGCGCACCTGCTTGATGTACGGGTCGCCCGACTGGATCTTGGCCACCAGGCTTTTCAGGGTCGGATTGAGTTCGAGTCCTTCGATGTCGACCACGAGGCGCTGCGGGTCGGGCACGGTGAAGTGCGTGACTTTGAGGTCGCTGTCGTTTTCGAGCGTGACGCGGGTGTAATCGGCGGCCGGCCAGACACGCACCGCGAGAATTTGCGCGGCGCTAGCGGGCAGCACGGGAAAGACGGAAAGCAGCAGGGTGCCGCCAGCTTTCAGGATGGTGCGCCGGCTTATTGCTCCCGGCATCAAAGGTTTGGTGCGAATGTAAGGCGGTTGAGGCATAGCAAACCCAGGTCAGACAACGCTTGCAATTCTACATCACGGCCGAGCCCGGCAACGTGAAGGAATACACGCAGGTCGGGGGGCGGCAGCACCGGATCGGCTTTTTCGGGCCATTCGACGATGCAAATGTTGTCACCGTTAAATTCTTCACGGAAACCGGCGTCCAGGAATTCTTCCGCGCTGGCCATGCGGTACAGGTCGAAATGGATGACATTCACGGCGCGCCCGGCCAGTTCGATGCGGTACGGCTCGGACAAGGTGTAGGTCGGGCTCTTGACGCTGCCGGCGTGCCCGGCCGCGTGCAGCAGCGCGCGGGTGAGGGCGGTCTTGCCGGCGCCGAGGTCGCCATGCAGGTGGATGGACAGCCCCGGCAGCAGCGCGCGCGCCAGTGCGGCGCCCAGTGCGTTGGTGCCGGCTTCGTCATGGAGGTGGGCTTTGAAGTGCTGCATGGAATAGAATAGTCGCTGTGATGTTTGCCAGCCTTCGATTGTACTCCCGCCCAGCATGCTTTCTTCCCCTGACCAACCAGATCTGTCCGCTTTAGCGCAGTCCATCAAGCACTGGGGCCGCGAGCTCGGCTTTGGCGAGGTGCGCATCAGCGACGCCGACCTGTCGCAGGCCGAAGCGGGCTTGCAAGCCTGGCTCGACGCCGGCCGCCATGGCGACATGGATTACATGGCCAGCCATGGCATGAAGCGCGCCCGTCCGGCCGAACTGGTGCCGGGCACGGTGCGGGTCATCAGTGCGCGCATGGATTATTTGCCGCCCGCCACGCCAGACGACTGGCGCGAGCGCGAGGCGGCGCGCCTGCGCGACCCGGGCGCGGCCGTCATTTCGATCTATGCGCGCGGCCGCGATTACCATAAGGTGTTGCGCAGCCGCTTGCAGCAACTGGCCGAGCGGATCGAGCGCGAGACCGGGCAGCTGGGTTTTCGGGTGTTTACCGATTCGGCGCCGGTGATGGAGCTGCCGCTGGCCGAAAAAGCCGGGATCGGCTGGCGCGGCAAGCACACCTTGATCCTGAATCGCGATGCGGGGTCGATGTTTTTCATTGGCGAAATCCTGGTGGACGTGGCGTTGCCGGTCGATGCGCCGGCCAGCGCCCATTGCGGCCAGTGCAGTGCGTGCATCACAGCCTGCCCGACCCAGGCGATTTTGGCGCCCGGACGGCTCGATGCGCGCCGCTGCATTTCGTACCTGACCATTGAGTTAAAAAACAGCATCCCGGAAGAGCTGCGGGCGCTGATCGGCAACCGGGTGTATGGCTGCGATGATTGTCAGACCGCGTGCCCGTGGAATAAGTTCGCGCAAAGGGCGGTGGTGCCCGATTTTGCTGAACGCAATGCGCTCGGCAGTGCCGATATGGTCAGTTTGTTCGCCTGGAGCGAGGAAGAGTTCGGGCGCAGGCTGGAGGGCAGTCCGATCCGGCGCATCGGGCACGAGCGCTGGCTGCGCAACCTGGCGGTGGGCTTGGGCAATGCGGCCGAGGGGCGCAAGGGCGATGCCGCCATCGTGGCGGCCTTGCGGGCGCGCGCGGACCACGCCTCGCCGATGGTGCGCGAGCATGTGGCGTGGGCGCTGGGGCGGCATGCTTGAGGGCGCAATATGCGCTGCAACGTAACGGAAACTGAGACACAGTTAGCACGTTACCCGTAAAACCGTCGTTCCCGCGAAGGCGGGAACGACGGTTTTGAAGTTGACCGAATCGGAAAGCGACATTGGGTGCTCGACAAGCCACGCATCGACGCTATTCTGCTTGAAGCGCTACAAGCGCTTCAACCTCACCGCCGACCAGTCGCTGTCCATCGACGCCATCGCCACGCCCGTCACCCCGCGTTCCTTGGCCCACGCAAAAATGGTGTCGCGCGTGAGGTCGGTGGCCTTGGGCGCGCTCGGCTTGAGGTAAGCCACCCATAAGGACCCCTTCTCGCCCAGCCGCCGCAAGGCGGCGGGAAACCATTTTTCAAGCTCGGCCTGGTTCAGCGCGAAGACCAGCACCACGTCGGCCGGCCCTTCTTCCTCGTTGATCAAGTTCTTCGGCAACTGTTCCATCATGGCCGGATGGACCGCGCCATTGAAAACCGCCAGCGACCTGGCAGTCTTCAGGTACATCTTGTCGGCTATCGTCTTTTCGCTCATCGGATCGTACCCAGATTGAATTAGGAAGCGAAATTATGCTACCAGTGTTTGACCGGGGTACGCACCATTGCGTTCATTTTCATTTTGATTATGTTGTTCGGTTTCTCTGCGGACACCTTTGTCGAAGCGGTCCCACAGGCGGTCGTGGAAGGGCAGGACGATGACGTTGAGCACCGGTTCGATCAGCGCCGCCAGGCCGCCAAAGGCGAGCGAGCCGCTGGCCCAGGCCATCACGCCGAATGCCACCGCAATGTGCAAGCCGGTCTGGCTGAGCTTTTCCAGGCCCAGCGCCAGCATCCGCCCGCGCGCCGTGCGCGCCAGCTTGTCCAGGGCGTGCCAGGCTTTCTCGTGCAGCGGCAGCAAGGCCACGTTGAGGATCGGCTCGATCACGGCGGCCAGCCCGCCCAGCGCGAGCGAGCCGGTCATCAGCCAGGCCAGCGCGAAGGCGATGACCATGTGGGTGGCGATCCTGCTGGTGGTTTGTGCGGCGGCCCTGACCATGATGCTGTCTTTCGAATGCGTGCTCGATCAGTAAATGATAATCGTTCGCATTTAGAAAGGGCAGTGAATTGTGTCACTCGGGGCCATAGCGTGAGGCTATGCCGGCGTGTCCTGCTCGCCTATTTCAGCAAGCCGGCCAGCTCCACCGCGGTTTTGACCTGCATTTTGTCGAAGATGTGGGCACGGTGCACTTCCACCGTGCGCATGCTGATGCCGAGCTGGTCGGCGACGACCTTGTTCATCTTGCCGGCCAGGATCAGGTCGAGCACTTCGCGTTCGCGCGCCGACAGGCTGGCCAGGCGCGCCTGCACCAGCGCGCCGGCGCCGGCCTGGCGCGACAGGGCCAGCGCTTGTTCCACCCGGTCCATCAGGCGGTTGCCGTCGAACGGTTTTTCGAAGAAGTCGAAGGCGCCGCGCTTGAGGCTGTCGACCGCCATCGGCACGTCGCCGTGGCCGGTCAGGAAGATGACGGGCAGGCGCGCGGTCAGGCCGCGCGCGATCAACTGGTCGAACACGGCCACGCCGTTGATGTCGGGCATGCGCACATCGAGCAGCAGGCAGTCGCCCTGGGCGTCGAAGCGGGCTGCGGCTTGATCAAGAAAAAGTTGGGCGCTGGCGTGCCCGCAGGCTTCGATACCGCGCGAGCGCGCCAGCCAGACGAGCGAGTCGCGCAGAACGTCCTCGTCATCGACGATATGCAACATGGGAGTCTCCGGTTTTTCGCGTAGTCTACCCCAGCGGGGCCGCTTGCGCCGGCAAGCTGAAGCTGAAGATGGTGCCGCCGTCCGGATTGGCGGCGTGTTTCAGGCTGCCGCCGTGGAATTCGACGGCGCTGCGGCACACCGACAAGCCCATCCCCATGCCTTCGGCCTTGGTCGAGAAGAAGGGCGAAAACAGGCGTGCGGCCACTTCCGGCGCAATCCCGTGGCCCTGGTCGATCACGGCCACGCACACCTGGCCATGCGCGCAACTGGCGGCGATGCGCAGCAGGCGCCGGCCGGGAGCGATGTCTTGCATGGCTTCGATGCCGTTGCGCGTCAGGTTCAGCAAGACTTGCTCGAGCATCATGCGGTCGGCGCTCACGCACGGCAGGTCGGGCGCGATGCTGGTCTCGACCATCACGTAGAATTTGCGCGCCTGCAGTTCGATCAGGGCGTAAATGCCGTCGACCAGGGCATGCACGCCGATCCGCTGGCGCTGCGGTTCGCGCTTTTTGACGAACTCGTGGACGCTGCGGATGATCTGGCCGGCGCGCTGGGCTTGCAGGCTGGCCTGTTCCAGGGCCGGCTGCAACAGGCCGGCGTCGACGCTTTGTCCTTGGGCGCTGGCCCGTCCCAGCACGTTCAGGGCGCCGGTGGTGTAGCTGGCGATGGCCGCCAGCGGCTGGTTCAGCTCGTGCGCCAGCATCGAGGAAATCTCGCCCATGGTGGCCAGGCGCGCGCTGGCCTGCAACTTTTCCTGCTGCTGGCGATTGAGTTCTTCGACCCGTTTCAGGTCCGATATATCGAGAATCGAACTCATCCAGCCGGTCTGGCGCGCGTCGCTGTCGACCAGCGGCGCTTCGAAAATGAGCACCGGCACGCGCACGCCGTCGCTGCGCTGGAAGATGGTTTCGAACTGCTCGGTCGCCTGGCCCGCCAGCACGGCGGCGAAGCGCTGCTGGTAGACCGCCATCGCTTCCGGCGCCCAGTAGGGCATGGGCGGGGTCTTGCCCAGCAGTTCCTCGGCCGGCAAGCCGACCATCTTGCAAAACGCCGGGTTGACGTAGGTGACCCTTCCTTCCAGGTCGCGCGCGCGCAGGCCGGTGACCAGCGAATTTTCCATGGCGGTGCGAAACGCCATCTGCTGGCGCAGCGCGCCTTCGGCCGCCAGGCGGCGCGCGATGTGGCGCCACAGCGCCATCAGGCTGGCCAACAGGCCCAGCGCCAGCAGCACCACCGAGCCGACCAGCAGATTGGGCAGCAGGCGCGGTTCGCTCTTGACGCTGTCGGTGGCCAGCATGAGCGTGGCGCCGGTCAGGTCGAGCGCGCGTTTGTGGGTGTACACGCCGCGCCCGGGACCGGCGGCGGCGCGCTTGGCCAGCACGCCATCGTCGCGGTCGACCAGGGAAATGGCGTTATCCTGCGCGAACCACCAGGGCACGGTTTCGTCGAGCAGGATCTTCAGGTCGACCGTGGCCACCAGGCTGCCCGCGTAGGCGCCGTCGCGAAACAGCGGCAGGTGGTAGTCGAGCAGGTGCTGGCCGGGCAGGGCACCGGCGTACGGTTCGGCGTAGCGCCCGAGGCGCCCGGCGCGCGCCATCTCGGCGGCGTCCCGGGCCGGCGCGCGCAGGGCCGGCGCGCCGGGCGCGGCGCTGGCCGCCTGCAGGCGCAGGCCGGGGTCGAACCAGCGCACCTGCTCGAGCTCGTGGCTGAGCTTGAGCATCTGGGCCAGGCGCGCCTGCAGCGCGGGTGCGGCCAGCTTGCCCTCGGCCAGTTCGGCGCCGAGCGCGGCCAGCGCTTCTTCGTTGCGGGTCAGCTCGAAACGGATGGTTTGCTCGACCCACAGTGTGTCGGCAATCAATTGTTCCTGGCGCTCGGTGGCTTCCATCTGGCGCGCCTGCCACGGCAGCCAGAACAGTACCGCTAAAAACAACAGTACCAACAGTACCGGTAACAGCCAGCGCCAGGGGCCGCCAAGCACAAAGGGAGGCCTTGCGGGCCGCGCGGTTGAAGTCATCATCACACCTTGTCCGTAATAGTCGGTCTTGGCTATTGTGGATATCCACTGTTGCAGTGCAGAATGTAGGTCGGAATTCCGCATTGCGGTCAAGAAACGTTGGTTTTCGTAAATATGGAGATAAGTATGAAAATGAAGTCGTTCGTCGTCGCGCTCGCCGCCACACTCAGTTTCAATGCATGGGCGCAAGCGCCGATCGTGATCAAGTTCAGCCATGTCGTGGCAACCGATACCCCCAAAGGCCAGGCCGCCGAGCGCTTCAAGGAGCTGGCCGAGAAAGCCACCAAGGGCCGCGTCAAGGTGGAAGTCTACCCGAACAGCCAGCTCTACAAGGACAAGGAAGAGCTCGAAGCCCTGCAACTGGGCGCGGTGCAGATGCTGGCCCCGTCGCTGGCCAAGTTCGGTCCGCTGGGCGTGAAAGAATTCGAAGCGTTCGACCTGCCGTACATTTTCCCGACCAAGGCCGCGCTGTACAGCGTGACCGAGGGCCCGATCGGCAAGAGCTTGCTGCAAAAGCTCGAGCCAAAAGGCATTACCGGCCTGGCGTACTGGGATAACGGCTTCAAGGTGATGTCGGCCAACAAGCAGTTGCGCGTGCCGGCCGATTTCCGTGGCCAGAAGCTGCGCATCCAGTCGTCCAAGGTGCTCGACGCGCAGATGCGCGCACTCGGCGCCAATCCGCAGGTGCTGGCCTTCTCCGAGGTGTACCAGGCGCTCCAGACCGGCGTGGTCGACGGTACCGAGAATCCGCCGTCGAACATGTTCACCCAGAAAATGCACGAAGTGCAGAAGCACGTGACCCTGTCCAACCACGGCTACCTGGGCTATGCCGTCATCGTCAACAAGAAGTTCTGGGATGGCTTGCCGGCCGATATACGCACCAGCCTGACGACGGCGATGCGCGACGCCACCACGTTCGAAAAAGCCATCGCCCAGCGCGATAACGACATGGCGCTGGAAGCGATCAAGAAAACCGGCAAGACCGCCATCTACACGCCAAGCGCCGCCGAACAGGCCGAATGGCGCAAGGTGTTGTTGCCAGTGCATAAACAGATGGAAAGCCGTATCGGCGCCGAGCTGATCGCCTCGATCAACAAGACCGCCGCCACAGCGAAGTAAACACGCAGGTCCCGGGCGGGCGCCGCGCCATGCGGCGCCCGCCCGCACGCATTTCTCCATTCCCTTTCCTTGATTTACAGATTCAACATAAGGATTCGACATGAAATTTCTCGACCATCTGGAAGAGTGGATCATTGCGAGCCTGATGGGCGCAGCCACGCTCGTTGTGTTCGTCGCGGTGGTCCACCGCTACCTGTCCGGCCTGCCCATTCCCGTGGTGCAGGACTGGCTGATTCAAGTCAATACCAGCTGGGCCCAGGAACTGTGCATCTACATGTTCGTCTGGATGGCCAAGTTCGGCGCGGCCTACGGCGTGCGCACCGGCATCCACGTCGGCATCGATGTGCTGATCAACCGCCTGGACACCCCGTGGCGCAACAAGTTCATCGTGTTCGGCCTCTTGGCCGGGGCGACCTTTACCGCCATCGTCGGCACCCTGGGCGCCAATTTCGTCTGGCACATGGCGCACACCGACCAGACCTCGTCCGACCTCGAAGTGCCGATGTGGCTGGTGTACCTGGCGGTGCCGCTCGGGTCCTACCTGATGTGCTTCCGCTTCATCCAGGTGGCCGTGCATTTCATCCGCACCGGCGAGCTGCCCAAGCATGACCACGGCCATGTCGAAGGCCTGGAAGACGAGATCGCCGCAGCGAAAGGCGGTGCCGCATGAGCGCCCTCATCATCTTCAGCCTGCTGATCGTCCTGATGCTCACGGGCATGCCGATTTCGATCTCGCTCGGCCTGACCGTCCTGACCTTCCTGTTCACCATGACCGACGTGCCGATCCAGTCGGTCGCGCTCAAGCTGTTTACCGGCATCGAGAAGTTCGAAATCATGGCGATTCCGTTCTTCATTTTGGCGGGCAATTTCCTCACGCACGGCGGGGTGGCGCGGCGCATGATCAACTTCGCCACGGCGATGGTCGGCCACTGGCACGGCGGCCTGGCATTGGGCGGCGTGGTGGCGTGCGCGCTGTTCGCGGCGGTATCCGGTTCCAGCCCGGCCACGGTGGTGGCGATCGGCTCGATCATCCTGCCGGCCATGGTGCGCCAGGGCTATCCGCGCGGCTTCGGCGCCGGCGTCGTTACCACCTCGGGCGCGCTCGGGATCTTGATTCCGCCATCGATCGTGATGGTGATGTATTCGGTCACCACGAATACCTCGGTCGGCCAGCTGTTCATGGCCGGCGTGGTGCCGGGCATCATGCTGGCCAGCCTGCTGGGCCTGACCACCTGGTTCCTGGCGCGCAAGCATAACTATCCGCGCATGCCTAAGGCGAGCTGGGGCGAGCGCTGGCTGGCCTTCCGCAAGAGCGCCTGGGGCTTGCTGCTGATCGTCATCGTGATGGGCGGGATTTATTCGGGCAAGTTCACCCCGACCGAAGCGGCCGCGATGGCGGCGGTGTACGCCTTCATCATCGCCGTGTTCGTCTACAAGGACTTAAAGCTCAAGCAAGTGGCCAAGGTGCTGCTCGATTCGGCCTCGATGTCGGCCATGCTGCTGTACATCATCACCAACGCGATGCTGTTCTCCTTCCTGATGACCAGCGAAGGCATTCCGCAAGCGATGGCCGCCTGGATTACCGGCCAGGGCCTGGGCGTGGTCAGCTTCCTGCTGGTGGTCAATATCTTGCTGCTGTTGGCGGGCAACGTGATGGAACCGTCGTCGATCGTCCTGATCATGGCGCCGATCCTGTTCCCGGTGGCGATGAAGCTGGGCATCGATCCGGTGCACTTCGGCATCCTGATCATCGTCAACATGGAAGTGGGCATGTGCCATCCACCGGTCGGGCTCAATCTGTACGTGGCCTCGGGCATTACCAAGATGGGCATTTCGGAATTGACGGTGGCGGTGATGCCGTGGCTGTTGACGATGCTCGGCTTCCTGGTGATCGTGACCTACGTACCACAGATCTCGCTGTGGCTGCCTAATTTAATTTACAAGTGAAATATATTTTCCCCCACCGTGAAAAAAAAGCCACATTTTCTTAAATCAAATAAGTTATGATGGGCACCGATCCAGCACCATACTGGTGCGGATGGGGGCGAACGGATTGCAGGTTGGGGGAGTGGGAAGATAGAAGAAACGGTAGTCCATACCGGAGAAATATCGAGGAGACACGCGTTTTACAGAATGCTGTTGGCATGTCCAAACAGCCGGGAACGTGAATAAAGTTTGGAACGCACCGCGAGGTGCGTTTTTTTTTCGTCTGCCCGAAAGCGCGGCGGATTGGTTTGACGCCGTCTCGGCATATACTCTCGTGTATGAACCCTCAAGCAGAGCACATGTTTTCCGCCATCGTGGAGGCGCCCTTCGGCGCGGTCGGCATCCGCACCGACGCGGGCCGCGTGCGCGAACTGGTGTACCTGCCGCCCCATTTCGGTGCGAAAGAGGCGCTTGACCCGGTCGCCGCGCTGGCCGCGCAGCAGGTCGGGCAATACCTGCGCGATCCCGATTTCCGCTTCAGTTTGCCGTTGCTGGAGGCCGGCAGCGTCTTCCAGCGCAAGGTGTGGGAAGCGATCGCGTCGATCCCGCGCGGCACCGTGCGCACGTACGGCCAGGTCGCCAAACACATCGGCTCGGCCCCGCGCGCGGTGGGGCAGGCGTGCGGCGCCAACTGGTTTCCGATCATCATTCCGTGCCACCGGGTCACCGCCGCGGGCGGGCTGGGCGGCTTTTCGAACCATGACGATGAAAATGGTTTCCACCTGGGCGTCAAGCGCTGGCTGCTCGCGCACGAAGGGGCCGGCAAGGGACCATGGCAACAGCAATCAATCTTCAACTGATCGACGCCTTCTGCGACCAGCTGTGGCTCGAGCAGGGCCTGGCCAAGAATTCGATCGACGCCTACCGGCGCGACCTGCGCCTGTTCGCGCGCTGGCTCGAAGTGACGCGCCCGGCGCTGGCCAGCCTGCACGCGGTCGGCGCCAGCGAGCTGGAAGCGTATTTTTCCGACCGCCATGCCGAGTCCAAGCCGAGCACGGCCAACCGGCGCCTGTCGGTGCTCAAGCGCTTTTACCAGCTGGCGCTGCGCAACAAGGATGTCACGGCCGATCCGTGTTTGCAGATGGCGTCGGCCAAGCAGCCGCAGCGTTTCGTGCATACC
Organism: Massilia sp. CCM 8734; assembly: GCF_011682155.1. Taxonomy (NCBI): domain Bacteria; kingdom Pseudomonadati; phylum Pseudomonadota; class Betaproteobacteria; order Burkholderiales; family Oxalobacteraceae; genus Massilia; species Massilia sp. CCM 8734. The sequence goes on from NZ_WHJI01000011.1 coordinate 19,576, forward strand.
CTGACCGAAGCGCAGGTGGAAGCCTTGCTGCAGGCGCCCGACGTGAGCACCCCGCTCGGGCTGCGCGAGCGCACCATGCTCGAAGTGATGTATGCGAGCGGCCTGCGGGTGTCGGAGCTGGTGACCTTGAAAATGATGGAGCTGAGCCTGAACGATGGCGTGCTGCGCATCACCGGCAAGGGCAGTAAAACGCGGCTGGTGCCATTTGGCCAGGAAGCGCGCCGGTGGATCGAGCGCTACCTGAAAGACGCGCGTGGCGTCATCCTGAACGGCCAGGTGGACGATGCGCTGTTCGTGACCGGGCGCGGGGGACCGATGACGCGCCAGATGTTCTGGATCCTGATCAAGAAGCATGCGGGCACGGCGGGGATCACGGCGCCCTTGTCGCCGCACACCTTGCGCCACGCGTTCGCCACGCATTTGCTCAATCACGGGGCCGACTTGCGGGTTGTGCAACTTCTGCTGGGGCATGCCGATATTTCAACGACCCAGATTTACACCCATGTTGCGCGCGAGCGCATGAAGCGACTGCACGCCGAGCATCACCCACGTGGTTAATTCAAATGCCGAACGCATAACTGCGTCATAATGCTAAGTAAGTGTGCAGAAATTATTGTGATTTCTAGCGAACAGAAGCGGATGCCTGGCAAGGCGCACGCCGCGACGCAGTGCGAGCACTGCTAGCGGTGGGCAACACAGCAAGGCGCCGCTTATGGAAGCTGGAAATTACAAGAATTTATGTGCACTTACTTAACTTACTACCCCCCCCTTTCTTTTATAACCCAAGAGGTGATCCATGGCTAAAACTAATTTCCAGTACGAAAAGCGGCAGAGGGAATTAGAAAAAAAGAAAAAGGCGGACGAGAAGGCCAAGCGCAAGCTGGAAGCCAAAACGACGCCTGGCGGTGAAGACAATGAGGCGCCGGATGACGATGACGCCGAGGAAGCGAAGCCGGAATAGGCAAGGCCTCTCCCGGCCACTGGCGCAGGCAGGTCCGGCCAGGTTCGCGCCGGGACCGGCAGCCGGCGCAGCGCCTCGGCAAGCGGCCGGCAAACCTACTTTTTGTTCACCTGGCGTGCGGTGTCATGGTACTGCCAGAGCACATTGACGATCTTCCACTCGCTGCGCTGGTTCTTGTACAGGTGCATATAGTCGATCCACTCGTCGGCGCTCAGCTTGACGGTTGCCACACGCTGGTCGACATCGAGGATCTTGATGTCCACCCGCGGCTGCGCCGGAAATTTGCTCCCGTCCCGGTTGTAGGTCTTGGCGACCTTGACCATGGCGTCGAAATCGGTCTGCATGATGAATTCCGTGCCGTCGGCCGCCTGCCAGTAGGTGCGCTTGGCGAGCTTGGGATCGAGGCCGCGTTCCATGCGCGCCGGATCGGCCTCGTGTTGCGACTCGATATAGTCGCGCACCGCGCGCTCGATCAAGGCATTATCGGTGGCATCGGCCGCCTGCGCCATCAGCGGCGCTGCTGCGCACAGCAAAAACAGTAAAGAGCGTTGCATGGGTATCCTTCGTTGGCAGGCGCGACGCGCATGGGAACCTCAAACCGGTCCCCATGCCATCGACGCGTGTTGCGATTCAAAAATGGCGCGGCTGGTCAAACGCCGAGCGCGACCTTGTCTTCTTCATGCCGGCCCTCGTGCTCGTCCTTTTGATCACCCTTGAACCAGCGCGCCGCGCGCTTGCCCAGGCTGTCGAGGTAGGTGTACGCCACCGGCACCACCACCAAGGTCAGCAGGGTTGAGGTAATCACCCCGCCGATTACCGCGCGTCCCATCGGCGCCTGCGATTCGCCGCCGTCGCCCATGCCGATCGCCATCGGCAGCATCCCGAAGATCATCGCCAGGGTCGTCATCAGGATCGGCCGCAGGCGCACTTGCCCCGCTTCCAGGATCGCATCGTGCTGGTTCTTGCCCTCGCGCTGGCCGTGATTGGTGAAGTCGACCAGCAAGATCGCGTTCTTGGTCACCAGCCCCATCAGCATCACAATCCCGATCACCGAGAAAATATTCAGGGTGCTGCCCGTCACCAGCAGGGCAATCAGCACCCCGATCATCGACAAGGGCAGCGACACCATGATCGCGATTGGCTGCAGGAAGCTGCCGAACTGCGAGGCCAGCACCAGGTAGATGAAGATCACCGCGATCCCCAGCGCCGCCCCGGCCGCGCCCATGGTTTCGGCCATCTGCTCGGCGTCGCCGCCGACGTCGAAACGCACGCCGTCGGGCAGCGTGATGCTCTTCATGGCCAGCTTGACGTCGCCGTCCACGTCGCCGGTCGGACGCCCTTCGGCGCTGGCGTAGATCGCCACCCGCCGTTCCAGCGCCTGGCGCTTGAGCACCTGGGGGCTGGTCGACGGCACGAATTCGACCACCTGGCGCAGCGGCACCATCACCGGATTGCCATCGGCATCGCGCTTGGTCGAGGCCACCGACAGGTCGGCCAGGTCGGCCACCTTCTGGCGTCCCGACTTGGGCAACTGCACGTTGACGTCGTAATTCTGTCCGTCCGGCGCCAGCCAGCGGCTGATCTGGTCGCCCGCCACGAAGGGCCGCAGCGCCAGCCCGATCTGCTGGGTCGACAGCCCCAGGTCGCTGGCCAGTTCGTTGTTGATCTTGACGATGGTGGCCGGGTTGGCCCCTTCCTGGCTGTATTCCAGGTCGGCGATGCCCTTGATGGCGCGCATCTTGTCCATCAACTGGTGCGCCACGGCGTCGAGCTTGGCTTCATCCTGGCCCAGGATCGCGATGAAGATCGGCTTCCAGCCGACCGACATGGTGATCCCGGCGACCGCTTGCAGGCGCTCGCGGATCAGGCGTTCGACTTCCTTCTGCGAGCGCCGGCGGGTCTTGTTCCGGTCTGTCAGTTTCAGGTTCATCTGGGCCGTGTGGCGTCCGTTGTCGGTGCCCACGGTGGTGATCGCGCTATCGATGTCCTTGAACTCCTTGAGCGCCGCTTCGACCTGCTGCATCTTCTGGTCGGTGTATTCCAGGCTCGACCCGACCGGGGCCTTGAACTCCATGTGGATATAGCCGTCGTCGGTTTCCGGGAACATCTCGCCGCCGATCAGCGGGGTCAAGGCCAGGCTGCCGACAAACAGGGCGGCGGCCAGCGCCAGGGTGGCCTTGCGCCAGCGCAGCGCCAGTTCCAGCACCTTGCCGTACCAGAGGTGCAGGCGTTCGATGCCATGCTCGATTCTCTCCATGCCGCGCCCGAGCCAGGGCAGGTACTTGAAACGGTCCTTGACCGGGTCGCGCCACACCGACGAGAGCATCGGGTCGAGCGTGAAGCTGACGAACAGCGACACCATCACCGCCACCGCCACCGTGATCCCGAACTGCAGGAAGAAGCGTCCGATGATGCCTTCCATGAAAGCGACCGGCACGAACACGGCCACGATCGCAAACGTGGTGGCCATCACCGCCAGCCCGATTTCGTTGGTGCCGTCGTTGGCGGCCTGGTGGTGGCTCTTGCCCATGCCGAGGTGGCGCACGATGTTTTCACGCACCACGATGGCGTCGTCGATCAACAGGCCGATGCACAGCGACAGGGCCATGAGCGTGAGGAAGTTGAGCGTGAAACCGAAGAACTTCATGGCGATGAAGCTGGCCATCACCGAAATCGGCAACGTCAACCCGGTGATGATGGTGCTGCGCCACGAGTGCAAGAACAGGAACACGATCAGCATGGTCAGCAGCGCGCCTTCCACGATGGTGCGCTTGACGTTGTCGAGCTGCTTTTGCACGCGCTCGGACTGGTCTTCGACGATGGCGAGGTGTATATCGGCCGGCAAGGTGGTGCCGAGCGCCGTCACCGCCTTCTTGACTGCGGTGCCCACTTCGACCACGTTGGCGTCCTGGATCTTGGTCACTTCGAGCGTGATGGCGCGCTTGCCGTTGATGCGCGAGATCGAGGATTCTTCCTGCTCGCCGTCGATCACATCGGCCACCTGGTCGAGGTACACCGGGCCGCTGGCGCGGCGCGCCACGATAATCTTGTTAAAACCGCGCGCATCCTTGATCTTGCCTTCGATGCGCACCAGCCGTTCGGCCGCGCCATACGCGATATTGCCGGCCGGCAGATTGGTGTTGGTGCTCTGGATCGCGCGCAGCACTTCGTCCACGCCGATGTTCTGGCTGGTCAGGCCATCGGGCCGGATGTGCACCAGGATCTGGCGGTTGGTGGTGCCGTGCACGCGCACCTGGCCGACGCCGGCCACGCCTTGCAGGCGCTTGGTGATGACTTGCTCGGTCAGGGTCGACAGTTCGCGCAGCTTGCGGGTGTCGGACATGAGCGACAGTTCGACGATGGCGCGGCTGTTGTCGCCTTCTTCACGGGCGATGAACGGTTCCTTGGCTTCCTTCGGAAATCCGGGGCGCGCCAGCCCGATCTTGTCGCGCATGTCGGTCATGGCCTTGTCCATATTGGTCGACAGGTGGAATTCGACCTGCACCCCGGCCCGGCCTTCCCAGGAATTGCTGCGGATTTTCTTCACGCCGCTGACGGTGTTGATGGCGTCTTCGAGCGGACGGGTGATGTCGTTCTCGACCTGCTCGGGCGAGGCGCCGGGGTAGTTGACCTGCACGTAGGCCACCGGAATGGCGACATTGGGCATGCTTTCCACCCCCAGCCGGCGGTACGAGAACAGGCCGAGCACGACCAGCGCCACCATCACCATCGTGGCGAACACCGGATTCTTGATACTGGTTGTTGTGATCCACATGGTGTCAGCCTTTCGGGGCGGCGGGGGCCGCTGGCGCCGTGTTGGCGGCGGTGGCGGCCGGCTCGCTGAGCTTGACCTGGCTGCCCGGCTTGACCGCATCTAACCTGGCGGTGATCACGCGCGCGCCCGGTTCGATCCCTTCGGTCACTTCGACCATGCCTTCATCTTCGTTGCGCAGGCCCAGGGTGACCGGGCGCGAGACCACCTTGCCGGCTTCGACCACGTAGACCACGTCCTTCTCCTTGTCCTTGCGCAGGGCCGCGAAAGGCAGCAGCGGGCGCACGGCGGACTTTTGCGTGGTGATCGATCCCTTGGCGAACATGCCGCCGCGCAGGGCGCTGTCGGCATTGTCGACACTGATATAGACCAGCATCGCGCGCGAACCGGTTTCGGTGGTCGGGTTGATGCGCGTCACCTTGCCGGTAAAGGTGCGGGCCGGATAGCCGTCGACCCGGAAGTTCACTTCATGGCCGATTTTTACACGAGGAATGTCGGAGGCCGGCACCTGCGCCTCGAGCGTCAATTGCCTCAGGTTGACGATGGAAAACGCCGGCATGTCGGGCGAGAGCTTGTCGCCCGCCTGCACGTGGCGCTTGCTGACCACCCCGGCCAGCGGCGCGCGGATGACCGTGTCGTTCAAGGCGATGCGCGCCAGGTCGACCTGGGCCTGGGCCGCGCGCACGCTGGCGCGCGCCAGCGCCACGCTGTTGTCGGTGGTGTCGTAAGCGTTTTGCGAAATGTATTTTTGCGCCAGCAAAGCGCCGCTGTTGGCATTGTTCTTGGTGGCCATCGACAGGCGCGCGCTGGCCTCGTCGAGCGCGGCTTGCTGCTGCGCCAGGCGCGCTTTCTGGTCGGCCTGGTCGAGGCGCGCCAGGACCTGCCCGGCGGCCACGTTCATGCCTTCCTGCACGGTCGTTTCCAGCACCTGGCCGGAAACCTTGGACTTGACGGTGGCCTGGGTCAGCGGCGCCAGCGAGCCGGACAGCGGCATGTTCACGCTCAGGGCGGCGCTAGCAACCGCCGCCACGTCGGCGCGCGCCAGTTCGTACACCGGCTCGGCCTTGGCCGCCGGTGTTGCGGTGGCCTCGGCCGGCTTGGGGCCGGCCAGGGCGAACCAGGCGCCGGCGCTGGCGGCGACGACCAGTACGCCGAGCGCGGGGGCGCGCCAGCGTGGCTTGCGAAGGGGAATCTGGGCCGGCGCGCTGGGCAAGGTCTCGAGTTTCATGGTGGCTTGGTCTTCTTCTGGTCGGACGGGTGGCTGGAGGCGGTTCGGGAGCGCCGCCGCTCCGTCCCGGGTGCGGGATGGAGGCAGGTGCGCATGTTGTCACTATAGAAAATGCGCGCCGCGCGCGCACGCCGAATGCGACAGACCGCCATTCCGGCACGACGAACTGCAAAAAAACCCGACAAAGCGCAAATTTTGCGGATAAGAAACAATTCTCCCGGCCTTGGCTTTGCGTGCGCGCAAAAGGAACCGAACCCGCGTGGTCAGAATGGGTCTAACTACTATTCACGATACGGACCGGCCAGCCGCCGGCCTTGACCAATGAGATGAAGGGATTACCGTGAGTGCCAACAAACCTGCCGAAGCGGGCAGTATCGAGCCGGAAGGACCGGGACGCGAAGCGCTCGACGTCCTGTACCGCTTCGTCGCTGCCCTTGAACTGGCGCCGACGGTGGCCGTGCATAGTACCGACCGCAACGGCATCGTGCGCTACTGGAACCATACCTGCGCCGACGTGTTCGGCGTTTCCGCCGCCGAGGCGGTCGGGCGTCCCCTGACCAGCCTGGCCTCGCACCTGGAGCGCGAGGAAGACTTCAAAAACACCCTCGAATCGGTGTGGAAGACCGGGCGCACGGCGCCGCCGCGCGACTGGCGCATCCGGCGCCTCGACGGCGCCGAGCGCTGGCTGTATTCGACCCACTTCCCGGTGCTGCGCGACGGCGTGACGCAGCAATTGTTCTGCATGGAAGTCGACATCAGCAAGCGCAAGGTCGACGAGGCCGAGCTGATCGAGGCGGGTACGAACTTCCGCCAGTTGTTCGAACGTTCGACCGACGCCATCGTGCTCATCAAGGGCAACAGCATCGTCGATGTCAATCCGGCCGCCGTGGCGCTGTTCCGCTGCGGCGGCCAGCAAGACCTGGTCGGCAAGACCCTGCTCGATTTTTCGCCCGAGGTGCAGGCCACCGGCGAAACCTCGGTGGTGGCCGACGCCGCCCTGACGGCGCACGCTTTCATCGACGGCAACTATCGCTACGAGTGGGAATTTTGCCTGGCGGACGGCACCCATATCTGGGCCGAAGTGCTGCTCACCTCGGTCACCCTGGACCACGAATTCCTGTCCTACGCGGTGCTGCGCGACATTTCCCCGCGCAAGGCGGCCGAGCATGCGCTGGCCATGGCGGCGCGCGTGTTCGAAAATTCGCGCGACGCCATCCTGATCACCGACCGCCATTACCGGGTCATCGCCGTCAACCAGGCGTTCACCACCTTGAGCGGCATCGAGGCGGGCGAGGTGATGGGCGGCGAAGTGCCGGGCTTGCGTTCGGGCATGCACGAACCCGCGTTCTACCAGCAGATCTGGGATTTTGTCGCCGTGCACGACCACTGGGAAGGCGAGGTCTGCTGCGTGCGGCGCGAGGACGACGATTACCCGGTGTGGGTGGCGGTCACGGCGATCCGCGACAGCGCCGAGCAGGTCTCCAATTACATGGCGATCATGACCGACATTACCGAGCGCAAGCGTGCCGAGGAACAGACCCGCCACCTGGCCGAACACGACTTCCTGACCGACCTGCCGAACCGCGTGCTGTTCCTCGACCGCCTGCAGCAGGCGCTGGTGTCGGCGCGGCGCCAGCACAACAAGGTGGCGGTCATGTTCCTCGACCTGGACCGCTTCAAGGGTATCAACGACAGTTTCGGCCACCACGTGGGCGACGCCGTGCTCAAGGAAGTGGCCACGCGCCTGACCGGCTGCGTGCGCGGGGTCGATACGGTCAGCCGCCAGGGCGGCGACGAGTTCGTGGTGATCCTGGCCGACATCGGCGGGGTCGACCAGGCCGCCCACGTGGCCACCAGCGTCATGCGCGCGGTGGCGCAGCCGGTGCGCAGCAATGGCCACACGATCAGCCTGTCGGTCTCGATCGGCATCGCGATCTGCCCGGACGACGGGCTCGACGTTGATACCCTGTTGCGACATGCCGACGTGGCCATGTATCACGCCAAGCAGAACGGGCGCAACGCCTTCAGTTTTTTCAACGCCGACATGAACGCGCATGTCATCGAGCGGGTGCAGATCGAGAACGAATTGCGGCACGCGCTGTCGAACGAGGAGTTTTTGCTCGAATACCAGCCCGAGGTCAACATCGCCACAGGCCTGACCATCGGCGTCGAAGCGCTGCTGCGCTGGCGCCATCCGCAGCGCGGGCTGCTCATGCCGCACCAGTTCATTCCCGTGGCCGAAGAATGCGGGCTGATGGTGCCGATCGGCGAGTGGGTGCTGCGCCAAGCCTGTTCGCAGGCGCGCGCGTGGCGCGATGAAGGCTGTCCGGTGGTGGTGGCGGTCAATTTGTCGGGCGCGCAGTTCCTGCACGGCGGGCTGGTGCACAGCGTCGATGAAGCGCTGCGCCTGTCCGGGCTGGCGCCCGAGTTCCTCGACCTGGAAATCACCGAAAGCGTCATCATGCGCGGCGACGAGGCGACCGTGGCCACCGTCGCCGCCCTGCGCGAGCGTGGGGTGCAACTGACGATCGACGACTTCGGCACCGGCTATTCGAGCCTGAACTTCTTGCGCCGCTACCCGTTGACCAAGCTCAAGATCGACCGCTCCTTCGTGGACGAGATTCCCGAGTACGATACCACGGCCAACCTGATTCCCGCCATCATCGCGGTGGCGCGCAGCCTCAAGCTGCGCGTGATCGCCGAGGGGGTCGAGACGGCCGAGCAGCTGATGTTCTTGCAGCAGCACGGCTGCGACGATTACCAGGGCTATTACGCCAGCATGGCTTCGACCGAGCCGGACCTCAAGCCGCGCCCTCGTTAAACCCGCGCGGGCCGTCGAACAGGCGGATGCGCGCCAGCACCTGGCCGTGGTCGGACGCCTCGGGCAGCTCCAGCACCACGTGGTCGTTCAGGTAGACCACGTCCACCACTTCGCCGATGGCGTTGGGCAAGGCAGCGTTGAATTCTTCCGACACCAGGATGTGGTCGATGGTCGTGTAGTGGCTGTCGTGCACGATGGAAAAACCCACATGGCGCAGATGGTCTTGCCGCTGCTGCAACTGGTAGGCGTCGAACATGCGGTCGCCCAGGGTGTTGCCGTTGCCCAGCACGAGCATGGTGGTCACCGCGTCGGCCACGTCGTTGAAGTCGCCCAGCACCACGCGCGGACGGCGTTTTTCCTTGGCTAATTGACTCAGGAACACGCGCAGGGCGGCGGCCTCGGTGCCGCGCCGGATCAGCGAGCGCAGGCAGGCCAGCGCGTACAGTTGCGCATCTTCGCTATTGTCGCCATTGCGGTAGTCGGGGCGCTTGGACTTGAGGTGCACCACCACCACATCGACCGTGCAGTCGGGCGAGACGATCACCGGCGCATGGATCACGGCGCGCGAAAAGCGGTCGGCCTCGCGGCTGCCGGGCGGCAGCGCCACACCCTCGGGAAATGCCAGGTGCGCCACGCCGGGCGCGGCCAGCGGCAGGCGCGACACCAGCGCCACGCTCGGCGTGAGGCGTTCGGCGGCCGGATCGGGATCGAAGCCGACGTGAAAGGCGTTGCGGTAGCGGCGGGTGCGCGCCAGCGCGTCAAGCAGGGCGGCTTGCGAAAAGATCTCCTGGAAACCGATCACGTCGGCGTCGAGCAGGTCGATCTGGCGCGCGGTCCAGTCCAGCTTGGCCTCGTACTCCTCCGGGGTGGAGGGCAAGAGATTGTCGTACAGCTTCACGCCCGGTGGGGCGAGGTTGTACAGGTTAAACGTGGCAAAGCGAATTTCTTGCTGCATAATAAGAAACTCCTCATTGAACGTTTAGCGTATCACGCATGGCCAAGAAAGAGCATATTTCCGAAACACCGGCGACGCAGTTCCTGCGCAAGCACCGGGTCGATTTTTCAGAACACCCGTATCCGTACGAAGAACATGGCGGCACCTCGGTGTCGGCGCGCGAGCTCGGCGTGCCCGAACATACGGTGGTCAAGACGCTGGTGATGCAGGACGAGGCGGCCAAGCCGCTGATCGTGCTGATGCACGGCGACTGCAAGGTGTCGACCAAGAACCTGGCGCGCGCGATTCCCTGCAAGTCGGTCGAGCCGTGCAAGCCGGAGGTGGCGCAGCGCCATTCCGGCTACCAGATCGGCGGCACCTCGCCGTTCGGCACCAGGAAGGCCTTGCCGGTGTATGTGGAGCAAGGCATCCTGGCGCTGGAAAAGATTTATATCAATGGCGGGCGGCGCGGCTACCTGGTCGGCATCGCGCCGCAGGTGCTGGTGACGCTGCTGGCGGCGCGCGCGGTCAGTTGCGCGCTGGAAGAATAGGGCGCCCGGCCGCGCTGGTCCCTGTTCGGTGCGGGCCGTCAGGAGTATCTGTACGAGCTGCCGTTGAAGCCGCTGTTGTGTTTCCCTTTGAACACCATCGGGCCGTCCATGGTGACGCGCACGCGCTCGCCGTCCCATTGCAGCCAGGGCGTATTCTCGCTGCCCGGCTCCGAGGTCTGGCCCGACGGCCCCAGCGAGATCTGGTCGCCGTCGATGATGGCGGTGCCGATCACGTAGGTGTACACGCTGCTGTTGCCGGCCGCCGGGCTGCCGTTGAAGTCGAAGGCGCATTCGACCACTTGCTCGCCGTACTCCATGCGCATAATCGGCTTGAGCGAGGCCACCGAGACCGAACCATTGCCCAGCGCCGAGTAGACGCTGAACACCAGCGCCACCCGTCCGCCCGAGAGCTGGGCCACGGCCGGATTGACTTCGACCGTTTCGGTGGCCGGTTGTTTGGCGGAGGCAAGCTGGACGTCGCCCATGTGGTGCACATAGGGCGCGCTGTCGAAGGCGCCGGAACGGTCGGGCGCGGTGATGAATTTCATGCGGCCATCGGGCAGCAGCAGGCCGACGCGCAGGTCGAGGTCGTCGTTGCCGCTATTGTTGTCGCCGTTGTCCTGCCAGGTGGCGCGCACCACCAGCTTGGCGGGCGCGCCCGCGCCTTTGACCAGCGAGACCACATGCCGCTCGCTGGGCTTGGTCAGGGTGACCTTGGACAGCGACACCCTGGGAGCCGCCGGAGCCACCGGAGCCGCCGGGGCCTTGGCGCCGGTATCTTCCGCGCCGCCGTAATGGGCGAGCAGGGCCGACAGGCCGCCGGCAAAGCCCTGGCCCACGGCGCCGTAGCGCCAGGCGCCGTCGCGCAGATACAGTTCACCGACGATGACCGCCTTTTCGGTGTCGAAATCGGCCCCGGAAAAACCGAAGCGCGCCGAACCCAGGGTCATCGCGCTTTGCCCGAGGCGCTTCATGTCGCCCTCGCCATCGATGGAGGCGGCGAACACCAAGCGCTCGATGCTGGCCGGCAGCCTGGCCAGGTCGATCGCAAAGATGCTGGCGTCGCCGCGCGTGTCGTACTTGACGGCATCGGCGGGACTGGCCTTCTGGTTGAAAAAGATCATGAAGCGCTCGTCCGACAGGCGGCTGTTGGCGTCCAGCCCGAAGCAGGCAACGTCGATCACCAGCCCGGCCGGCGCCATCTCCACTGTGACGGTGAAGGGGCCGGAGCAGCCTATGTCGGCCAGCTTCCCTTTTTGTCCGCGTCCTATCTCGTTCATCTTCATCCTCAAAAAGTGGTGGCGCCAACGGTCACGCCTTGTGGCGGTGAGCTGGCGCTGCATGCGGGAATTATAGCGTGCAAAGAAGCCAATATTGCACGGATCGTCGTTTCTTTTGCGCAATATGCATGCGATCCGTGCAGCGTCCCGGTGTCGCTGCGCGCCAACTGCCGGCGGGGTGGAAGCGAGGTTGGCGCGGGCATGCGTCCCGGCCGGGGGTGATCGGGCCGCGACTATGGTGTATATTCACGCCCGGCGCGTGGCGCCTGTTCACAACACGAGAGACAATATGAATACAGCAATTTTCGCCATCGTCGCCTACCTGATCGGCTCGATTTCCTTCGCCGTGGTGATGAGCCGCGTGTACGGCCTGTCGGACCCGCGCACCTACGGTTCCAAAAACCCGGGCGCGACCAACGTGCTGCGCAGCGGTAACAAGGGCGCGGCGATCGCCACCCTGATCGGCGACGCCGCCAAAGGTTGGTTCGCGGTGTGGCTGGCGATTTTGCTGGCGCCCAAGTTTGGCGTGGGCACGGCCGGCATCGCGCTGGTGGCCATTGCGGTGTTCCTGGGGCACCTGTGGCCGGTGTTTTTCCGCTTCGTGGGCGGCAAGGGCGTGGCGACCGCGCTCGGCGTGCTGCTCGGGATCAACATCTGGCTGGGCCTGGCCACCGCGCTGGTGTGGCTGGCGGTGGCTTACACCTTCCGTTATTCGTCGCTGGCGGCGCTGGTGGCGTCGGTGTTCTCACCGCTGTATTTCGGGGTCATGTTCGGCATCAATGAACTGTTTTTCGCCGTCCTGGCGATGAGTTCGCTGCTGCTGTACCGCCACAACCAGAACATCGCCAACTTGATGGCCGGCAAGGAAAGCAAGATCGGCAGCAAATCGGGCGAGGCCAAAAAATAGGGTGTGCAAGTCGCTTGCGCCGCTTGGGGCTAGCAGCCTGTCGGACTTGGGGAGTCGAAGCGAAAAAATAGCTGGGCGAGGCCATATTTTGACGATTTCGCAGTGCCAATAGCGAGCTATTGGCCGAGAAAGCGGCGAAATATGGACCGTCCCAGGTATTTTTGCAGCCGACGATCCCAAGTCCGACAGGCTGCTAGAATGGAACGCCCGACTGACAGGAGCCCCTGGTGACCAAGCTGAAAATTGATTTTGTATCCGACATCTCCTGCCCCTGGTGCGTGATTGGCCTGAAGTCGCTGGAACAGGCGATTGGCCGCCTGGACGGCGTGGCCAGCGCCGAACTGCACTTCCAACCGTTTGAACTCAATCCGCGCATGGTGGCCGAAGGCCAGGATATCGGCGAACACCTGAGCGAAAAATACGGCGCCACGCCGGAGCAGGGCGCGCAGACGCGCGAGATGATCCGCGCACGCGGGGCCGAGCTGGGCTTTACCTTCGACATGGGTGCGCGCAGCCGCATCTACAACACCTTCGACGCGCACCGTTTGCTGCACTGGGCCGAGCAGCAGGGGCGCCAGCGCGAACTGAAAATGGCCTTGTTCGAAGCTTACTTCACCAAGGGCGACAGCCCGGGCGATCATGCCGTGCTGGCGCGGGTGGCGGGCGAAGTGGGCCTGGACGCGGCGGCGGCGGCCGAGGTGCTCGCCAGCGGCGCGTATGCCGCCGAGGTGCGCGAGCGCGAGCAGTTCTACCAGCGGCAGGGCATCCATTCGGTGCCGGCGATCATCATCAACGACCGTCATTTGATTTCCGGCGGACAGCCGCCGGACGTGTTCGAACAGGCGCTGCGCCAGATCGCGGCCGAATCGACAGACAACGTCACTTCAACGGAGCAATAAGATGCCAACAGCCAGCTGGAACGGCGCCGTGATTGCCGAAGCATCGGATGAGCACGTGCAGATCGTTGAAAACAATGTGTATTTCCCGATGTCGGCGGTAAAGCAGGAATATTTGCAGCCGAGCGCGACCGAGACCAAGTGCCCGTGGAAGGGGACGGCGAACTATTTCAGTTTGCTGGTCGATGGGGAAACCAATCGCGACGCGGTGTGGACCTACCGCGCGCCGTTCGATGCGGCCAGGCAGATTGCGGGGCATGTGGCGTTCTGGAAGGGCGTGACCGTTCAGCGTTGACCTGAAAACCGTCGTCTCCGGCATTGCCGGAAGCGGCTTCCCGTTTTGGTGCGCCGCACAATAACGGTGCCCAAAACCCCCATCGCGGCGCCTCCTGCCGTTAAATTCCCTCTCCCTCACTCTCGTTTCCCGCTGGCACGCCGCTTGCTGTGCTGTTGGTAAGGGCGCACGTCCGCGCCTCGCTTGCCAAACGAGGGAACCATGACCACCGACCGCACCACCAAGCTGACCCGCCGCACCCTTCTCAAGGCTGGCGCCGCCGTCTCGTTGACCGGCCTTGCCAGCGGCGGCGTGTTCGCCGCCGGTTCCGACAAACCCGAAAAAGAAGAGATCAAGGTCGGCTTCATCCCCCTGACCGACTGCGCCTCCGTGGTCATGGCCTCGGTGCTCGGCTTCGATAAAAAATACGGCATCAAGATCGTCCTGAGCAAGGAATCGTCCTGGGCCAGCGTACGCGACAAACTGGTCAACGGCGAACTCGACGCCGCGCACGTGCTCTATGGCCTGCTGTATGGTGTCCAGATGGGCGTGGGCGGCGCCAGAAAGGACATGGCGGTCCTGATGAACCTGAACCACAACGGCCAGGCCATCACCCTCTCCAAAAAAGTGGCCGACAAAGGCGGCGTGGACGGCGCCTCCCTCGCCAAGTTGATGCAAACGGACAAGCGCGAGTATGCCTTCGCCCAGACTTTTCCGACCGGCACCCACGCCATGTGGCTGTACTACTGGCTGGCCACCTACGGCATCAACCCGCTCAAGGATGCCAAGGTGATCACCGTGCCGCCGCCGCAGATGGTGGCCAATATGCGGGTCGGCAATATGGACGGCTTCTGCGTGGGCGAACCGTGGAACCACCGCGCCATCGTGGATGGGGTCGGCATCACCGCCGCCACCACCCAGGACATCTGGAAAGACCATCCCGAAAAAACCCTCGGTACGACGCTCGAGTGGGCCACAAAATACCCGAACAGCGCGCGCGCCCTGATCGCCGCCGTGCTGGAGGCGAGCAAGTGGATCGACGCCGGCCTCGTCAACAAGACCAGGATGGCCGCCACCATCGCCGACAAGTCTTACGTGAACACCTCGGTCGATGTGATCAACCAGCGCATCCTGGGGCGCTACCAGAACGGCCTGGGCAAGACCTGGGACGATCCGAACTGCATGAAGTTCTACAACGACGGCGTGGTCAACTATCCGTATTTGTCGGACGGCATGTGGTTCATGACCCAGCACAAGCGCTGGGGCTTGCTCAAGACCGAGCCCGATTACCTGGCCACCGCCACCAGGGTCAACCAGATCGCGCTGTACAGCGAGGCCGCCGCCATGGCCAAAGTAAGCGTGCCGACATCGCCGCTGCGCACGGTAAAAATGGTCGACGGAACGGTTTGGGATGGCAAGAATCCCAAAGCCTACGCCGATTCCTTCAAGATCAAAGCCTGAACCGGGAGCCCATGATGAGTGCCGTAATGGAATCGATGAACGCCGCCGCTCCGCTGGCCGCGCCCACGCCGGAAAAACGTGCGCGCAGCGAGCGCCTCGCCAGCCAGGGCGTGATATTGAGCCACGGAAAGCCGCCTCTGCGCGCCTTCTTCCTGGCCGTGCTGCCGCCGCTGCTGGGACTGGGCCTGCTGGTGCTGCTGTGGCAGATTTTGTCGCTCAACAACAGCAGTTTTCCTTCGCCCGCCGTCACCTTCGCCGAAGCGCTGCGCATGTTCGCCGACCCGTTCTACCGCAACGGCCCCAACGACCAGGGCATCGGCTGGAATATCCTGGCCTCGCTCAAGCGGGTGGCGCTCGGTTTCGGCTTGGCGGCGGCGGTCGGGATTCCGCTCGGCTTCCTGATCGGGCGTTTCAGCTTTCTGGCGGGCATGTTCAACCCGATCATCAGCCTGCTCAAGCCGGTCTCGCCGTTGGCCTGGCTGCCGATTGGCTTGCTGGTGTTCAAGTCGGCCGATCCGGCGGCGATCTGGTCGATCTTCATCTGCTCGATCTGGCCGATGATCGTCAACACCGCTAGCGGCGTGCAGCGCGTGCCGCAGGACTACATGAACGTGGCGCGCGTGCTGCAACTGTCGGAGTGGAAAATTTTCACCAGGATCTTGCTGCCCTCGGTGTTGCCGCACATGCTGACCGGCGTGCGCCTGGCCATCGGCACCGCCTGGCTGGTGATCGTCGCGGCCGAGATGCTGACCGGCGGCGTCGGCATCGGTTTCTGGGTGTGGGACGAGTGGAACAACCTGAACGTGCCGCACATCATCATCGCCATCGTCGTCATCGGCGTGGTCGGGCTGGTGCTCGAACTTGCCCTGGTGACGCTGGCCAAGGCCTTTACCTACGACGAAGCGGGGACCTGACATGAACAAGAAATTCATTGAAGTGCAGCACGCCGAGATGGTGTTCGACACCCGCAAGGGTCGCTTTCACGCGCTCAGCAACGTCAACCTGACGGTGGCGCAGGGCGAGTTCGTCACCCTGATCGGCCACTCGGGTTGCGGCAAGTCGACCCTGCTTAACCTGCTGGCGGGCTTGACCAAGGCTACCGACGGCGTCCTGATCTGCGCCGGGCGCGAGATTGCCGGACCATCGCCCGAGCGCGGCGTGGTGTTCCAGAATCACTCGCTGCTGCCATGGCTGAGCTGCTTCGAGAATGTGTACCTGGCGGTCGAGCGCGTGTTCGCGAGCAAGGAGTCAGGCAGCCAGATGCGCGAGCGCACCACGGCGGCGCTGGCGCTGGTGGGCCTGGGCGCGGCGGCCCGCAAGCGGCCGAACGAAATTTCGGGCGGCATGAAGCAGCGCGTCGGCATCGCCCGCGCGCTGTCGATGGAGCCGAAGGTGCTGCTGATGGACGAGCCCTTCGGCGCGCTCGACGCCCTCACGCGCGCGCACCTGCAAGATGAATTGCTGCGCATCGTGGCCAGCACCGGTTCCACCGTGGTGATGGTGACCCACGACGTGGACGAGGCGGTGCTGCTGTCGGACCGCATCGTGATGATGAGCAACGGGCCGGCCGCCACCATCGGCGACATCGTGCGGGTAGCGCTGGCGCGCCCGCGCGAGCGGCTGGCGCTGGCGCATGACCGGCAGTACATGGACTACCGCACGTGCGTGCTGGCGTTTTTGTATCAGCGCCAGGCACGGCCGCAGGCGGCGTAGGGCAGGGCGGCGCCGCAGCCTGTCAGGCGATATCGAGCACGATCGGTTGATGGTCCGAGGCCGCCGTTTCCGACTGCACTTCCACCTCGGTCACGCGTTGCGCCAGATCGTTCGTGACGAAAAAGTAGTCGAAGCAATCGGCCCGCTCCGGCCACTTGAAGCCATGCAAGCCGGCGGTGGGCGCGCGCGCGATCTCTGGATGGCGCAGGCGCCAGGCGTCCACCAGCGGCAGCGCGATGCTATCGTCGGGCGCGATCAATTCCTGGTAGTCGGGCGAATCGGGCGTGAAGTTGAAGTCGCCGCAATAGATCGCGGAACCGGGGCGGAAACCGAGCTGGTAGGGCGAATCCATGGTCGGGTCCGGTTGAAAGATGCGCGCCCGTTCGCACGCTTCCCAATGCAGGTATTTGAGATGCCGCACCTGCGCCATGCGCTGCAGCGGCGAGTAAAATTCCAGGTGCGTGGTCAGCACGCGCACCTTGCCGCCGGGGGCGTCGATGACGGCTTCGATCAGCCCGCGCGGCATGCCGGCCGGACTGTTCGGATCGGGCGGCCACGGCAGCAGGTAGCGGTGTACCTGGTTGATGCGGTATTTGGAGAGCAACATATTGCCGAACTGGCGCGGCAGGTTGTTCTGGTAGATTTCGCTGGTCGGTTCGATCACCGGCTGGTAGCCACCGAAGGCGCCCGCCAACTGGCGGAATTGGTTGGATGTCGCGTTGCCTTCGAGCTCAGCATGATTTGACGCAACTTCTTGCAGGCAAATCACATCGGGATTTAATTTGCGCAACACATCGATGATGGCGTGGATGCGGATCCTGCCATCCTTGCCGCAACCCCAGTGAATATTCCAGCTAACAACACGCATACAGCACCTCCGGAAAAACAGAACCGGGCGAGTGTGCCATTCTTTGGGAAAATACGGTACACGGTAGGATCGGCATCCGCGCCGAAGGTTCCCGGCGCGGGTGTTTGTCAGACCACCTTGATTTCGTCGAGCGGCCAGCGCGGGCGCACATTGAAGCCGTAGTCGCGCGTGGCCGCGTCGGGGTTGATTTGCAGGCGCATGGCGCCGGCAAAGGCGATCATGGCGCCGTTATCGGTGCAAAATTCCAGCTCCGGATAGAACACGCGGAATTTTTTGGCCGACGCCGCCGCATTGAGCGAGGCGCGCAGCTGCGAGTTGGCGCCCACGCCGCCGGCGATCACCAGCCGTTTGAGGCCCGTATGGCGCAGCGCGCTGACGCACTTGGCGGTCAAGACATCGACGATGGCGTCGACGAAGCCGCGCGCGATGTTGGCCTTGTCCTGTTCGCAGATATTGGCGATGACTTTTTCTTCGTGGTTCTTCACCACCGTCAGCACGGCCGTTTTCAGGCCCGAGAAGCTGAAGTTGAAGTCTTTCGAGTGCAGCATGGGACGCGGCAGCTTGTAGGCCAGCGGATCGCCGAATTCGGCCAGGCGTGAAATCGCCGGGCCGCCGGGGTAGCCCAGGCCGAGCAGCTTGGCCGACTTGTCGAACGCCTCGCCGGCCGCGTCGTCTAGGGTTTCGCCGAGCAGGGTGTACTGGCCGACGCCATCGACCCGCATCAGCTGCGTATGGCCACCCGAAACGAGCAGCGCGATGAAGGGGAACTGCGGCGGATCGCTTGCCAGCAGCGGCGAGAGCAGGTGGCCTTCGAGGTGGTGCACGCCGAGCACCGGTTTGTCGAGCGCCAGCGCGAGGCTGCACGCGATCGACGAGCCGACCAGCAGCGCACCGGCCAGGCCCGGGCCCTGGGTGTAGGCGATGGCGTCGATGTCGGCCATGGCCACGCCGGCGCGCGAGAGGGTTTCTTCGAGCAGCGGGATGGCGCGCCGGATATGGTCGCGCGAGGCCAGTTCCGGCACCACGCCGCCATATTCTTCGTGCATGGCGACCTGCGAATGCAGGGCGTGGGAGAGCAAGCCGCGTTGCGTGTCGTACAACGCAAGGCCGGTTTCATCGCAGGAGGATTCGACGCCGAGAACAATCATGGAGGGTACGGAAGATAAGAGGGAATGCGCCATTGTAAAGCACTGCCCCGTCGTTCCCGCGCAGGCGGGAACGACGGCTCTGAGGGGGCTTGGCTTTAAGGCCGCTGCAACAGCTCCGCGTGCGCGGCGCGCAGCATTTTCTCGGTGGCATCCCAATCGATGCAGCCGTCGGTCACCGAACAACCATACTTCAACTGCGTCAGATCCGCCGGAATCTTCTGGTTGCCGCCGACGATATTCGACTCGATCATCACGCCCACCAGCGACTTGTTCCCGTGCCGGATCTGCTGCACCACGTCCGACATCACCAGCGGCTGCAACTCCGGCTTCTTGTAGCTGTTCGCATGCGAGCAGTCGACTACCAGGTTGGCCGGCAGCTTGGCTTTTTCCAGCGCTTGCTCCGCAATCGCGATCGACACTGAATCGTAATTCGGACGTCCATCGCCGCCGCGCAGCACCACGTGCCCGTAGGCGTTGCCGCTAGTGCGCACGATCGACACCGTGCCCTGACCGTTGATGCCCAGGAACGAGTGCGGATGCGCCGACGACAAAATGGCGTTGATCGCGATGCTGATGTCGCCATCGGTGCCGTTCTTGAAACCGACCGGTGTCGACAAACCCGACGACATCTCGCGGTGCGTCTGCGATTCGGTGGTGCGCGCGCCGATCGCGGTCCAGGCGATCAGGTCGCCCAGGTACTGCGGCGAGATCGGGTCCAGCGCTTCGGTGGCGGTGGGCAGGCCCATTTCGCAGACGTCCAGCAGGAAGCGGCGCGCCTTTTCCATGCCTTCGTCGACCCGGAAGGAATCGTCCATGTGCGGGTCGTTGATATAGCCCTTCCAGCCGGTCGTGGTGCGCGGTTTTTCGAAATATACACGCATCACCAGCAGCATGGTGTCGGCCACTTCGGCCTGCAGCGCCTTGAGGCGGTGCGCATAGTCGATGCCGGCCACCGGGTCGTGGATCGAGCACGGGCCGACGACGACGAACAGGCGCTTGTCCTTGCGGTCGATGATGTCGCGCAGGGCGGCGCGGCCCTGCATGACCGTGGCGAACGCGCTGTCGGTCAGGGGAAGGCGCTTGTGCAGCTCTTCCGGGGTCGGCATGGTCGCGAACGAGGTGACGTTGGTATTTTCGATGTCTGGAGTAGTAATCATGAAGGCTGCTTTTTCTCGTGTTTTTCGGCGTGGATACGGGAGTTTAGCCCGAATCGGGCGCTCTTGCACAAGCTGCATCAAAAGCCGGCCCGATTGCGACGGTGCGTGTCATCAACGAGTCATGTCGCCCGTTTAAGCTTGCCGGCTTCTCAACTGCCTATCACGAGCTGTCATGACCCAACCGAATTCGCGCCGCAAGTTCCTTCGCAACCTCTCGCTCGGGACCGTCGCGGCGTCCGGCGTCGCATTGGCCGGCTGCGGCGGCAGCGATGGCGGCGACATCGATGTCCGCTTCGCGCACGGCGTCGCCAGCGGCGATCCGCTGAGCGACCGCGTCATCGTCTGGACCCGCATCGGCACCACCGCCAGCGGCGAGATCGACGTCAGTTGGGAGCTCTCCGAAGACAGCAACTTCGCCGTCATCGCCGCCAAAGGCAGCACCGCTACCAACCCGGCGCGGGACTACACCGTCAAGGTCGACGTGACCGGGCTGGCCGCCAACCGCGCCTATTACTACCGCTTCGTGGCATACGGCGTGGTCTCGCCGGTCGGCCGCACCAAGACGATTGGCAGCGGCAACCTGGCGCAGGTCAAACTGGCGGTGTTCAGCTGCACCAACTACCCGGCCGGCTACTTCCACGTCTACGCAGAAGCGGCAAAACTGAACGACATCGACGCCGCCATCCATTTGGGCGACTATATCTACGAATACGCCAAGGACGGTTACGCCGCCAAGGACGCCGAGGCGATGGGCCGCGTGTCGGTGCCGGCCAACGAAATCATTACCCTGAGCGACTACCGGCGCCGCTATGCCCAGTACCGCGCCGACAAGGACCTGCAGGCGCTGCACGCGCGCATGCCCTTCATCACCGTGTGGGACGATCACGAACTGGCCAACGACACCTGGCGCGAAGGCGCGGAGAACCACGACCCGGCCACCGAAGGCTTGTTCCTGGCACGCCGCCAGATGGCGATCCAGGCCTACAACGAGTGGATGCCGATCCGCCTGCCGGACGCCAGCAAGCCCGATCGCATCTACCGTTCCTTCGACTTTGGCAACCTGCTGTCGCTGCACATGCTCGACACGCGCGTGATCGGGCGCGACAAACAGCTCGCTTACCCAAGCTACGTCGGCGCTGGCGGCGCGTTCAACGGCGCCGCCTTCGCGGCCGATGCGGGCAACCCGGCGCGCCAGCTGATGGGCGCCGACCAAACCGCCTGGCTCAAAGGCCAGATGACCAAGTCGGGCGCCACCTGGCAGATGCTGGGCCAGCAGGTGCTGATGGCGCGCATGAACCTGCCGGCGCCGCTGGTGCTGGGCGCAATCGGCTTCGGCGCCTACGTTGCGCTGCTGGCAAAGGCGAAGACCGCGCCGGCCAGCTTGAGCGCGGCCGAACAGCAGATCCTGGCCCAGCCATCGGTGCCATACAACCTCGATGCGTGGGACGGCTACCAGGCCGCGCGCGAAACTGTGCTGGCCACCGCCAAAGCGCTGAACAAGAACCTGGTGGTGCTGGCCGGCGACACGCACAACGCGTGGGCCAGCGACCTGGCCGACATGAACGGGCAGGCGGTCGGGGTGGAGTTCGGAGTGTCGTCGGTGACCTCGCCGGGTTTCGAGGAGATTTTCAAGAACGAAGATCCGGCGCTGGTGGCGGCGGGCCTGGAACAGATCATCGGGCCGCTGGTGTACGCGGAAACGAAGTCGCGCGGCTTCATGGTGGTGTCGGTGACGCCGCTAGAGGCGCGCGCCGAGTACCGTTTTGTGAGCACGGTCAAGTCGACCAGCTACACGGTCGTGCCAGGCAAGGTCCTCAAGACGCTGCCGGGCGCCGCCAACCGCAAGCTGATCGCAGCATAACGCTGGACAAAAAAGGAGGACGAGGCGCACGGTGGAATGCGGCTGCGTCCCCGAAACCACGCACTAACTACACGGGCAGCACCTTCATGTCGAAGGCGCGCTCGAACAGCCATACGCCGGCGATCAGGGCGATGACGACCGAGCCGGTGCTCATCAACTGGCGGTAGAACCAGGTGCGGCGCGCCAGGAATGCCAGCGGCAGGAACGCCGCCACAATCGCCAGCTGCCCCAGTTCCACGCCCACGTTAAAACCGGCCAGGCTTAGCACCAGCGCACCTTGCGGCAGTCCCAGGCCGGCCAGCACGCCGGCAAAGCCGAAGCCGTGAATCAGGCCGAACGCAAACGCCGCCAATGGCCGCCGTCCGCGAAACAGCGGGTAAAGGTTATTCACCGCCGCCAGCACCACCGAGGCCGCAATCGCCGACTCCACCCAGCGCGACGGCAGCGACAGCACCTGCAGGCTGGCCAGGGTCAATGTCAGCGAGTGCGCCAGCGTGAACGCGGTTACCACCTTGAGCACGTCGATAAAGGCCGCCCTGAGGGTTTGCGCCTGTTTCATCGCGAGCGGCGCGATCACCGCCGGCAGCAGCAGCGAGAGCAGGAACAGGATGTGGTCGAAGCCGATCCAGATATGCCAGACGCCGTGCTTGACGTAGTCGGCGAACTGGGCGAACTTGCCCGCTGCGCGCAGCGGCAGGTCCTGGCGCGCCGCCTCCGGGCTGAAGATGGCCGTCGATGTGGCGCCGTCATGTTCCAGCTTGACCAGGCCCTTGTGCTGCGGATCGAGGTCGGCAAACAGGCGGTAGCTAACGCCCAGGGCCGCGCCGGCGGCGGGGCAGGTGGCGCGAAAACGCAGCACCGTGTAGGCGCCGTCGGTGTGATTGTCGATCAACTGCTCGCCGGCGACGATGGGGCAGGGGGCGTCGCCGCTGGTGAGCGCCAGGCGCGCCAGCGCGTAGTTGGCGATGGTGTCGTGCTGGCTGCGGATTTCATCCCAGGTCAGCGCGCCGTCGCCGTTCTGGTCGAGATTCAAAGCAAAATCCAGGTCGCGCAGGGCGATGTCCCATTGGCCGCTGATCTGGTGACCGCCGACCTTGAGGGTCAGGTAGCTGTCGCTGGGCTTGTGGGCGCGCGCCGGCGCGGCCACCAGGGCCAGGGCCAGCGTCAGGAGGGCCAGGAAGCCGTGCCCCATCACGCGCCCGCCCTGATCTGCTTGACCAGGCGCGCCACGGCCACGTCTTCCAGCGCATGTCTGGCGACCCAGTCGATGACCGGTGCGGCGGCGGCCTTGTCGCCCGCTTTGGCGGCCGCTTCGAGCAGAATGATCATGTCGGCCGATTCCTTTTGCACCGCCCAGTTTTGCTGAGCCAGCGCCAGTGCGTTGTTGGCGTTAGCGCGGATGTGCAGTTCGTAGCGCGCCTGTTCGCGCTGGTGGACGGTGTCACCGCGCCGCATGGCGGCCTCAAAACGTGCCTTCAGTTCGGCGTCGGCATTGCGCAACGCGTCGCCGGTGCCGGCGGCGCCACCCTGGCGCAGGGCCAGCGCATGGCGCAGCAGCAGGGCGTCGATGCGGGTGTGGTCCTTGACGAGGGCAATGACCTCGGGCGCGCGCCGCTGGTCCAGCAAAAAGTCGGCGTAGGCGCCGAGCAGGTAGCTGTCGCGCGCGTCCAGCGCCAGCGCGCGCCTGAAGCGTTCTTCGGCGGCCCTGGCGTCGCCGCGCCGCTGCGCCATTTCGCCGAGCAGGGTCAGGACCCAGACCTGCATGCCGGCGTCGGCTTCCTGGTTGCGGCGCAGGGTCATCTCGAGCAGCGCTTCGCTTTTGGCTGAACGTCCGGTCATGGCGCCCACATTCGCCACGCAGGTAATCGTCACCAGTTCGGTCGACAGCGACGACAGGCGCGCGCAGCTCGCGGTGGCGGCCTGGTAGTCGCCGCGCACGGTCTGCACGATGGCGCGCGTGAGCCAGGCTTGCGGATTGGCCGGGTCGGCGGCGACGATGGCGTCCAGGTCGCGCAGCGCTTCGGCGAAGTGGTGGGTGCTTTGCAGCAGGATGGCGCGCAGCAGGCGCACCTCGGGCGGGGGCGCCGCCATCGACCACCACGGCGCCAGCGCGGCCTGGGCGTAGCCGAAGTAGCGCGGATCGGTTTCCTGGCGCGCTACCGCGATGTAGCGCTGCGCGGTGCGGGTGGCCAGCGCCAGGTCGCTCGGGCTGGCGGCCAGTTGCGCGCGCAAGCTCGCCAGTTCGCGCTGGACCGGGTCGGCGCGGCGCGGCAGGCGTTCGACCACGGCGCCGCCGCTGGCCGGAATGTGCGGCGCGCCTTGCGCCATCGGCGCCAGGAGCGCGTACGCCAGCAGCGCGGGCGCGGTAAGGCGTGCGAATCGTGTTGGCATGGTGCGTTCCCGGTGCGTGAGACTTTTCTGTTTTTTGGGGGTACGAACGCCGGCCGGGAAGCGGCTTCCCGGCCGGTGGGACTGCGGGTGCTTACAAGGGCGACGGTTCCGTGTCTTCCGGCGCGGTGCTGGCGGTGGCGTCGATGGCGACCGCTTCGCTGTCGTCCGGCATCGCCGCCACGGTCGTCTTCACCGTGGTGAAAAAGGCGTCGGCGACAGGGCCGCTTGGCGTCGGCGGCGGCGTCGGCACGTCCGGCGGCGACGAGGTTTGCGTGTCGCTGCCACAGGCGGCCAGCAACAGCATGGCGCAGATCAGACTGAGTTTTTTCATGGTGCTCTCCTGATGTGGTGATTACTTCTGTGGCGAACCAGGGATTGGCGATTTGAGGTACGGGAAGGCGGTGCCCACCATCGTCTCGTCGAGGAAGGCGCCATCGGTAAAGCGCAGCGCGCCGGCCGGAGCGTCGGCCGGTGCGCAGCCGATGTTGATGGTGCACAGCTTGCCCATGACGACGCGCAGCGCAACGTCGACCACGTCGTCGCCCGGACGGCGCCCGTTCGGGAAGCCGGCGTTGTCGCCTTCAATCACGCCGAGGCGTTTTTGCGCGCCCGGCGCGGTTGCTGCGATCGAGGTATTCAAGCGCAGCATCTCGGACGCGGTGATGGTCTTCGGCTGGTTCACGCCCTTGATCCCGGTCAGGAAGGTGGCCACCAGGTCGTTGCGAGGGAAGTTGGTCGGGGCCTTGGCGCCGGCGCTGCCGTACAAAATCTCGACCAGGGCGGGCAGGGTCGGGTTGGTGACGTAGTCGGCGAACTGGCCGTCGGCCGCTGGCTTGCTGTGGTTGAAACGGTCCTTGTCTTTCAGGCCGATGACGACTTCATTGACCAGCGGCATGCCCAGGCGCGATACCTGGACCCAGGCGCCGCCTTCTTTCGAGACGTCGGCGTCCGATTTTGGCGTGGGGTTGATCAGGCGGCCCTGGCGCAGGCTGGCCGTGGTCCAGCCGCCGATGACCGGGTCGCCGGCGGTGGCGTTGAGCAGGCACGAGGTCGGCACTTCCATGCTCAGGGTGGTCACGTTCTTGTTGGCCAGGTCATCCTTCGCGCCTTTTTCGGCGTTGGCGCTGAACTCGACGGCCGGGGCCTTGATGTTGATCAGGTCGAACGTTTCGCCGAGGTTGACGACGAACGGGTCCTTGCGCTGGCCGACGAACAGCTTGCCTGGCGCCGTGCAGCCGGGGATGGTGACGTTGTACAGGTGGCGGGCGGCGTAGGCGTCGTAGTTGGGAATCGATTTGTTGCCGATGTTGTCGAGCGGCTTGTCGAAGGTGGTGCCGCCGCCGTCGGCGTTGGCGACGACGGCGCGGGCGCCGCTGCGACGGTCGCCGCGCACTACGGTGACGGTGAAGGTTTCGCGCACATTGGCGCCGGCGGCGTTGGCGTCGGCGATCGGGCCGCCGTTGATCACCAGCGGAATCGAGACTTTTTTACCGCCCACGGTCAGTTGCGTATCTTTATTGGTATTCTTGAAGCGGAACTGGAAGGTGATGTCTTCCCTGGCGTCGCCGTTATTATCGACATGGATTTCGTAGAGCGCGTCCGGGTCCATCATGAAGTAATTCGGGCCGCCGTAGGCATCCTGCAGCGGCACATAATTGGCAATCAGCGTTGTAAAATCGCTGCGGCCGGCCTGGTAACTGCGGAACATGTAAAAGTCGGTGGCATCGATCTTCGGATTGCGCGTGATGAAAGGCGCTTCCCGGTGGCTCGATGCGAATGCCGACGGCGCGAATGCGCAGGCCAGCAGGTTGCCTGCCAGTACCGCGCCGATGGTCGCCCGTAATCTCATCTGATTCATGTTGCTCTCCTCGTTATAGGTTTTTACACTGATGTGCATGCAGATATACGCGGCGGCTTCGTCGCCGGATTCACTTTATGCCAAATAAATTTTTATGAATGCAGTGTTAAGCTGAACCCCATGAACAAAACAACCGAACCATTCCTGGCCGCCACTTTCATCAAAGAAATCGGGCGCGGCAAAAAAGGGGCGCGCAGCATGACGCGCGAAAACGCGCAGGCGCTGTACGGCGCGATGCTCGATGGCAGGGTGTCCGACCTGGAACTGGGCGGCATTTTGCTGGCGATGCGCATCAAGGGCGAGTCGGTGGACGAGATCGCCGGTTTCCTGGACGCGGCCGAGGCCTCGTTCGAGGCGCTGGTGGCGCCGGCCGGTGCGTACGCGCCGGTGCTCATTCCTACCTACAACGGTTCGCGCAAGATGGCCAACCTGACCCCGCTGCTGGCGCTGCTGCTGGCGCGCGAAGGCGTGCCGGTGCTGATGCATGGCGTGAGCAGCGATCCGGGCAGGGTGACAAGCTTTGAAATTCTTCGTGAGATGGGATTTGAGGCGGCCGGTTCGGCAGGCGACGTGCAGGCCTCGTTCGCGGCGGGCAAGCCGGCTTTCATGCCGATCGAGACGCTGGCCCCGAAGATGGCGCAATTGCTGTCGCTGCGCCGCATCCTGGGCGTGCGCAACTCGACGCATACCCTGGTCAAGATCTTGCAGCCATTCGCCGGGCCGGCCTTGCGGCTGGTTTCGTACACGCATCCGGAATACCTGGAGATGCTGGGTGAATACTTCACGACCATTGCGCGCGAAGGGCGGGGTGACGCTTTCCTGATGCGCGGCACCGAAGGCGAAACCGTGGCCAACGCCAACCGGGCGCAGCAGATCGACTGGTTCCATGGCGCCCAGCGCACCATCCTGGTGCAGCGCGATGCACCAAGCGATGACGTGGCCGAGGCCCCGGCCGAGCGCGATGCGGCCACCACGGCGGCTTGGACCGCCCGCGCGCTGGAGAGCAGCGTGCCCGTGCCCGCCTCGATCACCGAGCAAGTGGCACAGTGCTTGCTAGTTTCGAAGTCAATACAAGCAAACACGGGTGCGCATCATGGAGAACAAAGGTAAGGTTTATCTGGTCGGGGCTGGTCCGGGCGATCCGGAGCTGCTGACCTTGAAGGCGGTGAAAGCGATCGGCGCGGCCGACGTGCTGCTGGTGGACGACCTGGTCAACCTGGCGATCCTGGCGCACGCCGCGCCCTCGGCGCGCATCGTACCGGTGGGCAAGCGCGGCGGCTGCCGCTCGACCTCGCAGGAATTCATCGAACGGCTGATGGTGGCCGAAGCGCGGGCCGGACGGCAAGTGGTGCGGCTCAAGGGCGGCGACCCCTTCATTTTTGGGCGTGGCGGCGAAGAGCGCGCGCACCTGACGGCCGAAGGCATCGAGGTCGAGGTCATCAACGGCATCAGCAGCGGGTTGGCGGCGCCCTCATCGATCGGCGTACCGTTGACGCACCGCGACTGGAGCTCGGGCGCGATTTTCGTGACCGGCCACGAGCGTGGCGACGAGGCGGGCAGCGCCCGCACGCCCGACTGGGCCTTGCTGGCGCAGACCGGGTTGACCCTGGTGATCTACATGGGCGTGGCGCGTTGCAGGCAGATCCAGGCGGCACTGCTGGCGGGCGGCAAGGCCGGCAGCACGCCGGTGGCCGTGATCCAGTCGGCGACCGGGGCGGGGCAGACGCAACTGCTGACGACCCTGGCGGATTTGGCGGACGATTTGGCCGTGTCCGGCCTCGGCAGTCCCAGCATCATCGTGATTGGCGACGTGGTGCGCTGCGCCGACATCGCCGTCGAGCAACTCCAGGCACGCGCCCGACCGGCCTGACTTTTCCTACGCTGTGCAGAGTTTCACTCTGCCCCCAGCTTCAAACTCCTACAACCGGGGTCAGAGCTTTAACTTGCAACAAAAGTGTTGCAAGTTAAAGCTCTGACCCCGGTTGTAGGACTTTCTACCGGTGGTTCGGGGACCTGGCGGGCCTGCGCGGTTTACAATCACGGTTTTAGTGATTAGCGGAAACCGGCATACGCCATGGCAAAACAATTTGATGTAGCAGTGATCGGCGCGGGCGCGGCCGGGATGATGTGCGCGGCCGTCGCCGCCCAGCGCGGCAAACGGGTGGTGTTGATCGATCATGCGGAGAAACTTGCAGAGAAGATCAGGATTTCGGGTGGTGGGCGTTGTAACTTCACTAATATGAATGCGACGCCGCAGAATTTTTTGTCGGATAACCCGCATTTCTGCAAGAGCGCTTTGTCTCGGTATACCCCGCAGGATTTTCTGACCCTCGTTAAGAAACACCGCATCGGCTATCACGAGAAACATCGCGGCCAGCTGTTTTGTAATGAGTCGGCCGAGCAGATTATCCAGATGCTCAAGGCCGAGTGCGCCAGCGGGGATGTGACTTGGCGCATGCCGTCCAAAGTGGAGTCGCTGGAAAAAAACCCCGAGGGCTTTTTCATCCTTACCGACAGCGGCGAGATCCTGGCCGACAGCGTCGTCATTGCCACCGGCGGCTTGTCGATCCCGAAAATCGGCGCGACCGATTTCGGGTACCGCATCGCGGCCCAGTTCGACCTGAACATGGTCGAGCCGCGCCCGGGCCTGGTGCCGCTCACTTTCGACGGCCCCAGCTGGGAAGCCTTCGTGCCGCTGGCCGGCATCGCCCTCGAAGTCGAGGTGGAAACGGGCTCGAACAAGGGCAAGGGCAACAAGCGCGGCCATTTTCGCGAGGATTTGCTGTTCACCCACCGCGGCCTGTCGGGTCCGGCCATCCTGCAAATTTCCAGCTACTGGCGGCCGGGTACGCCGATCATCGTCAACCTGCTGCCCGAGATGGATGTGGCGCAGGAGCTGATCGACGGCAAGAGCACGCTCAAGAAGCAACTGGGCAACGTGGTCTCGCAGTGGCTGCCGGTGCGCCTGGCCGAGGTCTTGATCGCGGTGGCCGGCCTGACACCCGACGCGCGCCTGGCCGACTTGCCCGACGCTAAGCTGCGCAAGCTGGGCGACGCCATCAACCGCTGGGCCATCGTGCCGACCGGCTCGGAAGGCTACCGCAAGGCCGAGGTGACCCTGGGCGGCATCGATACGCGCGAGCTGTCGCAGCAATCGATGATGGCCAACAAGGTGCCGGGTTTGTATTTCATCGGCGAAGCGGTCGATGTGACCGGTTGGCTGGGCGGCTATAACTTCCAGTGGGCGTGGGCCTCGGGGGTGGCGGCCGGGCAGGCGGTGTGAGCGGTTCCGTGACGGTGTTGTGAAACAGCAAAAGGAACAGGGGAAAAGCGAAAAGCTTCCACAGCGAGGGAAACGGTGCTATTATCTCGTTCTTCCCTAAATCTAACGGTTTGATTTTTACATGACCACTATTCGCCTTAAAGAAAACGAGCCGTTCGAAGTCGCAATGCGTCGCTTCAAACGCACCATCGAAAAAACGGGTCTGCTGACCGAACTGCGCGCACGCGAGTTCTACGAAAAGCCAACGGCTGAGCGCAAGCGCAAGCTGGCAGCTGCCGTTAAGCGCCACTACAAGCGCATTCGCAGCCAGCAACTGCCTAAGAAATTATTCTAAGACTGTCCAGTCGAACCTGATCCGGTGACGGCCAACAGCCTGTCCGGGTCATTGTTTTTACTGTAGTCGCAGACCCGCTCCGGTTTACCGCAGCGGGTTTTGCTATTTGGTTTTTGCTGTGTGTTACCTGATATTTATTCATTATTTAGACGAGGATTGCCATGGGCTTGAAAGAACAAATTACCGACGATATGAAAGCGGCGATGCGCGCGAAAGAAGCGGCCAAGCTGCTGACGATCCGCCTGATCCTGGCCGAGATCAAGCGCCGCGAAGTCGACGAGCGCATCGAGCTCGACGATGAACAAACCCAGACGATCATCGAAAAAATGATCAAGCAGCGCAAGGATTCGATCAGCCAGTTTGAAGATGGCAATCGCCAGGACCTGGCCGATATCGAAAAGGCCGAACTGGTCATCCTCGCCGCCTACATGCCGGCCGGCCTGTCGGAAGAAGAGATCGCCGCCGAAGTGGCCGCCGCCGTGAGCGCGTCCGGCGCTGCCGGTGCGCAGGACATGGGCAAGGTCATGGGCTTGCTCAAGGCAAAATTGCCAAAAGGCACCGACATGGGCATCGTGTCGGGCTTGATCAAGAAGGCGCTCGCGCCGGCCTGATCGTCGTATGGCGTGTTGCGCGGAACGTTTTCGCGCAAGCCGCCCCGGCACGGCAAGCCGGCAAGCCCGCGTCTTGTCGCAGATCAAATCTGCGGCGGGCGCGGCGGTATAGTCTGACCTGACACAAAGACTGTTCATCGCACGTGATTCCACAATCCTTCCTTACCGATTTGCTCAACCGTATCGACATCGTCGATGTGGTCGGCCGCTACGTCCAGCTGAAGAAGGGCGGGGCCAATTTCATGGGCCTGTGCCCGTTCCACAGCGAAAAATCCCCCAGTTTTACCGTCAGCCCGACCAAGCAGTTTTACCATTGCTTCGGTTGCAGCGCGCATGGCAACGCGGTCGGTTTCCTGATCGAGTATTCGGGCATGGGCTTTATCGATGCCGTCAAGGATCTGGCCCAGGGTGTCGGCATGGTCGTGCCCGACGCGGATGACAAAATTCCTCCACTGCAACGCGCGGCCAACCAGGCCCAGGCGCTGGCCCTGACCGAGGCCATGACCCAGGCCTGCGATTACTATCGGGGCCAGTTACGCGGCGCCACGAATGCCATCGCCTACCTGAAAAACCGCGGCCTCACCGGCGAAGTGGCGGCCCGCTTCGGCATGGGCTACGCCCCGTCCGGCTGGGATAACCTGCGTACCGTGTTCCCCGATTACGAGGTGCTGGCGCTGGTCGAGTCCGGCTTGGTGATCGACAAGGTCGACGAGGATGGCGGCAACAAGAAGCGTTATGACCGCTTTCGCGAGCGCATCATGTTCCCGATCCGCAATACCAAGGGCCAGGTAATCGGCTTCGGCGGGCGGGTGCTGGACCAGGGCGAACCGAAATACCTGAACTCGCCGGAAACCCCGCTGTTCCAGAAGGGCCTGGAACTGTACGGCCTGTACGAAGCGCGCCAGGCCATCCGCGACGCTGGCTACGTGCTGGTGACGGAAGGCTATATGGATGTGGTCGCGCTGGCCCAGCTCGGCTTTCCGCAAGCGGTGGCCACCTTGGGCACGGCGTGTACCAGTACCCACGTGCAAAAGTTGCTGCGCCAGACCGACAGCGTGATTTTCAGTTTCGATGGCGACAAGGCTGGCCGCCGCGCCGCCCGCCGCGCGCTCGAAGCCTGCCTGCCGCAGGTGAGCGACAACAAGATCATCAAATTCTTGTTTTTGCCGTCCGAGCACGATCCGGACAGTTTTGTGCGCGAATTCGGCACCGATGTATTCGAGCAAGAAATTCACGAAGCGATGCCGCTGTCGCAATTTTTGCTGCGCGAAGTGTCGGGCGAGCACGATCTTTCCACGTCGGAAGGGCGCGCCCATGTCCAGTTCGACGCCAAGCCGCTGCTGCAATCGATGTCGCCCAGCTCGCTGCGCCTGCAGATCGTGCGCGGCCTGGCCAGCATGACCGAGTCGAGCCCGGCCGAAATCGAGGCCCTGTTCGAGTTGTCCAAGCCGGTCTCGGTGGCGCGCCGCGCGCCGCCGCGCCAGGGCCGGCCGGAACCGGTGGGGCTGGAATTGCAGATTTTGCGCCATCTGGTGGCCCATCCGCCGCTCAGCCTGGAGCTGGACGAGGCGGCGCTGGCCGCGTTCAACCATTTTGGCCCGGACGCGGCCGAGCGCCTGCTGTACCTGGTCGCCTGCGGCCAAGCCTTGGGGCCGAACGGCGGCTTCGCGGCCTTGTCCCAGCATTTGAAGGATACCAGCAACGAATACGACGGCTTGATCGCCGAAATTGCCTCGGAGCCGGAATCGGATATCGACAGCGTGAAATTGTGGCTGGTCGGGGCTGTGAGGCAGATCAAACTTGCAGCGCTTAAACAGGAGCTGACCCAGTTGTTTTCCGCCGGCCTGACCTCAGATCAGGTGGGTGTGCGCTACCGCGAAATCATGGCCGAGCAGAAGCGGCTGGAGGATGAAGGGGGGCCGAGTTAGACCCCGCGCAAAGCATGAAATCGGAGGCCCGCACAGGGGGCGTTTGGCACTGGAAAAAGACGGACTGCGTGCTATAATAAAACGATAAGTGTTGTGTTCGCAGAAATTTTTTCGTTGTCCGTCAGTTGTATTTCTTTCAGTGAGTTAGGCTCTTGATCGGCGCAAAGAGGGTGGGCGTCGGCGGCCAGGGCCAGCTTTGGTTGCGACGGCGTTGCGCTGTCGGTGGCAAACATCGGTTTGCTTTTCAGCCACACACGGCTCGCGCCTCCAACCGCCGTTGTATGCAGTAGACTACTGCCGAAATCGCGCGGGTCGTGCCCGTAAGGTGATGTAAAGGTGTTATGAGTGCAGCAATGCCGGAGGGGCCTGCGAAGGCCGGTCCGGGGACGTAGGGCCGAAAAGGCCGGCAACAAACTTTATCTTAATCCACCATAAAGCTAGTCGTTGTGACATCGAAAGCGCCTGTGCCAATCAAGAAACCTGAAACCAAAGCGGCTGATAAGCCAACGAGAATGTCCGCCAAGGCGGATAAAGCGCAAGACAAGGCCGAAACGCGCAGCGCCAGTACCAGCGCGAGCGCCACGCCTGTCGTCAGCCAGACCACCGATGCCGCCGCGCTGGCCGCGATCGACACGTCCGGTTACGTGCTGCCCTCAGTCAAGGTACCGGGCAGGCGCGGGCGCAAGCCGAAGGAATTCCAGCCCGAGAACGATGAAGTAGCCGCCCTCAACGCGGTCGAGCGGGCCGAGCTGAAAGCGGTCGACAAGGCCAAGGCCAAGGACCGCAAGGCCAAGGAAAAGGCGCTGCTGAAAGACGCCTTCTCGTCGGACACCGAAGCGACCGAGGAAGAGCTCGAACGCCGGCGCCAGAAACTGAAAACCCTGATCAAGTTCGGCAAGGAACGCGGTTTCCTCACCTACGCCGAAATCAACGATCACCTGCCCGAAAACATCGTCGATCCGGAAGCGATCGAAGGCATCATCGGCACCTTCAACGACATGGGGATTGCGGTCTATGAGCACGCGCCCGATGCCGAAACCTTGCTGCTGTCCGACAATGTGGCCACCGTCACCAGCGATGATGAAGCCGAGGCCGCAGCCGAGGCGGCGCTGTCGACGGTCGATTCCGACTTCGGCCGCACCACCGACCCGGTGCGCATGTATATGCGCGAAATGGGCTCGGTCGAGCTGCTCACGCGCGAAGGCGAGATCGAGATTGCCAAGCGCATCGAAGATGGCCTCAAGGACATGATCCAGGCTATTTCCGCCTGCCCGGTGACGATCGCCGAAATCATTTCCGCCGCGATCCGCATCCAGAACGACGAAATCAAGATCGACGAGATCGTCGACGGCATGGTCGACCCGGACGAGCCGCTCGAGCCGGTCGTGGCCCCGGTCGCCACCGACGAGGATGAAGACGAAGAAGAAGCCGACGAGGAAGAAGAGGAAGAGGAAGAAGAGAACAACGCTTCCGGCGCCGCAGGTTTCTCGGCCGAACAGCTCGAAGCGCTGAAAAACCAGGCGCTGGAAAAATTCGACATCATCTCGGTGCAGTTCGACAAGATGCGCAAGGCCTTCGAGAAAGATGGCTACAACTCGAAAGCCTACGTCAAGGCGCAGGAATCGATTTCCAACGAGCTGCTCGGGATCCGCTTCACCGCCAAGGTGGTGGAAAAGCTGTGCGACACCCTGCGCGGGCAAGTCGATGAAGTGCGCCATATCGAGAAGCAAATCCTCGATGTGGCGGTGAACAAGTGCGGCATGCCGCGCGCCCACTTCATCAAGGTATTTCCGGGCAATGAAACGAACCTGGACTGGGTCGATGGCGAAGTGGGCGCCGGCCACGCCTACTCGGCCATCCTCGGACGCAATATTCCGACGATCAAGGAACTGCAGCAGCGCCTGATCGACCTGCAGGCGCGCGTGGTGCTGCCGCTGCCTGACTTGCGCAACATTAACCGCCAGATGGCGGCCGGTGAAATGAAGGCGCGCAAGGCCAAGCGTGAAATGACCGAGGCTAACTTGCGTCTGGTAATTTCGATCGCGAAGAAGTACACCAACCGCGGCCTGCAATTCCTCGACCTGATCCAGGAAGGCAATATCGGCCTGATGAAGGCCGTGGACAAGTTCGAATACCGTCGCGGCTATAAATTCTCCACCTATGCGACATGGTGGATCCGCCAGGCCATCACGCGCTCGATCGCCGACCAGGCGCGCACGATCCGCATCCCGGTGCACATGATCGAAACGATCAACAAGATGAACCGCATCTCGCGCCAGATCTTGCAGGAAACCGGCGCCGAACCCGATCCGGCGACCCTGGCGATCAAGATGGAAATGCCGGAAGACAAGATCCGCAAGATCATGAAGATCGCGAAAGAGCCGATCTCGATGGAAACGCCAATTGGCGACGATGACGATTCGCACCTGGGCGACTTCATCGAAGACAACAATACCCTGGCGCCATCGGACGCGGCCTTGCATGCTTCGATGCGCGGGGTGGTCAAGGATGTGCTGGACTCCCTGACGCCGCGCGAAGCGAAGGTGCTGCGCATGCGTTTCGGCATCGAGATGTCGACCGACCACACCCTGGAAGAAGTGGGCAAGCAATTCGACGTCACGCGCGAGCGGATTCGCCAGATCGAAGCGAAGGCACTGCGCAAGCTGCGCCACCCATCGCGCTCCGACAAGCTCAAGAGCTTCCTGGAAGGTAATTAAGCCTTGACGGGCTGATACGAAAAGCCATATCCTCACGCCACTTTGTGACGGGAGGAGTTGGTGATGGCGGGCTCCCTGCCGCACCGATGCCGGGGCTGTATTCCAAGCACGACAGTTATTCAGTACAAATTTTGGGCCTGTAGCTCAGTTGGTTAGAGCAGAGGACTCATAATCCTTTGGTCGACGGTTCAAGTCCGTCCGGGCCTACCTTTATTTAGTAGTAAAAACAAGGGGTTGCAAATTTTTGCAGCCCCTTTTTTTATGCTGCTTCTAGCAAAGGGTCAACCAAAGTACAACGCAAATTTAACGCCGCTATAGGGTTCAACTGACGTGTCTCTTGAAGATGCTCAGGCGAGAGGTGGGCGTAACGCATTGTCATGGTCAGGCTTTGATGGCCTAGAACATTTTTGAGCGCCAAAATGTTGCCCCCATTCATCATAAAATGGCTTGCAAATGTATGTCTCAGGATATGGGTCATTTGACCGGCAGGCAGCTTAATCTTTGAGCGTTTTATGCCGTCCCGAAATGCTGCGTAGCAGGTTGAGAAAAATCGGTCATCGTCGCTATGTGTGCGTTGGTGATTTTCTAAAGCTTCTTCCAGCTCCTTTGTGATTGGGACTGCGCGTGCTTTACTGGATTTGGTTTGAACGAACTGGATGACCCCGTTTCGTGCCTGCGATGTCCGCAAGCTTTCTACCTCACCCCATCGGGCTCCAGTCGCGAGACACACTGTTGCGACCAACGCGACGTGGGGATTTTGTGCTTTGTACAGTTCGTCCAGCAGCAGAACAATCTGCGGTGGAGTTAGATACGAAAGTTCGCGCTCTTGAATTTTGAAAGCCCGTAGTCTTTTCAGCGGATTTTCCTTTTTCCAGTGACCTAGGCGAATGAGTTCATTGAACACTGCACGAAGGTAAGCTTGCTCTCTGTTCATGTTGTTCGCTGAGATCCCCGCCTCCATACGCAAAGCTCGATATTCCGCAAATTGATCAGCGGTGAACAGATCGCAGCGTGGGTTTCCCATGGCCTCGCATAGCGCCAATAAACGACTGTTTGTACCCTTACCGGCACTCAGACCTGAACCGTGGTGGCGAAACCAGATATCAACTAGGTCAGAGAGTTTACGAGCATCCTTTTTCGGTGGTGTCCATTCGGGCGCTTGCATTACTTTAGCTTGAACATGCCGCTCCCATGCAAGCGCCTCGGCTTTCGTGGTAAAGGTCTTTTTGACGCGCTTTCCACTTCTCCCGCCTGGTTGAATGTTGACCTGCCAGCCGGTCTTAACTGCCTTGATCGTCATTGTTTTGCATGATTTTGTTTCCAATGATTTCAAATGCGAGCACATTGGTTTTCTTGTCGTAAAATTTTCCGCCAATGACGTTATAGCGTTCAGCTATGCACAGTGGCAAAATGATTTCGTCTTCATTCAGTTCCTGCCCGGTTGGATTGACTAGTTCGATTGAATTTTTCATGTTTATATTACTCTCTCTTGTTTCATCTCAATTATCAAGTCACGCTTTTTCTCAAGTTGAATTTTAGTCGCGATAAACTTACCCAGAATTGTATTAACTACATTCGCTTCGCCGATTTCCGACGCAGCTCTCTCTATTCCTTTTGTTATTCCCCTCATCATGTTGTACGTGCTTATTGCATCATCGATTCCCAGCTCGACTATGTAATTGTCGAGAAATATCTCTACCCAACGAATTTTTTCAAGGACTTCGATCTTGCTTATCGGTGCACGCGGCCTCTCTTCGTCCGTAACAATCATGTCAAGCTCGGTAAGCGTTTTCAGCTCGTCAAGTGTTGCCAGTTTGCCCGTTGCCGCATCATCGGAAATCTTTATAAGTTCGTTAAACAGCCTCGAAGAAATTGGGGATTCTGCCATTTGTCCGTGTTTGGAAAAATCCGTTTTCGGTTGTCGGTGCCCTAATTTTTCATCTGGTATTCCAGTGGTTAGCCAAAATGCGTACTCAGGCCATTGTTTGCAAACCGCCTCAAGCATGAGCAAAGTACCATTTTGCTTTCCGCTAAGCAATTTTCTCCACGTCTCCCCCGCGATGCCGGTATAGGCCTCAAGAGTCTGCGTACGCTTCTTTCCATCAAGCTTGTGCTCGATGATCGTGCGTATCCGATCAGAAATTCTTTCCATTGTTTGACAATCCATCGTTGTTACGTTATATTCCGTAAATCGGAAGCCCTTTCCGGTTTCGGGAAAAATGGTCTAATTACTGCAACTTGAATCCAATTATGAGCGATGCTAAGCCTACTGTCATGCCTTTGTCGTCTGGTGCGGTTCCGCCGCTAGTGACACGTGAGCGTTTTGCAGAGATGTGTGGTCTTCCGGTGGGCGTCATCACTGGCTGGTGTAACAAAGGACTGGTCCCGTGTGTATCAATCGGGAAATATAGTCTCATCAATGTTGCACTGCTGCAAAACCGTTGCATAGCTCAAGAGTTCGCATGAACTACCCGAAAACCTTAGCTGAACGGCTGGAATGGATGGCCCAAAGCCTTCCCGGTTTCCGTGAGGAACTTGAAGTTGTGCGAGCGATTCAGCAATATGCCAACTCCAGTTCGGGCGTTATCGTTCGTCCGCTTCACCAAGCCTATACGCGTGTTGTGGTGCAATCCGCGATCCAAACGACTCTAGAGGACAAGTCTTGATGTTCTCTTCCCCTGGCCAGTCAGTCCAACTCTTACACGTCGATGCACTGGCGAGGATTGCTGCCTATGCGGCCGTGGATACTGCTAGTCGCCTTGATTGGTGGGGCCATCCTGATCGTCACGCCATGCGTAACGATCCGCAGTGGTCTGGTGTGTATCAAACCATTCTCAAGGCCACCCATCTTCGATGATTAACTACAGAATCCTTTGTACTGCTGGTGTTCTCGTTCACGGTTCCATCCCTGATTTCCTCGCATGCCTATCGGTTGCAAGGGACAAAATGTCTGTTTGCGCTGGCAATCTGCCTCATAGCCATTTGCGCCTTCATATTTACTACCCGAATCGTCAGCGAGTCCCGCAATTAGACCTGGATGCTGCGTTTCGTGTGCTCGACGCTGCTGCTCCAGGTACGGAACTCGGCTGTCCAACTGGCCCAAGTATCGGTCAGCTCGTTCGCAGCCGTGCCGCTGGCGTCTCAAACACGCCTGCCCGCAGCGAAGCGAGGACAGCCGTGTTTGAGACGCCAGCGGGCCAGGGTTCGGCAGTTGCCGTGGCTGTGGCTGGCTGGTCCTTGGGCCAGCAGGGTTTGGGGTTAGGGGTTGAAAGCCGGGAATCCTGTAATACCCGGCTTTTTTCTCATTTTGAGATTTCACAGGCTCCTACCGGGCGCAACGCTTCTGCTGCGCGCCCTTCGCGCTGAAATGTCTACGTTCATCGACTGGATTAACGTATTGCAGAACCATTTGGAGGGTGAACCTCTCAAGCCTGTATGCGGCGGCTATCTGACCCGCGAGAACAAGGAGTATCAGCATGAATGGACGGTAGGTACCTTTGACCGGCACGAGGGAAGTTTCGACACTAGCGTGTCGCTCCGCGCTTTTGGGAACACAGTCGAGGTTCGTGGTAATCCTGGTCGCCTTTGCAGGCCGGACAACCTGTTCAATCACAGCTTTGAACAGACTATTGACATCATCAACAGGCGGGTGCTTGCCCCGCATGGATTGCCAATGTATAGCGCCGCTCCAGCCAGGTGGATCGAGGCCGATAAACGTTCTCAACTTGGCGCTTCGTCCAGATTGTATCCGGGGGCGACGGTTTCGATGCTTCACGTCACGCGAAATTATGCGACTGGTGGTCGCAAAGAAGGCATGGAGTTCATGAATTATCTTGGTACTCAGTCGCTCTCGAATGTCAAGCGCTCGCGCGCCGGAGCGACAACCATCAATTGGGGCAAAAAGGGTGGACGCAAAATGGTGAAAGCGTACCTGAAAGCCGATGAAATGAAGGCGCACGTAAAGTCGAAGCTCTGGACATCGGAACATGAGCGCGTGTACCAGTTTTGTAATGATGTGGGACTCGTGAGGCTTGAGATTGAACTTGGGCGCAAGCTGCTGGAAGAGAATGGACTGCGAGGACTTGGAGAGATCACGATGGGAAAATTGATAAAGCTGTTTGATGAAAAGGTGGAAGGGCCACTGCTGCATCCGCAGCAGTACGAGGATGGTTATCCGCTCGATAGGCTTAGTCGTAAGGTGCGCTTGGCGTTCGTGGCCTGGGAGAAGGGCGTGGATCTTCTGGGGGATAACTTCTGTTCGCGTGCCACTTTGTACCGTTACGCTACTGAAGTTCGCGAGGTGCTCGGCGTATCGATTATGGAGAAGCGAGATTTCCGAACGTTGCCGGCACGCTATAAGGTCATTAAACCTGTCGCGCTCGAAGTTCCAGACTGGTACGCGATGGCTGCATAGGAAATAAGACATGTTGGGTTGAGCGAAATCGCGAAGCTTTTCAACGGACAAGTGATTGCGTTCTCTACCGGCGCGTAATCGCGACAAGTACTAGGTTAGCCGGGAAACAATGCGCCGTGCGGCGTGAAAGGAATTGCTGTGGCAGAAGCGAATGTAATGAAGATGGAAGACAAGAAAAGCCATATGTCTGCGAAGGCAATGCATGTTGTGGTTGCTGGCCGGATTGAAGGCTCGAAGACGTA
Organism: Massilia sp. CCM 8734; assembly: GCF_011682155.1. Classification (NCBI taxonomy): domain Bacteria; kingdom Pseudomonadati; phylum Pseudomonadota; class Betaproteobacteria; order Burkholderiales; family Oxalobacteraceae; genus Massilia; species Massilia sp. CCM 8734. The sequence continues at coordinate 59,186 of NZ_WHJI01000011.1, forward strand.
CGAAGGGAAGCGCTACACCCAAGTGATGACTCCAGCGGCGGACGCATATTCCCGTCCACAACTGGTGGAGGTGCGCAGTAAGGCGCGTTTGGGCGACAAGGGTGAGGAAATTACTTGCTCCTGCGTTTTGGGTGGCTTTCAGCGCAAGGCGTACGAAACAAAAGACAAACAGACCGGCGAGATCATCAAGGTAGTGCCGGTGGAACATACGCTCGACTTGGTGGAAATAGGCGACTGAGTCTTGGTATATAGCAGAGGAATTTGATGTCTATCGGCTCAGTTCAATCGGTCGTGGTTTGTGTTCCTGTAGCGAATGCGTCGGCTGTGGACTCAGTGTGTCCGGCCCTTAATAACCAGGCGTATGCGCCCCAGCGTGTGACGGCGTATCTCGTTGATCCTGCTCACGGTGCGGCCATTGATGCAGCTTTGGCACCTTTCGACTACGGCTATGCGTCAGCAATTTGGGCGTTCGCATTTTCGATGGTTGTTGGTTTGTATGTCGTGTCACACGGCATTGGTACTGTCCTGGGGTTTTTGCGCCGGGGTTGATTGTTGTACGTGGCGGGGCGGTTCCCGCATTTCACCTGAAAGGTTGTTTTATGAAATTTTCTTCGCTGACTAAAAAACTGGTCGTTGTCGCTTCGGTCGTCCTGGCCGCTCCTATGGCAATGGCTGTTGGGACTGGCCCCGACCTCACGCCCCTGACCAGTGCCATTGACTTTAGCACCGTCATCACCGCTGTCCTTGCGATCGCGGGGTTGCTCGCTACCGTCTACCTTGCCATCAAGGGTGCCAAGATCGTCCTGAGCATGTTGAAATCGACGTAATCAGTCGTCTGTAGTTATCTCCTGGGCGTTGGCAATGGTGCCGCGCCCTTTTTTTTGTCCTATTTGGAGGGTCGGCCGTGACGATCAATGATCTTTGGTATTTGTTTATCTTCGCCTGGGGCATCGTCTGCGGGTGGTCCGTTGTCAACGGTTTGAAATCTGGTTGAGGTGATCGTGCGTAAATTCTTTGTGGTGATATTTTCCTGGTTGCTGGTGTACCAGTCGTGTTTTGCCGCTGCCGTGCCTGTTAGCAGGATGCAGGGATCGACGTCCGGCCTCATTCAACAGAAGGTTGCTTCTCGCGGTTTTGCTGCCAATGATCCGCGTTTCGGGGCTACGCTGAGCGCCGTATCAACTACAGTCGCTACCATCGCCGGCACTGCCGCTGTTGTCGCCGTTGGCACTATTACCGCTCCGGCGTGGGTGACCTTTGTGCTGGCCGCGGGAGTCGGCACTATTGTTACGTACGGTGTTAGCGTTGGACTCGACGGTCTTTTTACTTGGCTGTTCAAGCCCAATGCGATTGATGTTTCCACCTCTTCAAGTTCGTCCGGTATCCCTGGCATTGGCACTGGCATCCCCTTCTGGGTCGGTACTGGTTCCGGTGGAATCACGGTCTACGGTGGCGACGGCCTTGCTCTTGCTCGACAGTTGTTTTACGACACTGTTAGCACCGTCGATATCCCTTCCTGTTCCGTCGGCGCTCAGTCCGTACAGTGCTACAAGGGTGGCGCCGTCGTCACGGTTGCAAAGAACAGTAATAGCGCCCCGCCAGCGACTTGTCCTGGTGGGAATTACTATTCGGGTTCCGTCTGCAAGCCCTACGCTTATCCGGTCCCTACCATTCCGCCTGCCTTGAACCAGACACCCCAGCAGGCAATTGACGCGCTTACTGATACTGAAAAGGCCAGGCCGTTGAATCCTCAACTGCTCGCTGCTGCCGCTAACTTGGCTTGGCAAAAGGCTTCCGCTGCCCCAGGGTACGATGGCATACCTTATTCACCCGCTGATCCAATAACGTCAGCCGACGCCCTGAACTGGAAGAATGCTAACCCCAACACGTACCCGACAGTCAGCGATTTTGTAGCGCCCCAGCCAGCTGCGAACTTGCCATGGTCGATGCCCGTTTCTCCGACCGCGACCACGCAAGACCCCGCCGTCAAGCCGGGCACCGCTACTAATCCAGCTGCGGCCAATCCGCTGCAAAACCTGGGCAGTGATCCGAACATAGGCGCTCCAGCGATGGAGGAAACGCCTACTGCCGAGAACATCTTGAAACCCGTTATGGACCTCATGCCGGGCTTTAAAAATTTCGTCGTTCCCTCGCACAGTGGAGTTTGTCCGAAACCCGAATTCACGGTGTTTTCGCAGCACATCATTATGGATAGCCAGTGCAATCTTGCTGAGCAAAACCGTTCCGCTTTGTTCGCGGTCATGGCCGCTGTTTGGGCCTTGTGCGCGGCCTTCATTGTGTTGAAAGCCTGATATGTACGGCATACTGCTCTCCGCACTAAACACCGTCCTTGGGTTCGTACTCAAGTCGGTGGTTGTTAAATTTGGCGTGTTTTTTGCGCTCTACTTTGTCGTGACCGGTTTCGTTTCGGTCCTCCAGTCCTCTGGCCTGTTACCGTCATCTTCCGCCGTTTCCGGTGCGCTTGGCGGCATCCCTTCCGGCGTCTGGTACTTCCTCGATCTGTTCGCCGTTTCCCAGGGAATTTCGCTGATCCTGGCCGCCATGCTGGCGCGGTTCATCATCCGGCGTATCCCTTTCATAGGATAAGACTATGCCTATCAACGCATTCGGAGGCGGTCCAGGCAGCGGCAAGACCTATGGTGTCATGGAGCACGTCATTCTCCCAGCCGTTGCCGCGGGGCGCTTCATCATCACAAACATCGACGGCTTGAACGTCCAGGCCATCTACGACTATGTAGTGCAGCACTATTACAAAGACAAGATCATTTGCATAGGTCACATCCGCAATTGCTCGCGTTCCGCTCCTGGGGAATCTGGTTTTTTCCCGGGCGAATTGTCGCTTGATAAGCCTTGCGCGTTTCCCGATCCCGAATGCAGCACCGTCGTTGGCGGTGATCTTGTAGTGATCGACGAGGCCACGCGTTATTGGCCTCAGGGCGACAAGGTAAGTAAAGAGGCTGCGTTTTTTTTCCGTGAGCACCGGCACTTTTCCAACGAGCTTGGGCATACCTGTGACCTTGTGGTGATTGATCCCGACTTGACACTTCTGGCGCGTCCTTTAAAGGGCAAGATCGAGTTGTCCAGTATTACGCATAAACCCAAGGCTGTAGGGCTGAATCGCTACGTGGTGCGGCTTTTCCGTGGGTCTAGGGTAACAGGTGCCGTGAAGCCGCAGTCCGTCAACGGGCCCTATTCCTTCAAGCCCCAGATATACGCTCTCTACAAGAGCTATTCGCACGACAAGGCATTGGAACAGCCGATAGACAATCGGCAGAACATTTTCCGCAGCAAGGTTCTCTGGCTCTACCTCGGCGGAATCGTTTGCATGGCGCTTGTGAGCGGTGTCTTTGCCCGGCGTTTTTTCAACCCAGATCTTGCTAATGGACGTGTTGCCGATATGGCCGCAGGGTCTGTTGCCGCTCCTGGCGTGTCCGTTGCTTCCGGTACTGTCGGTGTTTCTCCCACTGTCGGTATCCCCCAATTCTCTGCTCGCTGGCGTGTTGTCGGCACTTATACCGCCCGAGGTCATTCATGGGTTGTTGTGGCTGATGATGCCGGCCGCCTTCGTCATGAGTCGCCAGGAGCTTTTAACGGTAGTGGGTCACTGACCGTCGGCGAGGTCGACGGCGCTAAGGTCACCATTTACAGTGGCGCCATCGCTCGGTCCGCTGCCATTCCGATTCCTGCGTCTAAATGAGGCTTCATGTGATTAGCATAAACAGTTTCGCCTCCGCGAAACTTCGTCTTCGTCAATCCGTTGTTTGCGCATTCGTCGGCGCTGTCATGCTCCTGCCTTTCTATCCTGTTCAAGCCGCATCTAAGGTGCCTTCCGCCGACGAGGCCAAATTTGATTTTCGTGCCGTACCGGTGTCGCAGATCATAGGGCTAGTTTATGGTCAGGCTCTTACCGGTCCGTACGTGGTTGATCCTGCCGTGCTTAGCGATGAGCGGTTGGTGTCGTTTCGATTCGATTCCGAGCGAGGCGATTTCAGACGCTTCTGGAGCGCCTTCCTCGATTCCCTGGGCTTCACGGTGCAAACGCGCGGCGGCGTGGATTTTGTCTCAGTCAGGGCTGCTGACAAGTCACCTGTCGTTGTCCGCGATGTTCTCGTGTATCGGCCCAAGTACAGGTCTGTTGGTTATCTCGTTGACCTGCTAGGTCCGCTGTTTGCCCCCGGTGCGTTTGCTGCGCAGCGCCTTGTTGTTCCTCCCCTTGGCAATAGCGGTTCTGTTGAGGCTTCAAGAAATTCCGCTGCCGGGTCCGTCAACGTGGATTCCGATACGTTGGTGTTTTACGGCACTTCTGACGAAATCAAGCGTATCAACGCCGTTCTTCCGCAGGTTGATTTGTCCGCTGGTCAGGTCATGGTCAAGGCTGTGGTTTATGAGGTCACGACCGGTCAGACCGAAGGGTCTGCTTTCTCACTTGCTCTTTCTGTTCTTGGCGGTCGTCTGGGCTTGTCTATCAGCAACGGCGCGCAGCTTGAAAATTCTGTCCGGATCAGTACTGGTTCGATTGATGCTGTGTTGTCTGCTTTCAAGGGTGATTCCAGATTCAAAGCTGTCTCTACCCCAAGTCTGCGAGTTGTTTCCGGACAACGAGCCCAATTGCAGGTTGGCCAGGAAGTGCCTACCTTGGGATCGGTGACTTTTGCCCAAGGATCGAGCGTCCCGGTCCAGTCTGTCGAATACCGTTCTTCCGGCGTTTTGTTTGGCCTTGTTCCCACTGTTCGTGATGGTGGCATTCAACTGGTTGTTGACCAGCAGATTAGTGATTTTGCCCGTACCGAGACCGGTGTCAACAATAGTCCAACTCTTACCAAGCGTAGTTTGTCAACGACTGTCAACATGGCTGACGGTGAGTTGATCGTCCTCGGCGGACTCACTCAGGACAAGGCTACTTCATCCGATGGGGGACAATCGTTTTTACCAAAATTCATGCGGTCACGTGGGGTTTCTGATTCGCGCACCGAAGTTATTCTCATGCTCCAGGTGACAAGGATTTAACTACATTCGGTAGTTGGTGGTCCGAAGTTTGACCTTTCTCCCTGTGACAGGGAGTACTTGGTAAGTCCCTGGCTTTAGGGAGCTTTTTGACCTGCTAGAATCCGAAATGTTCCCTAAAAGTAGGGAGTAGAGTCCAGATTTCCCGCTTCAAACGGTTGCGTATAAGGTCGTGTACCTTGAAGGATGTTGGGAAGTCACGCTAAAAGCAACGACACTACGCAAAATGAGCGTATAGAAGTAACGTAACGGTGGCCCAGTCATTGGTAAGCTCGATGCTAGCTGACGATTACTGAGAATGGGGGCGGCTTAAGTCTTGACGAATGTCAAGATTCCGCCCGAAGGGACGGAACCCCCTGTGTCCTGGGGACATGTAGGAGCGTTTTGGCCGGTCGTCCCGGCCAGCGACGATGTCATCCAGCTGAGTCTGTCGATTAGCCCTCTGAGGCTCAACAAAGGTTCAACAGCATAGGTAGATGACATTGGTGTATAGGTAGGCAATGAAAGCTAAGTACTTGTATTGTAACGTATAGTTGCGTATTGTTGTCTAAGACTATGGACTCATAATCCTTTGGTCGACGGTTCAAGTCCGTCCGGGCCTACCAAACAGAAGAAGGGGGAGCGGCATCGGCTGTTCTCCCTTTTTCGCTTTCCTGTCGCGACACTTCTCCAACCCATCCTGTCATGCCGATCCTGCCCACCATCGCCTTTATTAACGAGGTTGAAGACTGCTATGCCATGCCGGGCGGCAGCCGTTCGCTTGGCACGGCCTTGCAGATGCTGCAAACGCGCTGGGCTGCCAATTGCCGCGATCGCGAAACGGCCTTGCGCCTGGCGTTCCTGGCGTGGTACACCGAGGCCGAGCCGACTTTTTTGACCGGCTTGCCCGAAAACCAAACGATGATACCGGTCTTCGAAGCTGCTGCTGCGGCCCTGGGCGGCGCCGACTGCATCGATCCCGAGGCTTGCTGCGTGATCGGCATGATGGCCGAACTGTGCCCGTATTTCTGCGGGGACGAGCAATACTGGCTCACTACCGGGAAATTGCTCAGTGCGCGAGCGCGTACGCTGTTGCCGCACGGTCTGGCACGGGCTGTATTTGCGGGGCGCGGCGCGTATGGGCAGTATTTCGCGCACATGACCGCCGCCCGATAAAATGCATAACGCTAAGTAAGTGTGCAGAAATTACAAGAATTTATGCGCACTTACTTAGGCCGGCGCCAGGACGATCAGCGCGCCGTATTTTTCGATCAGCACGGCAATCCCATACAGGAGCGCGCCAAGCACGCCGGCACCCACCAGCATGTTGGTCCTGAATCCCAGGTAGCAGATCCACTCGAGCGTCACCAGGAAGAAAAAACATAACAGGATGCTGGCGATGACTTTCAGGTCGAGAAACACATACATCATGCTGGCCACGATCGCCAGCGCTATAAACAAAGACATGTAGTGGCTGCGCTGCGCTTTGAACGGCCACGGCGAGGCGCCCACCAGCAAGGCGACCGACAGCGCAATGGTGCAGTAGTACTCGATGCCGGCCTCGAAATAGCGGGCTGATTCCCACTGCATGCCGGTGGTGCGCATGACGCAATACGCTGTCAGCACCACCAGGTGGCCGAATACCATGGCTTTGAGCAGGCGCTCCTTGAATTCCAGGGACAGCGTGCCGGGCGTGTACATCATGCTGAACGAGAAAACCCCGGACAGGCAGACGGCGGCGAAAAATCCGAAAATAGCAGATTGGTAGCTTAATGCCAGTGCGCCGAAATAGATCATCCCCAACAAACTGTCGGCGCTATGGGGCGCCCGCCGGTACAAGGGCAGCTTGTTCAGCGTTTCTCTGATGACCTTATAGGTCGTCATCATCCACGCCACCAGTATCAGGTTGGCAAAGGCGCAAAACAGCACCAGGTAAAAAGCCTGCGCCGGCCAGATCGCTTGCGGGCGCAGCGTTCCGCAGATGGTCAAGCTCAAAAAGACCAGCTGATAAACGATGGTCGGCACTTTGCTTACGTGAATCCACAGCGCTTTTCTCATCTTGAGCAGCGTGTCGTAAAACACCAGCAAAAAGCAGATGACCGCGACGACCTTGATCAGGTTTACCCAGGACATATACTTCGCCCACAGCGATGGCGCGCTTGCCTGGGCCTGGCCGGGCGCACTCACCGCTTGCCGGAAATCGCCCGCACTGACGTATTTGCCGGTGACTTCGCGCGCGACCGGCTCGCTCAGATAACCATCTTTCTGCATTTGCCTGATCAAGTCGGTCTTGATCGCGCCGGCAGTCGGCGCTTGTGGCGCTGGCGCTGGCGCCGGCGCTTGGGCAAACGCCCCCGCGCTGATAATCAGCATCCATCCCCAAAAGAACAAGCTGCGCAAATTGACCATGTAATTTCCGTTCAAAAATATTGAAACGAGGGTAACACAGGCGAGCTGGCATGCGCCGGTAACGGGAACTCACGCATTGATCGGCGCATGAGCAACGCGTTCTTGCACAGGAGATCACTCGCGAAAAGCAGCGGTCTCAGCACTTGAGAACCATCAAAAGCGGCCGGGAACCGACCGATACACTCGACCATTGAAGCAGCCGGTTTTGCACTGGGTGCACGGCGGCATCAGGACCTTTCGCTGCCACTTTTTTGCGCAGCACTCTCAAGGAGAAACCTCATGAAAACAATATTCTCGACCATCGCCAGCGCTGTCGCGCTGGCCTTCGCCAGCGGCGCCGTCTCGGCCCAGCCCACGGTGTCCACCTCTCAAGTGGGCACAGGCAACAGCCTGTACGTGGTGCAGCAGGCGCCCGAGGAGGAATTCTACGAACTGACTGCCACGATCGAGCAGACAGGCACGAACAACGTCGCCGGCGACCCGCTCAAAAAAATACCCGGCATTTTCCAGATCCGCTCTTACGATGCGTATGCGAACATCGTGCAGACCGGAAACCAGAATGGCGCGACCATTTCGCAGGACAATATCTACCGCAGCGGCACGGCCATCAAGCAGATCGGCGCAGATAACAAGGCGGTCGTGAAGCAAAAGGATTCCGGTGAGGTGGGCAATACGATCGAGCAAGTCGGCAATCGCAATGCGGTCAATGTCGATCAGCTTTACGTGTTCCCGTTCAGTATCCGTGCTTACCAGAAGGGCGATGACAACAACATCACCGCCAAGCAGGTCAATTCGGGTTTCGGCGGGCCGCTGGTGGAACAGGTCGGCAATCTGAACAAGGTCACCATCGACCAGGATAATGCGGTGTATTCGGGCGTGTGGGTGCAGCAGGGCGGCAATGGGAATAACGCCAGCGTCAAGCAGAAAGATTCCTATTTCACGCGCGAGCAAACCATTATTCAGAAAGGCAATTACAACGTGGCCAGCGCCGACGAACAAGGCCAGGATAACGCCAGCAAAATCGTCCAGACCGGTAATCTGAACAAGGCGACGGTGGTGCAGCGCCTCGATTACAGCCAGTCGCTGATTGACCAGACGGGCAACAACAATATCGCGTCCGTCACGCAAAACGGCGGCAATCAGTACGACACGCCCAACATCGCCTCGATCATCCAGAAGGGCAATGGCTTCGCCGCCGCGATTACCCAAAGCGGCAGCGGCAATCAGGCAGGGGTCGTGCAGCAGTAAGGTTCACCCGGGACGGCGATCGTGGAGGAGGGTGCCTGCGCCCGGCCTCAGTCGTTCCGGTCCAGATTGTCCTTCACTTGCAGCAATAGGCCGAGCAGTACCTGTTGCTGTTCCCCGCTCATTGCCCGCACCGCCTGCGCGTTCAGCTTGCTCGCTTCGGCCTGTGCCGCCTGCTGGATGGCCTTGCCGGCTTCGGTCAGGGACAGGTGCGTGTTGCGCCGGTCGGCCGGGTCGGCTTCGCCATGCAGCAAGCCGCGTTCGCGCAGCGCCGTGATCAGGCGCGCGACTTGCGCCTTGTCGCGGCCGCTGTGGCGCGCCAGCTCGCTCTGGGTCGCGCCCGGATGGCGGCCGAAAAACGCCAGCACCTTCGCTTCCATGTGCGTGAGCTCATGCTGGCCGTCGCGCAAGGCCTGGAATTGCTGCGAGCGGTACTGGTGCATGATCGTATGGATCAGTTCCAGCACGGCATCCCGGCGCGATTCGTCGGAATGGTTGACATTGTCATTTGATTCGTGGATGATAGGGGACATTGTCAATCAATTGAAGGATAAAGAGATGAGTATAGACGCTCCAGTCAGCCGTGTGCAGCGTGTGCGCCACGAGCTCAAGATTCGCCGGGTCGAGGTGCTCAGCGTGCGCCCCATCGGCAGCCATTTCCGCAGCATTAGCTTCGGCGGCGCGGCGCTGCACGATTTTCACAGCGCCTCGTTCGACGACCATATCAAGTTCATTCTCGGCGATGGGCCTGACGCCGCCAAGCGCGATTACACCCCGCGCAGCTTCGATCCGGCTGCGGGCGAACTGGTGATCGAATTCGCCCTGCATGGCGACGGCCCGTGCGCGGCCTGGGCGGCTCAGGCCGAGCCCGGCCAGCAGGTGATCATCGGCGGTCCGAAAGGCTCGCTGATCATTCCGGTCGATTACGAGTGGCATTTGCTCGTGGGCGACGAAACCGGCTTGCCCGCCATTGCGCGCCGCCTGGAAGAACTGCCGGCCGGCGCCCGCGCCACCGTCATCGTCAAGGTCGACGATGCGGCCGACCGCCGCGCCTTTGCCGGCGACGCCGAGGTCGACCTGCGCTGGGTCGGCAGCGACGCCGAGCTGTTGGCCGCCGTGCAGGCGTGGGCCTTGCCGGCCGGCGACGGCTACGCCTGGTGCGCGGGGGAAGCGGCAAGCATGGCCGCCGTGCGCCACGAACTGGTCGGCGTCAAGGGCCTGCACAAGACGGCCATCCGCGCCGCCGCCTACTGGAAGCGCGGCGGCAGCGGCTTTCATGAGAACCTGGAGTAAGCCGGCGCGGCTTGCGCGCTCTCGTCAGGCGCTCTGCCGTTCGCCCGCCGCGGGGGTATCGAACCAGATCCCATAGCGGTCGCCTTGCCACGAAAACAAGTAAAACAGATACGCCGTGGCCAGCATGATCAAGCCGCCCGCCAGCGCCGCTTCGCTCACGAAACCCAGCAAGCAAAACAGGAAGCCGGTGGCGTGCGACATGGTTTCGATGCGTTTGGCGACGCGCCGGGTCGGGTGAATGTGCAACAAGCCGAAGCCGAACCAGCAGCGCAGCCACAGCGGCAGCGCCTGCCAGTTGTGCGCATGTTTGTCGATCACGAAGTTCTCCTCGTTCAGGGTTGACACCTCCACATCAAGCGCTGCAGCAAGACATTTAAGCGACTCCACGCTGGCCTTGTGGCCGCTTTCGATGCGCTGGATCGTTCTCACGTTCAAGCCCGACATTTGGGCTAATTGTTCCTGAGAAAGATGGCGGCTGAGGCGAAGTTGTTTAAGAATCATGCTCTCTCCCGATGCTGGTGAACCACGAGTATTCCGCGATTCTAGCCGTGTCGGTGACGAAAAGCACCCGACATTGGCCCGACAATGGCCGCCATGCCCCTGGTCTCGCTATATTCGATGCGTTTCGAGCACCTGCGCGACGGCCGCGACGGCGCGCGCGACATCGGCCTCGCCGGTTTGCCAATTGCATACCGATATCCTCATGCAGCGCTTTCCACGCCAGGTCGTGTTGCTGAACAAGGCCTCGCCGCCGGCCAGCACGGCGTTGCTGACCGCATCCGTCCAGCGGTCGTGATCGCTTTCGCTTGCGCCCGGCGCGCGATCGAGAAAGCGCACCAGTCCTTGATTGACCGTCGGTTCCCATACAAGTTCAACGCCGGGCAGGGCGGCAATGCCGGTCGCGAGTGCGTGCGCCGCCGCGCAACAGCGCTCGACCATGGCGGCGACGCCATCGCGCCCGAGCTCGCGCATGGCGGCATACGCAGCCACGCCGCGCCCGCGTCGCGACCATTCCGGATTCCAGTCCTTGGGCTCGCGCACATGATCGTTGTGGGCAACATAACTGGCTTCGTAGGACATGGCGCGCCGCTGCGCATCCGCATGGGCAATAAAAGCGAATCCGCTGTCGTAGGGTACGTTGAGCCACTTGTGACCGTCGGTCGCCCAGGAATCGGCGTGTGCGACGCCGGCCAGCAGATGGCGGTAACGCGCGCTGGCGTTGGCCCACAGGCCAAAGGCGCCGTCCACGTGCACCCAGGCGCCGTAGCGGTGCGCCAGCGGAATGAGCTCGGCGAAACAATCATAGGCGCCGATGTTCAGGTCGCCCGCCTGCAGCACCACGATGAGCGGGGCGCCGGCGCTCTCGACCAGTGCCTGTTGCAGGGTTGCCGCCGCGAGCTGGCCGGCCGGGTTGACCGGCAGGCCGCGCACGGCGCCCGTGCCCAGGCCCAGCAAGCGGGCCGCGCGCGCAATGCTGCCGTGCAGCTGGTCGCCGCTCAGGATGCGGATCGGCGGAGCGCCGCACAGGCCGTCGCGTTCGACATCCCATCCGCGGCGCGCCAGCAGCGCATTGCGGGCCGCCGCCAGGGCGGTTGCATGCGCCATCTGGCAGCCGCTGGTGAGGGCGAAGCTGGCCTCGCGCGGCAGGCCGAGCAAGTCCTTCAGCCAGCTGCCGCAGACTTCTTCGATCACGGTGACCGCTGGTGCGCAGGCGTAGGTGGCGGCGTTCTGGTCCCAGGCGCTGGTGAGCCAGTCGGCCGCCAGCGCGGCCGGCAAGGCGCCGCCGATCACCCAGCCGAAGAAGCGTCCGCCGGCGCTGCCGTTGATGCCGCCGGCCGTGTCGGCGGCCAGCTCGTCGATGACTTGCGCGGCCGGCAGGCCGGCGTCGGCTAGCGGCCTGGATAAGCGGGCGCGCAGCGTGTCGAGGCTGGCGCGGGCGCCGACCGGCTGTTGCTCCAGATGATAGAGATGGTCCAGTGCGTGGCTCAGGGCACGTTCCAGTGCCGGGCGAAACGGGGAAATGGCATGCATGGTGGTGGGGGGACCTTGTATGGAGTATTGCCCCGAGCGTAAAGCCGGCGCGCACTCACCGCAAACGATCAGTTGCCGGTTTCACTTTAGCTGCGCTAAAGTGAGCCATGCACATCCCGCTTCAGAGCTTCTACACCTTCTTTGTCGTCTGCCGCGCCGGCAGCATGAAGGACGCCGCGCGCGAGTTGCATGTCACGGCCGGCGCGATCAGCCAGCGCATCCGCGAGCTGGAGTTACGGCACGGCCAGCGCCTGTTCGAGCGCACCCGGGCCGGCATCACGCCTACGGCTGCCGGAGCGGCCTTGTACGCCGATATCCGGGCGCCGTTCCAGCAGATCGAAACCGTCGCGCGTCGCGACGTGGCGGACGACGCTGCGCGGCAACTGGTGGTGAGCGTGATGCCCTCGTTCGCGTCCGGATGGCTGTTGCCGCGGCTGGGCGACTTTGCCAGGCGCCATCCGGCCGTCTCGCTCTCGATCGACAGCGATGCGCGCGTGGTCGACCTGAAAACCGAGGCAGTCGATTTCGCCATCCGGCATGGCCTGGGACACTATCCCGGACTCGAAGCGCGCTGGTTGATGTCGCCTGCCATGATCGTGGTCGGCGCGCCGGATTTATTGCGCCAGGGGCCGCCGATTCGCTGCCCGGCCGATTGCCTGGCCTACCCCCTGCTGCATGACCGTGAACGCCAGGATTGGACCTTGTGGCTGCAGGCCAACGGCAGCCCATCGCCCAAGGCGCGGCGCGGCCTGTCGTTCAGCGACGAACATATGCTCGTGCGCGCCGCCAGCGAAGGGCAGGGGCTGGCGCTGGTGCGCGATATCTACGCCGGCGCCGACCTGGAGAAGGGGTCCTTGTGCAAGGCGTTGGAGGGGCAGTGGCCGACGCAGTTCGGGTATTACCTGGTCGGTTTGCCGGACAGCTTTGCCGCATCGGGCACGCGCGCTTTCGTGGACTGGATCCAGGCCGAAGCGGCGCGCTCGCCGGGCGTGCCGTAACATCAGGGGCGGGAATGGCGTGGCTGGCCGCAAGCGGATCGGTATGGCTGCATGCCATCCTCCGCGCTCTGATAGCCTGCATCGCCGACGATGGCCACGAGGCTGTTACGTGAAGGGCCGGATGGCAGACTTCGTTCAGCACTACTGACTGTTCTTGTATTTGTTCAGGTGCGCCTCGACAAACGCGTCCTTCTCGGCAGTCGCCCACGCCGGGCGCCCGGTATGCCGCAATGTGCGGAAGGTTCAGCGATTCGACATTGTCCACCGGGGAGCCGCAAGCGAATCGCGCGGTTCGCTTCGCTCAAGCTGGCGACGGGTGGGGGGGGGCAATCATGCATCCGCTCCTGCAGAGTAAGAGGCGGACTGGGAGATTGATCCGTTCAACTATGCAAGCGCTACGCATTGCAAGCATTGCCCAATAGCAATCCATGATCAGGTGATGCCAAACTACAACAGCAACCCAAGCCGGCCCTGCCGCAGCCTCTCCGCCCCTGCCAAGCTCATCAATTACATGGCACAATCGCGCCCTCGGTGCCAAAGGCACAACATCCGCGTGAATGGTTCCCATGTCTGAACAACAAATCGTCATCGCCGGCGGCGGCGTTTCCGGCCTGTACTGCGCCATCCGCCTGGCCGAAGCCGGGCACCAGGTGCTGATCCTGGAAGCCTCGTCCGACCGCTGGGGCGGGCGCATCGAAACCGAAGACATGGACGGCTTCATCGCCGAATACGGCCCGATGCGTTTCGAACCGACCCTGCAGCCGCGCTTCGCCCAGCTGTGCGCCGAACTGGGCGTGGGCCTAGTCGATTTTTCCGGCCCCTCGGCCGATGAAATCAGCGTACCGGACAGCCAGTTGCCGCCCGAAGAACAGGGCCTGAACTCGCTGCAACTGCTCAAGCGCGGCATCATGCTGGTGATGGGGCGCGACCCGGCCGACCAGGCCTGGATCGATGGCCTGACCGAAGCCGACTACAACCGCCTGCGCCGCCACGCGCAACTGCACGGCCATCCGCTGTGGGCCACCGGTTTCTGGAACGTGATGTCGGGCCAGGGCATCCTCAGCCACCGGGCGCTGGTCAAGCTGCGCGACACCGGCACCTTCTATCACATGATTCCCGAGAACCTGAACGCGATCGAATGGATCATCTGGTGGCTGCGCGCCTTGAAAACCGTGGGCCAGAAGCTGGCCAGCATCGCTGGCGGCTCGGCCAAGCTGACCGATGGCCTGATGGCCAAGATCCACAGCCTGCCCAACATCACCCTGGCCGGCGGCCACACCCTGCTCGGCTTCCGTCCGACCGGCCTGGGCCAGGCCAGCATGGAGCTGGACGTGCGCACCAAGAACGACACCATCAAGCTGCCGGCGGCGCGCCTGATCCTGGCATTGCCGCGCATGCCGCTGGTCAAGCTGGCGCAGCATCTGCCGGAGCACATCGCCACCCATCTGGATGCCGTCAACGGCTTTCCGATGCTGAAGATTTTCTTCGTCAGCAACGCGCCCTGGTGGGATTACGACCAGCCGCCGCAGCAGTACGCGAACTGCCTGCCGACCCGCGAAGTGCATTACTTCCGCCGTCCGCAGGGGCGCGATCTTGACGGCCACGGCATGGTGCTGCTGTACATGGACCGCCCTTCGACCGAGTTCTGGCGCCATTACCTGAGCGAGCCGGACAAGCACGACCGCGCCGAAGTCGACCAGGATGCGCGCATCGTCGACGCTTTCGCCCTGTTCGTCGCGCGCGACGTCAAGCGCCTGCTGGAAACGAACGAATCGCACCTCAAGCTCAACGACCACTCGAAGGCGGTGTTTCGCGACCAGACCCTGGCCCAGGCCACGGCTTACATCAAGAATTCGATCATCACCTATGGCATCCGCGACTGGGCTCGGGCGCCGTATGGGGCCGCCAACCACGGCTGGCAGCCGGGCGTGCGCTCATGGAAAGTGATGGATGCCTTCAAGGCCTTCGACTTCGGCAGCGGCGCGAAAAACGTGCACATCGTCGGCGAAGCCTATTCCGACTACCAGGGGTTCGTGGAAGGGGCGCTGAACAGTTCCGAACTGGCGCTGGAGGCGATTTTGCAGGGGCGTTAAGGTGCTGCGCTAAGCACCGTTACCGCACACCAGACAAGGCGGATTGAATATGAGGAACAACACGATATACGGTGCTGCCAGCAGCATCAAGACGACCCCACTGGCGCGCTTTGCTGTGTCCAAGGCGCCCTCCTTGTCTATCTTACGCGCAACGCCAACCACGTCGACTGCGACGACGTAGGGCTTGTTCAGCGTCCGGGTGGTCGCCTCGTTCGCGAGCGCCACACTCTCAAAGCGTTCACCGGTAATATGTGCTCTTAATTCAAAGCCGCCATCCCCAGACTCGATGAGTCCGAGTCGTAGCGCTTCCTCGCGTTGTTGGGGAGCGAGCGTGCCGCCGGTGCGAATGCGGTAACTTCCGGTGATTCTATTGTCCGGATTCACCGTAAAGTTGCCGAAGGACCCTGTGAACTCCTTCTTGAAGCTGGCATTCAATGCTTTGCCAAGCGCATGCATGTCGTCGAACAGATAGTGGTAGCGTTCGCCGAGCACAATGAGCTTTCCGGCCTTCGGCGAAAACAGGATATTCTCGATTTTTTCGTCGTAGCCGAATCTGCGCCTGCTCTGAGACCCGGGCTCTTGTTGCTCCTCAGATACACATCCGGCCATCATAAAGAATGGCATCGCGGCACCTGCAAACAGTAGTTTTCTTCTTGATTCGTTTGTTTTGGCAGGCATAGGGCAGGTCCACAATTTGATCTGGTGCGGATACTACGGCAAGCCTGACAGACGTACTATCCGCGTCTTCTCGTATCGTTTTCCGATACCGTTCGTCTAGGCGGATTCAACCTGTGGCGCCGGGGTATGCTCGCGCCTCTTCCTTTTCGGTCAGATACCGAAAACGGCATTTCGCTACTTTTGGCAGAGGAAATCGGTTTGGCGACTTCAACGATAAATAGTTTCGGACTGGCTGCCCGTCTTCCGCTGCTGGCCTCCCTCTGCCTTGCGCTCGCGGCTTGTTCGACCCCGCGCACCCCGGTGGTATGGATTCAAATCGAGAAAGAAAAGACGACGCTGCCTGACGGGATTGCTGTCGAATCCTTGTCGGTCAGTGGCGATTTTTTGCGAGCGCCATGGATTATTGAACTGCTCAGCGACCGAAATTTGAAGATGCTGGAAATCCAACCGGCACGTTCAGGCTACGATCCCCAGCTCGCAGCGCTCACGTATGGCGAAAGCACTTGGCACATGCCGGTTGCGCTATTCAAATTCGTGCAGCTGCGCTTGGCACCCAAGGGTGATCCAAGCTGTCTCGACGATGCGAAATTACCGTCCGAGCTGAGTAGAGCGATCGAGCGGCCCCCGGTCGTGGCGGACACCTGTCTTGCAATGATGATTTCACCTGTCAGCACGGCCACTCATAGCATCCGGCTGCGCGAGCGGGACGGCGACATGCGCTTTAATCGGTGGGAGCTTGTTGAAGCGGCAGGCAATAAGGTCCTGGCATCGTTGAGTACCGATAACACGTCAGTGACGCGAGGGCCCGGCACAGAACTGCGCTTGTTCGATTCCCGAGCACCACACACAGCGTTGCTGGCTCTGGCTAATCGAAGCGACGCGTCCGGGCCGCCGTCCGACCGGTTTTACATGAAGCGTATCGTTGTCGCATCGGCCCACCCGGATCCGCAACTCTCCGGCAAGAGCGGGGCCGATGTACCGGTGTCGACGCGTCGCTTGTTCTACACCAAACCCAAGACTGGTTTTCTGAGTAGTGAAGATTGGCCGAAGGCCGTTACCGAAGCGCGTACAACAGGGTGGGGTGATCATCACGGCGACTTACTTGAGCAAGCCAGCGGTGTACGCTGGAACCTGGATCTGAGCATTGCACCCGAAGTACCTGGTTCCCACATCGAGCGCCCACAGTTTCATGTGGAGGCGGGCGACCGGGGCTTTTATGTGAGACCCGATATCTTCGATCCGGCGAAACGGCATTGGCTTAGCCGTTACGATGCGCAAGGCAAGCTTCTCTGGCAGGTATTTGTTGTACGCACTGGCTATCGGGCCGAGGACAATGACTGTTCCGGGAAATTCGAGCTTGCGCGCGCTACCCCGCAAGAGATTGTTTTTCAACGGAATTGCTATGGGGCTGGCGACGTCGCGGGCCTTCAGCGGGTAGAAGAACTGTTCATCAAAAAGAGGGACATCGCCGTGCAACTCGGGCGAACTAAGCTGAACTGACGGTGCGCACCACGCGTGCTGATGGCTCCAGTTCGCTACTCCGGCCGCGCACCATTCTGTAGGGACGGGCCCGCCAGGCGCGAGCACACATGCCGCCATTCCGATGCAATGGCCCGCCTACTGGCCGGTGTGTTTTTCATCAAGGCGCGGCGCCAACTACCGCGCCTACATCAATGCCGGACTCCACCCGACCTGCGCTGTCCATGGCGCGCCGGGTGCTGCCCACGTACGCGATCATAAAAGTCGTACTTTCAAGGATCTGGTAGATGCATATCTTGTACAGAGGCTATCGGATCAGCGATCTGGCGGGAAGACGCAAGCCGGGATAGCGGCAGCCAGCCGGCGCGTAGTGCAATGCGGTGTGCCCACGCGCCAAAAAGATTGTCATCCCGGCTACGTGCGCTTCCGAACGGACGGCCTCGCTCCCTGCGGGCACAATGGCTTCATTCGATTGCAATGCCCGGCCCCCAGCCGGTGCATTTTCCGTTTAAGGCGCGGCCTCAAGAGCCGCGCCGTCTTTTAGCGTCGCGCCTTGCATTCCCGGCCGCCGTCCGCGCACGATCACGCTTTATCAAGGAATACACCATGTCATTTAATCACGTCGTCGTCTGGCTCGACCAGGTCGAAGCTCACGTTATCCATTTCACGCGCGATGCCGCCGAGTCGGAAGTCATCAAGACCGCCTCCGTCCATTCGCAGCATAAAAAAGCCGGCGTCGATGCCAGCGTCCAATCGGAACAGAATCCCGATTACCTGAACGAGATCGCCGCCGCCATCGAAGCCGCCCAGGAAATCCTGATCGTCGGCCCGGGCCAGGAAAAGCTGGTTTTCATCAAGCACCTGGAAAAGCAGCACGCCGCTATCGCCGCCAAGGTCGTCAGCGTCGAAACGGTCGACCATCCGAACGATGGCCAACTGCTCGCCTTCGCGCGCAAGTATTTTGTCAAAGAAGGCATCATGCATTAAGCATGGCGCATTGAGCATGACGTAAAAAAACCGGGAGCGCCGTTAGCGGGCACTCCCGGTTTTTTTACGTCCGCCGAAGGTCGGGCAACTCAGGCGTGCGCCGCGTCGAGCTTGAACACGCGCACCACGTCGGCCAACTGGGCCGCCTGGTTCTGCATCGACTGGGCCGCCGCTGCCGCTTGTTCCACCAGCGCGGCATTCTGCAAGGTCATTTCGTCGAGCTTGACGATGGCCTGGTCGACGCTGCGGATGTCCGCGCTCTGCTCGCGCGTGGCCGATGAAATATCGTCCATGATCTGGCTCACGCGTTGCACCCCCGCGACCACTTCGCGCATGGTGTTGCCCGCTTGCTCGACCAGGATGGTGCCGGTGCCGACCTTGGCCACCGAATCGTCGATCAGCAATTTGACTTCCTTGGCGGCCGCCGCCGAGCGCTGCGCGAGGTTGCGCACTTCGGTTGCCACGACCGCGAAGCCGCGCCCTTGTTCGCCGGCCCGGGCCGCCTCTACGGCGGCGTTCAGCGCCAGGATGTTGGTCTGGAACGCAATCCCATCGATCACCGCAATAATGTCCACGATCTTGCGCGAGGAAGCATTGATCACGCCCATTGTCGCCACCACCCCATCGACCGCTTCGCCGCCGCGTACCGATACTTCCGACGCCGCCTGCACCAGTTTGCCGGCGCTGGCCGCGTACCCGGCATTGCGTTCGACCGAGCCGACCAGCTGGGCCATCGAGGCCGCCACCTCGGCCAGCGCCGAGGCCTGGTGCTCGGTGCGGCTGGACAGGTCGATATTGCCGGCCGCGATTTCGCTCGATGCCAGCGCCATCGATTCGGTGCCCTGCCGCACCTGCGCGACGATCCCGCTCAGGCTGTCGCGCATGGTCTTGATCGCAAACACCAGGCTCGATGGGATGGCCGATTGCACATTCACCGCATGCTGCAACTGGCCCTCGGCGATGCGCTGCGCCACTTCGGTGGCATACGCCGGTTCGCCGCCGAGCTGGCGCAGCAGGCCGCGCACGATCAGAAAGGCGACGCTCGTGCACACCAGCACCGCCAGGATGCTCAGCGCGCCGATCCAGAGCGTCGCGCTGGCCGCCCGGCGGCTGGCCTGGCCGCTGGCCGCATTGCTCTGCGACTGGACTTTTTTCAGCAGAACGTCGATGTCGGCCACGATCTGGCGCCGCAGCGGGCTGCACTCGTTGACCAGGAACTGGCCGAAGGCATCCATCTCGGCTTTGGCGCGGTACTGGCGCGGGCGTTCGAGTTCCTTCGCCATCGCCTGCAAGCCCGCCTTGACCTTGGCGAAGTCGGTATCGGCGCCGAACACTTTATCGAGCCGTGCCAGCGCGTCCAGGTAGAGCGCCTTCTGCTGGTCGACGATGTCGAGCTCTCTGGTGGCGGCGCCGTTGTCCACGAAGATGAAGGCATTGCGCGCGGCGATGCCGGTCTGGTCCAGCGCTTCGCGCGCCACGTACAGCGGATCGAGTTGCTCGGCGGTCACCTTGTTGAGACTGACAACATCATTTTCGACGCTGTGCATTTGCACGACAGCAAAGATGGCCAGTCCCAAGGTGATGAAGAGCATCAAGGCAAAGGCGCTGTAGAGTTTGGTAGCAATTTTCATGGTGGGGAAGGTGAGCAAGGTCGAGCGGTCGGGAATCGATGGCGTCGCTCAACCAGGCAACAGTGTGAGCACGGGAAAATTGCTGAATCTGTTAATATTCTGAACCGAAACTTTCTTATAATCAATAAACATTTGACGATAATGACGATTGGTCGTTCATCTGATGGATTTTGAGCAACGTTCGTCAATTTCGATAAATACGCGCTTGGGCAAATGACATTTGCGCGTTACACTGAATTTTTCTTCAAAGCAATTAACCATGTCTGGCCCATCAACAGCGACCTCCGATCCCGTCATGACTACCAGCGACGCCGCCCGCCTCCTGGGTGTGGCCACCAGTACGGTGCAGCTGTGGATGGAAAGCGGGGCGATTGCCTCGTGGAAGACCCCGGGGGGACATCGCCGTGCGTTGATGAGTTCGGTGCTGCGCATGACCCGGCCGGCTCCATCCGCCGCCACGGCGCAGGTCAGCCCCGCTGCGCCGCTGGCGCCCGAATTCACCCTGCTGGCCGACCCGCCGTATCCGGTGCCGCGACAGGAGCAGGCGCGCCTGGCCGCGCTGGCGGCGCTGCAGCTGGTGCCCTCGGCCCCCGAGGAGCGCTTCGACCGCATCGTGCGCCTGGCGTCGCTGGTGACCGATTGCCCGATCGCGCTCATTACCTTGCTGACGGCGCAGCGCCAGTGGTTCAAGGCACGGGTTGGTTTGAAAGCGGCCGAGACGCCGCGTGAATGGGCGTTCTGCACGCACGCCATCCTGCAGCGTGAGCCGTTCATCGTCGAAGACGCCTTGCAGGACCCGCGCTTTCGCCATAATCGGCTAGTGACGGGCGCGCCGGAGATCCGCTTTTACGCGGCGTTTCCTTTAGTCGGTGTCAATGACCTGGCGCTCGGTACGCTGTGCGTGATCGACCGCGAGCCGCGCCGGCTCAAGAGCCGCGAACTGCAGGGGCTGGAAGACTTGGCCAACATGGCCATGCGCGAACTGAACACGCCGCCGCGCGGCTAGGAGTCTGCGCGGCAGAACGTTTTCAGGCTAGTTTCCGACATTTTCAGGGGTGCTTGACCCCTTCCCAAGGTCGAGAAAATCGATTCTGGAGCGTTCTGAAAGGTCGAAAAAATGAACCGTGATTTCCGTTTCTTCTGCCGCGTGGACTCCTATGGGCTGGCTAGCAGCCTGTCGGACTTGGGATCGTCGGCTGCAAAAATACCTGGGACGGTCCATATTTCGCCGCTTTCTCGGCCAATAGCTCGCTATTGGCACTGCGAAATCGTCAAAATCTGGCCTCGCCCAGCTATTTTTTCGCTTCGACTCCCCAAGTCCGACAGGCTGCTAGGCTGATGCTGCTTCACTGTGGAAGACGGCATCCAGACCAGGCGCGTCCAAGCTGCGCTGGCACCACTGTTCGAGGTCCGCCTGGGTGGCCGCGGCGATACGTTGCGCCGCCGCTTCGGGCAGGTCGCCGAAGCGCTTGCGCAACAGTTGCGTCAGCACGCCACGCAGGGCGCTGAGTTGTCCTTCTGTTTTGCCTTCTGTCCTGCCCTTGGCCCAGCCTTCAGCCTGCCCTTTTTCGTTTCCCTTCTGAAAGCCGATGTCTTCAAATTCCTTGGCCCAGGTTGCATATTTACGTCCCATGTCGGTGATCTCCTCAGCACTGTCGAACGTGAACGACGCTGGCTCGCTGCGCCGCTTCGCCAGGCATTCAATCCATACCTCCACCGAGCGCATCAAGCTCGCTTGCGGCGCATTGTTGAACCAGGTGACGAGCGCGGGCAAGATGGTGTTTCTGACCTCGGAAGCGCTCGAAAGTTCCATCCGAAACAGCAGCGCCAGCAGGGTGGAATTGGCTTCGAGCGCCTCGGCATCCGAGCGCTGCTGGTCGATCAGGACGTAACGCTGAGATGCCTGGAACGACGCCAGTTCGGCGGGCGCGTCCATGAACAGCGCGGCCAGGTCGGTGCTGGGGCTCCAATGCGGCACGCCGTTGTAGAACACCAGCGGCAGCACCAGCGGCAACAGCAAGGACGGCGGCAATTGATGCCGCTTGACCAGGTTCTTGCACAGCAAACCCACATAGTTCTGCATGCACAGCGCCATCCAGCGGTCCACGCCGGACTGGAATTCGAGCAGGATGTACACGTACAGGAATTGCTCGCCGATCTTGACGCGCCAGACGATGTCGTTCTGGCGCGCCGCCAGGCCTTCGCTGACATACGCCGGATCGGCCGCTTCGAAGCAGGACAGCGCCACATCGTCGAACAGCTTGAACGGCGTAAAGTTCGTGACCAGTTCACGCACCAGCTCCGGATAGGTGAACAGCGAACGGTAACCGAGGTCGTGATAGGTAGGCATGAGGCATTCTAGCCAGCGAACCCGCTGAACCTTTGCGCTGCATCAGTCGTGCGCGGCGTTTCCTTTAGTCAGCATTAGGCCGACGTCGCTCTGTCACCGAAGACGGCATCCAGACCCGGCGCGTCCAGGCTGCGCTGGCACCACTGTTCGAGGTCCGCCTGGGTGGCTGCGGCGATACGTTGCACCGCCGCTTCCGGCAGGTCGCCGAAGCGCTTGTGCAACAGATGCGTGAGCACGCCGCGTAGTGCGCTCAGTTGCCCTTCCGTCCGGCCTTCCGCCTTGCCTTTTTCGCTTCCTTTCTGAAAACCGATGTCTTCGAATTCCTCGGCCCAGGTTGCATATTTACGTCCCATGTCGGTGACCTCCTCTATACTGTCGAACGTGAACGATGCCGGCTCGCCGCGCCGCTTCGCCAGGCATTCAATCCATACCTCCACCGAGCGCATCAAGCTCGCTTGCGGTGCATCGTTGAACCAGGTGACGAGCGCGGGCAAGATGGTGTTTCTGACCTCGGAAGCGCTCGAAAGTTCCATCCGAAACAGCAGCGCCAGCAAGGTGGAATTGCTTTCCAGCGTCTCGGCATCCAGGCGCTGCTGATCGATCAGGAAGTAGCGCTGGGATGGCTGGAACGGCGCCAGTTCGGCGGGCGCGTCCATGAACAGAGCGGCCAGGTCCGTGCTGGCGCTCCAATGCGGCACGCCGTTGTAGAACACCAGCGGCAGCACCGGCGGCAAGTGCAAAGACGGCGCTAACGCATGCCGCTTGACCAGGCTCTGACACAGCAAACCCACATAGTTCTGCATGCGCAGCGCCATCCAGCGGTCCACGCCGGACTGGAATTCGAGCAGGATGTACACGTACAGGAATTGCTCGCCGATCTTGACGCGCCAGACGATGTCGTTCTGGCGCGCCGCCAAGCCTTCGCTGACATACACCGGATCGGCCGGTTCGAAGCAGGACAGCGCGATATTGTCGAACAGCTTGAACGGCGTAAAGTTCGTGACCAGTTCACGCACCAGCTCCGGATGGGTGAACAGCGAACGGTAACCGAGGTCGTGATAGGTAGGCATGAGGCATTCTAGCCAGCGAACCCGCTGAACCTTTGCGCTGCATCAGGCGTGCGCGGCGCCGCCGGGCAGGTGCTAGTCCTGGCCGGGCCTCTCCTGGCCGGGCCTCTCCAGGCGCGCGACACGCGGCGCACCGGTGGGCACATAGCGCAGCAGGTAGATGGTCACGCCGGCGCCGATACACAGCAGCAGCACGGTCAGGCCGGTGCGCTGCAGGCGCAGCATCGAATACGCCAGCGACGCCCACATCAGCACGATGATGGTGATCTTGGCGCGGCGCGGGATGCCGCGCCCTTGCTCGAAATCGCTCAGGTATTTGCCGAAGACTTTGTTCCCCAGCAGCCAGCCATGCAGGCGCGGCGAGCCGCGCACGAAGCACGCCGAGGCGAGCAGCAGGAAGGGTGTGGTCGGCAACAGCGGCAGGAAAATGCCGAGGATGCCCAGCAGCACGGCAAGGCAACCGATGATGTTCAGCAGCAGTTTCATGTGGGGTCCTGGGTTGCCGTGGAGGAGGGTGCGGCCGCTGTCGAACCGCCCGCGAGCGCGCATCCTACCACTTGGCCGGCGCGCTAAGAATACGGGCGCGTGGCCGTCATGCGTTCCCAGAGGCGTTCGAGCAGCCCGTGCATGAAGCATACGGCCCGGTTCACCACCGACTTGTACGCCAGCGCAAAGCCCGACGGCGCCGCTATGCGCGCACGCGGGGCCGTAGCGCGTGGCGCCGGTGAAGCGATGGCCACCTTGGCCGCCGCTTTCTGCGCCGAGCGCGACGGTTCTTTCTCGACGCTGCAGTTGCAGCCGAGCAGGTGCATGGTGGCGACCAGGCGCTGCGCCGTCATATGGTCGAGCCGGCTGCGTACGACGGCGTTCGGCGACCCCAGCATCGCCAGCGCCTGTTCGCGCGTGCATTTGAGCAGCGGCGCCAGCTTGTCGAGCAGGGCGCTCGTATTCACGTTTTTTTGGATGCTGGTGAGCACCACCCGAAAGCGCGCCGGACGGTACACCAGGCCGGCCTGGGTGTCGATCACCGTCAGCGACAGCGCGCCGGCGCGGCGCAGCACGAACGAGAGCACCTCGATATTTTTGTATGACAGGGTGAGCACGCCGATGTCGCCGGTCAGGCAGTCGAGCAGCGGCGTGTCGCCCCACGGACAGGCCGCCGCGCTGGCGCGGCTGTAGGCGCCGCTCGAAGCGCACGGATAGCGCGCCGTGATGGCCTCGTAAAACTGCAGCAGGCGCGCCGACGGCGGCAAGTCCATCGAGGTATGCGCGAGCGTGTTGGCAAACCCCCGGACTGACAGATTGTCGGAAGGCACTGGCGGGACCACCACTTTCAAGATGTAGCTCATCCGAAAATATTGATGCTTAGAGGAAACGCGTAGTGTATGCCATTTGGCGCCTGGCGCGGAAGAAGCGCGTAGCGGCGTGGCGCGATTGAGACAATCGGAGGCAAAACGTCGCGCCGCCCTTGCTGTCCGGATGTTATCGACGTCTTTACAGCACCTTGTTCGGCGTCGCCGACGCCACCCCGCGCGCTAACGCCGCCGCCGTAGGCCGCATCGGCCCGGGCGCAGTTGGCGATATGCCGTTCCTGCACCGCGTGCGAAGCGCCGCCCAGCGAGCGCGCCGTGTTGTCCATCAAAATCTGCTGCTGGGCCGGCGTCATCAGGCGGAACAGGGCGCCCGGCTGGCTGTAATAGTCCTCGTCGACCCGGTGGTCCCAGTGCGCGGCGGCGCCGTCGATGGCCAGCGGCGGCTCGGAAAATCGGGCTGCTGCTGCCACTGCCCTTTGGAGTTGGGTTCATAGCCGATGGTGGCGCCATGGTTGCCGTCGATCCGCATGGCGCCGTCGCGGTGGTAGCTGTGCACCGGGCAGCGCGGCGCGTTGACCGGGATCTGGTGGTGGTTCACGCCGAGCCGGTAGCGCTGGGCGTCGCCATACGAGAACAGGCGCGATTGCAGCATCTTGTCCGGCGAAAAACTCACGCCCGGCACCACGTTGGCGGGCGTAAATGCCGCCTGTTCCACATCGGCAAAGTAATTCTCGGCGTTGCGGTTCAGCTCCAGCACGCCCACATCGATCAAAGGGTAGTCCTTGTGCGGCCATACCTTGGTCAGGTCGAAGGGATTGATGTGATAGGTCGCCGCATCGCGTTCCGGCATCACTTGCACCTGGAAGCGCCAGCGCGGGAACTCGCCGTTCTCGATGCTGTCGAACAGGTCGCGCTGGTGGGTTTCGCGGTCGCGCCCGACCAGTTCGGTCGCTTCGGCGTCGCTCAGGTTTTTAATGCCCTGCTGGCACACGAAGTGGAACTTCACCCAAAAGCGTTCGTTCGCGGCGTTGATGACGCTGTACGTGTGCGAGCCGAAGCCGTGCATGTGGCGGTACGAGGCAGGAATGCCGCGTTCGCTCATCACAATGGTGACCTGGTGCAGCGCTTCCGGCAGCAGGGTCCAGAAGTCCCAGTTGTTTTCGGCGCTGCGCAGATTGGTTTTGGGGTCTCGTTTGACCGCGTGGTTAAGGTCCGGGAACTTGAGCGGGTCGCGCATGAAAAACACCGGGGTGTTGTTGCCGACAATATCCCAGTTGCCTTGTTCGGTGTAGAGCTTGACGGTAAACCCGCGGATGTCGCGTTCGGCGTCGGCCGCGCCGCGCTCGCCGGCCACGGTCGAAAAACGCATGAACAGCGGCGTCGTCTTGCCCACCTCGGCAAACAGGGTGGCCTTGCTGAAGCGCGTGATGTCGTGGGTGACGGTAAAGGTACCGAATGCGCCTGATCCCTTGGCGTGCATGCGCCGTTCCGGGATTACTTCGCGGTCGAAGTGAGCCAGTTTTTCCAGGTGCCATACGTCCTGCAGCAATAGCGGGCCGCGTGGGCCGGCGCTTTGCGTGTTCTGGTTGTCGGGCACCGGGGCGCCCGCGGCCGTGGTCAGTTTGTTCATGGAAGCTTCTTTCAGAGGAGTGGACAGCAATGGCGGCGCCATCGCGGGGCGCCGGCCGATGTTTTGATGGATGAAGCTTGTCAGCCGGGCGCCGGCAAAAACGAATCAGGACTGGATAAACGCCAGCAGGTCGGCGTTGACCCGGTCCTTGTGCGTGTCGGTCAGGCCATGCGGGGCGCCCGGATACACCAGCAAGGTCGCATGTTTGATCAGCCTGGCCGCCGCCTTGCCGGCCGCCTCGATCGGCACGATCTGGTCGTCGCCGCCGTGGATGATCAGGGTCGGCATGGTGAACTTTTTCAGGTCCTCGCTGAAGTCGGTTTCCGAGAACGCCTTGATCGAGTCGTAGGTATTTTTGTGGCCGCCCATCATGCCCTGCATCCACCACGCCTGCACCAGGCCCTCGGAGCGGGTCGCGCCGGAGCGGTTGAAGTTGTAGAACGGGCCGCCGGCGATGTCCCGGTACAGCTCGGCGCGGTTGGCCAGGGCGCCGGCGCGGATGCCGTCGAATACACTGATCGGCAGGCCGCCCGGATTGGCCTCGGTTTGCAGCATCAGCGGCGGCACCGCCGAGATCAGCCCGGCCTTGGCTACCCGCTTGCCGCCATGACGGCCGATGTAGCGCGCCACTTCGCCGCCGCCGGTCGAAAAGCCGAGCAGCACGGCATCTTTCACGTCGAGCTTGTCGAGCAACTGGGCCAGGTCGTCGGCGTAGTGGTCCATGTCGTTGCCGTCCCACGGCTGGCTCGAACGGCCGTGGCCGCGCCGGTCGTGGGCGATGCAGCGGTAGCCCTGGCCGGCCAGGAAGATCATCTGCGACTCCCAGCTGTCCGCATTGAGCGGCCAACCGTGGCAGAACACGATGGGCTGGCCGTGGCCCCAGTCCTTGTAATAGTCTCGACGCCGTCGCTGGTTGTCAATGTGCTCATCGCTGGTTCTCCGTGGGGTGGTCGGGAAGCGCGGGATGCGCCCGCCGCGGCAGGATAGAGCGACGGGCGCGAAGGCGCATCACCGGAAAGAGGGATGGCCGCCAGGTCCATGTTGTGGCAGGCGATGATTGGCGGCATTATTCCGCATGGGTTAAAATGAGAACAATTCTCATTTGCATTTAAATCTCATGTCCACAGCCGAGCTCGTACAACAGCAAGCCATGCACGCGCTTTACCGTGGCCATCACGGCTGGCTGACCGGCTGGCTGCGCCACAAGCTCGGTTGTTCGGCCCAGGCCGCCGACCTGGCGCAGGACACCTTCGTGCGCGTGCTGGCGGCACGCAACGTGACCCGCATCGCCGAGCCGCGCGCCTACCTTGCCACCGTCGCGCGCGGCATCCTGGTCAACTGGTACCGCCGCCAGGCGCTCGAGCGGGCCTGGCTCGACGCCATCGCCCAACTGCCCGAAGCGAGCGTGCCTTCGGCCGAAGAGCGCTACCTGCTGCTCGACACCCTGCAACGGGTCGACGCCATGCTCGACGCGCTGGCGCCGCTGGTGCGGCGCGCCTTCCTGCTGTCCCAGTTAGATGGCATGACCTACGACGCCATCGCCGTCGAACTCGGGGTATCGGCCATCACCGTCAAGCGCTACATGAAACAAGCTTTCCTGCACTGCCTGCTGCTGGCCGACCAGGACGGCGCGTGAGCACGCCGATCGCCCCGCGCATCCTGGAACAAGCGGCCGCCTGGCTGGCGCAACTGCACAGCGGCGAGGCGAGCGACGCCGAGCGTGCCGCCTGCGCCCGCTGGCGTGAGCAGGATCCCGAGCATGCGCGCACCTGGGCCCGCGCCGAAGCGCTGATGAACCAGCTGGGCGGCCTGCCGCCGGCGCTGGCGCTGCCGCTGCTCGAGCGCCGCCCCAGCCGCACGCGCCGCAAGGCCCTCGGCGGCGCCGGCGCCCTGCTGGTGCTGCTGCCGGCCGGCTGGCTCGGCTGGCGCATGAGCGCGCCCGCGCACCGCACCGGCGGCGGCGAGCGGCGCGAACTGCTGCTGGCCGACGGCAGCCGCGTCACCCTGGGCAGCGCCAGCGCCATCGATGTGCGTTTCGACGCCGCGCAGCGCCTGCTGCTGCTGCGGGAAGGCGAGATCCTGGTCCGCACCGCGCCGGACCAGGCCGGCGCTCACCGGCCTTTTCGCGTGGCCAGCGCCCATGGCCGCATGGAAGCGCTCGGCACGCGCTTTACCGTGCGCGCGTACCAGGGCCGCACCAGCGTGGTTGTGCTCGATGGCGCGGTGCGCATCGAGCCGGCGCACGGCGCCGCGCTGACGCTGCGCGCCGGCCAGCAAACGGCGTTTACCGCCAGCGCGGCCGCCCCGCCCGCCGACACGGTCGACGCCGCATCCTGGACGCGCGGCATGCTGCTGGCCGACAAAATGCCGCTGGCCGAGCTGCTGGCCGAACTGGCGCGCTACCGCGGCGGCGTGCTGCGCTGCGACCCGCAACTGGCGGCGCTGCCGGTGTCCGGCGCGTTCCCGGTCGGCGGCCCGGCCGAGACGGAGCGCGCACTGGCCATGCTGGCCGCCACCTATCCGCTGCAAGTCCAGGCCCGCCTGGGCGGTTGGTGGACCACCCTGGTGCCCGTGAAAAAATAATCGGGGGATGGTGATACTTTTTTCCGCCTCGGCTGGCCTGCCTCGTGAACCCACCATTTTCACGCAAAGGATGACCGCCATGCCGCACCCACGCCCGACCCGCCTCCATCACGCCATCCGCATCGCCTGCCTCGGCCTGGCCCTGGCCGCGCCGCTCGCCCATGCCGGCCCGGTCACGCTCGACAGCGCTCCCGTGCAAAGCTATAAGCTGCCCGCCGGCCCGCTCGGACGGGCCCTGTCCGGCTTCGCCGTCAACGCCGGCATCGCGCTCTCGTTCGACCCGGCCCTGACCGAGGGCTTGATGGCCGCCCCGCTGGCCGGCAGCTATCCGGCGCGCGAGGCGGCGGCGCGCCTGCTGGCCGGCAGCGGCCTGGAACTGGCCGCGCGCGCCGACGGCAGCTACACGCTAAAAAAGTCGGCGCCGCCGGCAGTGGCGGCGGCATCGGCGGTAACAACAGCGGCGGCGGCCACCTTGCCCGGGGTGACCGTGACCGCCAGCGCTGACAGCGCGCCCTTCGACCTGCCCGACGCCTACGCCGGCGGCCAGGTCGCGCGCGGCGGGCGTCTTGGCATGCTCGGCAACGTCGACGCCATGGACACGCCGTTCAACCTGACCAGCTTCACCGCCCAGGCCATCGATAACCAGCAGGCCGCCACCATTGCCGACGTGGTCGCGCGCGACCCCTCGGTGCGCAGCACCGCCCCCAGCGGCGATGTGGCCGATTCCTTCTTCATCCGCGGCTTCGCCATCGGCGACAACAACATCGGCGAAATCGCCTTCGACGGCCTGTACGGGGTCGCCCCCAACTACCGCCTGCTGGCCGACTACGCCGAACGGGTCGACATTCTCAAGGGGCCGGCGGCCATGGTCTACGGCATGTCGCCCAACAGCGGCGTGGGCGGCAGCATCAACGTCGTGCCCAAGCGCGCCGGCGCCGACCTGACCCGGGTGCAGGCCGAGTACGCCGGCAGCGCGCAAGCGGGCCTCAAGACCGACCTGGCGCGCCGTTTCGGCCTTGACCGCGCCTTCGGCGTGCGCCTGAACGCCAGCGGCCGCAGCGGCGACACCGCCATCGACCAGCAGTCGCGCACAGCGACCCTGGGCGCGCTGGCGCTGGACTACCAGGGCGAACGCCTGCGCGCCACGCTCGACCTGATCGACCAGCGCGAAGACGTCGACGCGCCCTCGCGCCGGCCCTGGCTGGGCGCCGGCCTGGCCGTGCCGCGCGCGCCCGACGGCCGCACCAACCTGACCCAGCGCTGGGAATGGTACGACAGCCGCGAGCGCTCGGCCCTGCTGCGCGCCGACTACCAACTGCACGAACAGCTGACCGTGTTCGCCAGCGCCGGCGCGGCCCGCAGCGATGTCGAGCGCCTGTTCAACACGCCCTCGATCGTCAACGCCGCCGGCGACACCAGCGTGCTGCCGACCCGCGCCGTGTTCGATGTCGAGCGCGGTTCGGCCAGCGCCGGGCTGCGCGCGCGCCTTTCCAGCGGCGCCATCAAGCACCAACTCACGCTGGAGTGGAGCCAGTACCAGGACCGGCTGGCGATGGGCACCCAGGCCGGCCGCGCGTACGCGTCGAACATGTATTTGCCGGTGCAGCAGTCGGCCCAGGACGTCGCCTCGCCCGCGCTGGCGAGCAAGCGCTCCACCAACCGCCTCGGCGGCGTGGCGCTGGCCGACATGCTCTCCATGTTCGACCAGCGCCTGCAAGTGATGCTCGGCCTGCGCCGGCAAACCATCCGCGCCGACACCTTCGGCACGTCCGGCGCGACCACCGCCCGCTACGATCAGAGCGCGCTCACGCCGATGGCCGGGGTGGTGCTCAAACCGTGGCGCCAGGTGTCGCTGTACGCCAACCACATCGGCGGCTTGAGCAAGGGCGACAGCGCGCCGGACAGCGCCGTCAACGCCGGCGAAGCCTTCGCGCCGTACAAGGCGAAGCAGAATGAGATCGGCGCCAAGGTCGATCATGGCAGCCTGATGACGAGCGTGAGCCTGTTCCGGATCACCCGTCCGAGCGGCCAGCTCACCGCCAACCGGTACGCCGCCGATGGCGAGCAGCGCAACCGCGGCGTCGAAGTCAACGCCTACGGCAAGCTGGGCGACGCGGTACGCCTGTTCGGCGGCGCCAGTTGGACCGATGCCAAACTGGTCAAGACCAACAGCGCTGCCACGCTCGGCAAGACGGCGGTCGGCGTGCCGAAACTGCATGTGACCATGAGCGCCGAGTGGGACGTGGCGCAACTGGCGGGCCTGACCCTGAGCGGCGCACTGCAGCACAGCGGTGCGCAATACGCCAACCAGGCCAACACCCAGCGTCTCGACAGCTGGACCAGCCTCGACGTGGGGGCGCGCTACCGCGCCACGGCGGCGGGCAAGCCGCTGGTGCTGCGCGCCGGCGTGCGCAATGCGACCGGCAAGGATTACTGGGCGGGCGCCTCGACCTGGGGCACCCTGATCGCGGGCGCGCCGCGCAGCGTGGTGCTGTCGGCGGCGCGCGACTTTTGAGCGCGTGCGTGCATGTGCGATATGATCCCGGGCTACACCGTTTTCCTCTCTCCATGCACATCCTGCGCCCGCTCGCCATCCTGATGGCTATCTTCACCATCCCGGCAGTGGCGGGCTGGGCTTTCTGCACCATGATCGCCGTGGCTTTGCTACTTCCCCACGGCGCCAACCCCTGGCTCCCCCAGCTCCTGCCCGGCGCCGTCATGGGCGTCATCCTGCTGATGGGCTGGGTCAGCCTGGCGTCCCTGTTCTGGACCGCGCGCCACTTTGACGCCTACATCAGCCCGACGCCGCGCTGGGTGCTGGCCGGCTACCTGTTCTGCGCGCTGGTGTTCGTCCTGATGCTGCGCGAACTACCGCGCCCGCTGCCGAGCGTGCGCGACGCCCAGTCCATGCTGACCTATTGTGGCGGCCCCGCCTGCCTGCTGTTGCTGGCGCTGGGGCGCTTGTGGCATATTCGCCGCTTCTATGCGATAAATATTGCTAAATTGCATCAGGATGATGCGTGCGAGCGTGATGCCGATGGTACATTGGACACACCGTCCGACCACCTGGCCACCCCATGTTCAAGCGCTCCGCCTGCTTCCTCGCACTGACTGTCCCGCTCGCGGCCGCCGCTGCCCCGGACCTGGTCATGATCGCGCCCCTGAACCAGAACATGCCGCTGGCCCAGTTTCAAAATAACAAGCTCAGCGGCGGCATCCTGAAGGACCTCGGCGACGCCATCGGGCACCGGCTCGGACGCGGCGTCGTCTACGTCAGCGTGGCCAGCGAGCAAGTGAGCGACGCGCTCGCTGCCGGCATGGCCGATGGGATCTGTTATGTGCGCCCGTTCTGGATCGACGGGCAATACGACTGGAGCCGTCCGTTCATTGCCGACGCCGAAGTGGTCGCCTCGCAGCTGGACGCGCCGCCGGTGCGCTCGCTGGCCGACCTGCGCGACCGCCCGGTCGGCACGGTGGCCGGTTACCGCTATCCGCGTGTCGAGCAAGTGCTGGGATTGCGCTTCCAGCGCAGCGAATCGGCCACCATGGAAGAGAATTTACGCAAACTGATGGCCGGCAAGGTGCTCCATACCGTGATCGGGCAGGCCACGCTGGCCTACCAGATGCGTACCAACCATGCCCTGAAGCTGCGCCAGGACCTGGTGTTCGCCTCGTTCAAGGCGCAGTGCGCGTTTTCGAAAAAGGCCGGGGTGCCGTTCGGGCAGGTCAACCAGGCCATCAACGGCCTGATCGACGATGGCAGCGTGGACGCCATCCTGGCGCGCTACCGCTGAGGGCGGCGCCAGCAGCTTAAAAGTAACTCAGAAGTAGCTCAGGCCCATCGCGCGCTTGACTTCATCGGCCGTTTGCGCCGCCACTTCGCGCGCGCGCGCCGTGCCCTCCTTGAGGATCTGCATCACGTGGCCACGGTCCTTTTCCAGCTCGGCGCGGCGCGCGCGGATCGGCGCCAGGAACTCTTGCAGGCACGCTTCCAGGCGCGCCTTGACGATGCTGTCGGCCAGGCCGCCGCGCTGGTAGTGCGCCTTCATCTCGGCCAAAGCGTCCTTTTCCGGATCGAAGGCGTCCAGGTAGGCGAACGCGATATTGCCTTCGATATGCCCGGGATCGGCCACGCGCAGGTGCAGCGGGTCGGTGTAGACCTTCTTGACGGCGGCGCGCACTTCGTCGGCGCTGGCCGACAGGTTGATGGTGTTGCCGAGCGACTTGCTCATCTTGGCCTTGCCGTCGATGCCCGGCAGGCGGCCGATTTCCGGCACCAGCGCCTTGGCTTCGACCAGCACCTCTTTATTGACGATGCGGTTAAAGCGGCGCACAATTTCATTGGTTTGCTCGATCATCGGCACCTGGTCTTCGCCGACCGGCACCAGCACCGCCTTGAAGGCGGTGATGTCGGCCGCCTGGCTGGCCGGATAGGTCAAAAATCCCGCCGGGATGTCGCGTTCGAAGCCGCGCAGGCGGATTTCTTCCTTGACGGTCGGGTTGCGCTCGAGGCGCGCCACCGTCACCAGGTTCAGGTAGTAAAAGGTCAGTTCGGCCAGTTCGGGAATCTGCGACTGGATCAGAATGGTCGACTGGGCCGGGTCGATCCCGGTCGCCAGGTAGTCGAGCGCGACTTCGATGACGTTGCGCTGGACCTTGGACGGGTCGTCCATATTGTCGGTCAGCGCCTGGGCGTCGGCCAGCATGATGAACTGGCGGTAATCGCGCTGGTAAGTGACGCGGTTGCGCAGGCTGCCGACGTAGTGGCCGAGGTGCAGCGGGCCGGTCGGGCGGTCGCCGGTCAGGATGATGGGTGCTGCGGTCGATGCGGGTGAAGACATTTCGATAGTCCTTGGGTGGGTGCCCCTATCGGTAAACGCTCATGAAAAACGCCGCCCAATCGAGGCGGCGTTCATGGAAAACACATGATGGTGCAAGCGCCGCGCGATGTCAGCGCAGCCACCAATTCAAATACCGGGCATGTGAGTTAAACGTTGTCATGCTCGTATCGTCGCAGTTTTAAGCGGTCGTGTCAATCGGGTCGGGCCGCGCAGGTCGGGTCGGGCCGCGCAGGCCGCGCAGGCCGCGCAGGCCGCCTGTCATTATTGCCCGATCGCATGACGCAGCGCGGCGCGCGCCAGCAGCCGGGTCGAGTCGAGCGTGGGCAGGGGCGAATTGCCGTTGTTCATGATCAGCGGAATTTCCGTGCAGCCCAGCACGACCGCGTCGCAAGCGCCATCTTTCATTTTAGCGATGGTTTGTTGGAAATAGGCGATCGCCGCCGGCTTGCATTCGCCGTTGACCAGTTCGTCCATGATGATGCGGTTGATTTCCATGCGCGCCGCCAGGCCGGGACGCACCGTGGCCAGGCCGTGCGCGGCGAAACGTTCGGGGTAGACTTCGCTCTCGACCAGCCAGCGGGTGCCGGTCAGGCCGATGCGCTTGTAGCCGCGCGCCAGCGCTTCGTCGGCCACCACGTCGGCGATGTGCAGCCAGGGCAGGGGCGAGCGCGCCAGGATCGGCGCCAGCGCCTGGTGAATCGTGTTGTCGGGGCAGATCAGGAAATCGGCGCCGGCGCTGGCCAGCTTGTGCGCCGACGAGAGCATCAGTTCGCCCACGCCCGCCCAGTCGTCGGCGTCGATGCAGCGCATATAGGCGGCCAGCGCGTGCGAATGCATGGTCAGTTGCGGATGCTCGTAGGGGCCGAGCTGGCGCGCGCCCTCGTGGCAGATGGTGCGGTAGCACAGCGCCGCCCCCTCGGCAGAGCAGGCGACGATGCCGATATGTCGCTCCCGGGTGGTTGACGTCATCGATTCCATCCTTTCACTA
Organism: Massilia sp. CCM 8734; assembly: GCF_011682155.1. Classification (NCBI taxonomy): domain Bacteria; kingdom Pseudomonadati; phylum Pseudomonadota; class Betaproteobacteria; order Burkholderiales; family Oxalobacteraceae; genus Massilia; species Massilia sp. CCM 8734. Next base: position 93,806 of record NZ_WHJI01000011.1, read on the forward strand.
TGTGGCGCACTATGTGGCGCACAAACGTTTTGTTACCTCTAAATGGTTGTCGCCATTGTAGCGCGCCATTTACAATTCTTTCTCACCCTCACTTTTCCCGGATTTCACGATGAATGCCCGCCTGGTTTGCCGTATCGCCACCATCCTCCTGCTGCCTGCCGTACTGAGCGGTTGCGGCGTGATGGCGGCGCCTTGCCGCGTCGGTTCGGCCGTGATCAAGATGGTTCCCGTGGTCGGGCATGTGGCGGCGCTGCCGACCGACGCCTGCGCTGCGGTGATCGATCCTTGACGCTGCGCCGGGCGAGCCCGCCGGCGGGCCGTTGAGCATGGAACAGCACCTGCGCCGCCACTGGCTCGCTTCGCTCCTGCTCGCCGCATTCCTGCTGTCGCTGGTCTGGGCCGCGATGGCGCCGATCCGCCCCGGCAGCCGCGATTTCTTGCTCGACATTCCCGAACACGCCGCCGAACGCCGCCGCGCCGGTGACAAGGCCGAGGTGCTGCCGCCGGTGGTGCGCCTGACCGTGGGTTTGCGCGACGTGCTGCTGCTCAGGAACAGCGACAGCGTGCCGCACCAGGTCGGCGGCCTGCGCCTGATGCCGGGCCAGGAATTCCGCCTGCCCTTCGAGCGCGCCACCGAATTGCAACTGCCGTGCAGCGCGCGCGTCAGCGGTGAACTGACGGTGCTCGTGAGCATCCATCCGAATCCCGGGCCGGACCGCCTGCGCTGGCGCCTGTACGCGCTCGAACAAGCGCTGCGCGCTTACGCCATCAAGGGGCCGCCGGAGCGTAGTTGATCCGCCGCGCTTCGCGCAGGCGGCCATTTTTCAGCTTGCCTTCCACCAATTCATCGCCCAGCAGCGCAAACAGGCGTCCCTGCGCGAACAGCGGACGGGCGTTGCCGTACCACACGACGGCGCCGCCGGGCGCGTCGTGCCCGGCCTTGAGCGCGCCCAGCTCGCGCAGCTTGAGCGCGGTGTTGCGCAGGTACAGCACCGAGGCCGCGTCGGCTACCGCGTCGGCTACCGCGCCGGCTACCGCGCCCTCGCTGCGATCCGGCTGCGCAGCTTCCACGATCGCCAGGCTCAGCGTGCCCTGGCCGGGCCGCTGGGTAGCGTAATACGGCTCCTGGACGCGCGCCGGCGTCTCCCGCGCGTTCGGATGGACATAGGTGCTGGCCAGGGTGGCTTGCTGGTCCGGCCCCGGCCCCAGCCTGATGCTGCTCAGGTGCAGCGCGCTGCGCGCCTGGCCGGCCACCACCGCATCGACGCCCATGGCCGCGATGCGCTCGACCGGGTGCGCCAGTTGCAGGCGCTGCAAGCCGCCGCTGCCATCCCAGCGCAGCGCGAACAGCGGCGCGCGCCCGTCGGCCGTGCTGGCCGCGCCGCCATACACCAGCCACGGGCCGATAAAGCGGTTGCGCATCGGCGCCGAGGAAAAATCGGGCAAGTCCTTGTAGCTGGCCATGGGCGCGCGCTCGCTGCCGTCGGAAAACGCTTGCAGCGGCAGGCGCAGCAAGGCCAGGGCGTTGGCGCCGGCCTGGCCGCGCCAGGAACGGGTGGCTCCGTCCGCGCCCACCAGCACGTTCAGGTGGGCGTCCGCGCTTTCGTGGAAAGAGAACTGGTCGTACGGCGCGCCGGCCACGCGCAGCGCGCCTGGGGCGCCGCCGTTGAGCGGCATGCGCACCAGGCCGGCGCCGGCGTCGCCCGCGTACGGCAGCGTCCAGACGTACAGCGCTTGCGGCGCCATGTAAAAGGCGCGCGCGCGCGGCGCCAGCAGCACGCTGGCGTCGCAGCGCAGCGCGCGCGTGGCCAGGTCGCACACGGTGACGCTGTGCAAGGCCAGGCCGCTGTCGATGGCGGCGTCGAGGCGGTACACGCGGCTGGCCGGGGCGATGCGCTGGAACGGCGCCGCCCCCGCGCGCAGCGCCGGCAGCGCGGCCAGCGGGTCGGCGCCGGGCGCATCGGGGGGGCGCGCCGCGTACAGCACCAGCTTGCTGTCGACCTGGCTGACGGCGACCGTGCCCGGCGCGCCGCCATCGCCGGCGCGCAGCAGGTAGCTGGCGCGAAACGCCAGGCGGCCGCCGGCGTCGATGTCGAACAGGTTGATCCCGGTGCTGCGCTCGGGCTCGCTGTAACCGATCAGCGCCACCGTGTCATCCGACACGATCAGCGCGTCATGGCGGCTCATGGCGGCGGCGCCGGGCGCGAAGGCATCGACCGCCCCGACCGGCTTGAGCTGGTCCTTGCCGATCTCGACGGTAAACAGGCGTCCGTGGCGCAGCAGCACCAGGTGCCGCCCGTGCTCGGCGGCGAGGGCGCTGCCGGCCGGCGGCGCTGGGTCATCCGGCAGCGGCGCGGCCGCTGCCGGATGGTCCTTGAAAAACGCCTCCAGCTGCGCGTCGTCCTCGAACGCGTGCAGGGTTTTCGGTGGCGCCGGCTCGCTGGTGCGCTGCTGGCAGCCCGCGAGCAGCAGCAACGCCAGTCCGGCCGCGAAAAGGTGCGACATGGGGTGGCTCTCCTGGTGGTTGTCTTTTTTTGTCTCTTGTTATTTTCCCGCAGCGACTATTGCGCATTGGCGGGACATGGAATGTAACGGAAGCGGCCCCAAAAAGGGGTTGCTTGATGTAAAAAAAGTAAAATGGCGATACACACACGCCAGCACGCGGCCGGACAATCGTGCTTCGCTGCCGGCCCGGATTCTGGCATCATGGGGTGATGGCGACCCTCTCTTTCCCTCTGTTTCCTCTTGGTACGGTCCTGTTTCCGGACGGCGTGCTGCCTTTGCAGATTTTCGAAGTACGCTATCTTGACATGGTGGGCAAGTGCATCGCCAGCGGCAGTCCGTTCGGCGTGGTGCTGCTGACCGAGGGCCACGAGGTGCGCACGCCCGAGGGACAGGAGCGTTTCCACCCGGCCGGCACCCTGGCCTCGGTGCAGGACAGCGCCATGAGCGCGCCCGGGCTGATGCAGGTCAGTTGCCGCGGCGGCGCGCGCTTTCGCATCCTGGCCAGCGAGCGCCGCCCGAACGGCTTGTGGATGGCCGAGACCGAACTGCTCGAAGACGACCACCCGGTGCCGGTGCCGTCCGAGCTGCAGGGCGCGGCCGACGCGCTCGACCGCGTGCTGGCCTCGCTCGACGAGGTGCCCGAACAGCGCTGGCCGGTGCTGCCGCCGTTCCGCCTGGACGACTGCGGCTGGGTCGCCAACCGCTGGTGCGACCTGCTGCCGCTGCCGAACGACCAGAAATACCGCTTGCTGATGCTGGACAACCCGGTCATCCGGCTCGAATTGTTGCACGATATGCTGGACGAACATGGCCTGATCACGTCCTGAACCGTGTTCCGGAGTCCGCCTCTTGCGCGGCCATGGCGCAATGCTAAGATAGCAGGAAGCGACTTTTGCCCCTGCCGCACGGGCGCCCCGATCAGACGAGGATGGCAGTATGAGCTTTTCCGATGAAATCCTGAAGGCCTACGCCGACGGCGCGCTGGGCGAGGACACGCGCCAGGCGGTCGAGGCGGCCCTGCGCGAGGACCCGCTGCTGGCGGCACGGGTGCGCCTGCTCCTGACCCAGCACAGCAACGCCTTTGCCGGTTTCGGTCCGGGCAGCGCCGATGGTGCGGCCCAGCGCCAGCCGCAGGCGCCGCGCTCGGCCAAGGTGGTGCACCTGCACGCGGTGCGCAATGCGCGCGTGGCCGGCACGCCCGCGCCGGTGGCCGAAGAAACGCCGCAGATCTGGTCGTGGCCGGCCTGGGCCAAGCTGGGCGGCATGCTGTCGGCCGCGCTACTGGCCGGCGCCGGCCTCGGCTATGCAATCCAGCCGGTCCCGCTGGTGCTGGGCGACGGCGACGGCGCGGCCCTGATGGCGCGCGGCGCGCTGGCGCTGGCGCTGACCCAGCAATTGTCGGGCGCCCCGGCGGCCGACGCCCCGGTGCGGATCGAGCGCAGTTACTTGTCCAAAGAAGGCGCTTACTGCCGCAGTTTCCGGGTTGCCAACGGTGGCGGGCTGGCCTGCCGCATCGATGGCGGCGGCTGGCAGATCGACCTGTTCGCCAGCATGGATGGCGCGCCGGGCGAGTACCGCAGCCCCGGCGACGGCATGCCGCAGGCGCTCGCCAGCGCGATCGCGCGCCGCGCCGACGAGCCGCTCGACCCGCTCGCGGAACGCGCTGCGCGCGACCGCAGCTGGAAGCGCTGAGGGCGGCAACAAGCTTGCCAGGACATCGGGAAAATCAGACTGCTCGTGATTCGTGTGCGTAGCGATCCGGCTCGCCGCACGCACGCGTCTCAATGTCAACGCCCCAGATAGTGTAAGTCGACCAATATGTGCGAGCTATACGCGACCCGACAACAAGGGCTTCGTGCCGTATCAAATGGGGTTTACTGACAATCGTCGCAGGGCCAGTGGCGGTCAGGAACAAAAATGCTGTGAAAGCCCGGCCGTACTGCGACTATGGCGTAAGCGCTCCTACTTTGTGGCGGCACGCTTTTTCGTTCGCGCTTCAAGGGAGCTTAGTATCTCTTCCTTGCTGCGGCGCGCCAGGACGGCGGCCAGCGGTGTCGCTTTGCGTGGGTGCGACACTCCCGCAGGGGTAAGCTGCACATTCAAGGCAAAATGAACTGTTCGTTTATGTTCAGTCATATAGGAACCATTGTAGATCGTGATCCTGGCCCGGTCCCGAATGCGCTAAGCCAAATCTGGTTTCCCAATCCGCTCAGCGATGCACCTGTTCAGGCGCACAAGGCCCGGTTGCGCCCTTCGGTCTTGGCGCGGTACATGGCGCGGTCGGCATGTTCGACCAGTTGCTCCGGCGCGCCGTTCTCGTCCGGCATCAAGGACACCACCCCGATACTGATCGTCACCACCCCGTACGGCGACTTGGCGTGCGGCAGCGCCAGCTGTTCCAGCGCCAGGCACAGCGCGCAGGCCAGTTCGTGCGCTTCGGCCACGCTGGTGGCCGGCGCCAGCAGCGCGAATTCCTCGCCGCCGTAGCGCGCCACCAGGTCGGACGGACGGCGCGCGTGCGCCGCGATCACGCCGGCCACCGCGCGCAGGCACTGGTCGCCGGCCTGGTGTCCGTAATGGTCGTTGTAGCTCTTGAAATGGTCGACGTCGAGCATCGCCAGCGCCACCGGATAGCCGTTGCGCGCGCCGCGCCGCCATTCGGCTTCGAGCGCATGGTCGAAGCCGCGCCGGTTGGCGATGCCGGTCAGCCCGTCCGTGGAGGACAGCGCCGCCAGCTTGGCGTTGCTCGCTTCGAGTTCGGCGGTGCGCTCGGCCACCATGTGCTGCAACTGCTTCTGGCGCCGGGTCAGGTCGCGCACCCGCGCGCGGTACGCCGCGCTCAGCAGCCCCAGCGCCAGCAGCGCGAGGATGGTGCGGAACCACCAGGTTTTCCACCACGGCGGCAGGATCGTCACCGTCATGCTGGCCGCGTTCTCGCTGCGCACGCCCTGGTGGTTGGCGGCGCGCACCGAAAACGTGTAGCTGCCCGGATCGAGGTTGGTGTAGGTGGCGCTGCGGTGCGCCGCGTCGGTCTGCACCCAGGCGCGGTCGAAACCGTCGAGCCGGTATTCGTAGGTGTTGCGCACCGGATCGGTGAAGTGCAGGGCCGCGAATTCGATCGAAAACACCGAGCCGTCGCCGGCCAGGGTCAGGTTGTTTGGCGCCGTCACCGGGCCGTCGAGTTTCAGGCCCGGCACCGCGCGCCCGTCGCGCAGCGAGCGGTTGAACACGCTGATGTCGGTGATCGCCACTTGCGGCGGCGAGGACACGCTGCGCACCGCTTGCGGACTGACCCCGGTGATCCCCTTGACTCCGCCGAAATACAGGCGCCCGTCCGGCGCGGCGTGCGCGGCGCCCGAGGAAAATCCTTCCGACATGCCATCGGCGGCGGAGAAACGCGCCACCTTGCCGCTGTCCGGGTCGAGCCGCAGCAAGCCGTTCGCGGTGCTCAGCCACAACTGGCCGGCGCGGTCGCTGCGCATCGCCAGGATCTTCAGCGGCCCCACGCTGTCGGGCCCGTCGTAGCGGCGGAAGCTGATCGCCCCGGCCGCGTCCGTCATGACCTGGTTCACGCCGCGCGCGGTGCCGGCCCACAGCCGTCCCTGCGGGTCCTGGTACAACGCGACCACGTTGTTGTCCGACAGCGAGCGCGCATCGCCGGCGCGCTGGCGCAGGTGGCGGAAGCGCCCCGTGGCCTGGTCCAGCACGTCGAGCCCGCCGCCGCCCCATTCCGAGCCCATCCACACGCGCCCGAGCCGGTCTTCGACGATGCTGGTGGTGCCGCTGACGCTGCGGCTGTCCGCGCGCGCCGGGTCGGACGGGTAGGGCGTGCTCTGGCCGCTGGCCGGGTCGTAGCGCAGCACGTGCAGACCGGTGCCGATCCACAGGGCGCCGCCGGCGGCCGGGGCGATGGTGTTGATGAAGTCGCTGCCGACCGAGCCGAAACTGACCACCCGCAGCGGCGCGTCGAGCGCGTCGAGGCGGTTCAGGCCGGCCGAGGTGCCGATCCACAAGGGGCCGTCCGGCTGCTGGTACAGGCTGTAGACGATATTGCTGCTCAGGGCGCCGCCAGGCGCGCCCGGTGCCGCCGCGCCCGGACCCGCCCTGGGGTCGGCGCGGTAGCTGCGCAGCACGGCGCCGCTGGCGCTGTCGAACAGCGACAGGCCGGCGTTATTGGCCAGCCACAAGCGCCCGTCGGGCGCCCCTTCCATGGCGCGCATGGCATTGTTGGGACGCAGGTTGTTGGCATCGACGTCGAAGGGAATGAAGCGCTGGAAGCCTTCGCTGTTCAGGTTGACGAGGCTGATGCCGTCGGTGATCGAGCCGATCCACAGCATGCCGCTGCGGTCGTGCATGACGGCGCGGATATCGTCCGACGGCAGGCTGTAGCTATCGTTGGCGCGGTGCACGTAATGCACGGCCTGGGCGCCGGCTTGTTCCTGCCGCTCCCGCTGTTTATCCCAGCGCAGCAGGCCGGCGCCGAGCGTGCCGGCCCAGACGGTGTCGTTGCGGTCGCCGTACAAGGTGTTGATGCGGGTCGCGGGCGAGTCCACCTGGCGCCGCGTGTTCCACGGCTGGCCGGCGCGCCAGCTCACCACCCCGGTCTCGGTGCCGATCCAGAGCGTCTGGTCGGGCGCGAAGTGCAGGGCGCGCACGATGTTGAGCTTGGGATCGGGCGCCTCCGGCCGGTCGACCCGGAAGTGCGTGAAATCGCGCGCGCCGGGCGCCAGGTAATCGAGCCCGCCCGGCCAGGTGGCGGCCCACAGGCCGCCGCCGGCGTCCAGGGCGATGGCGTTCAGGTCGTTCGAAGCGAGGCTGCCGGGGCGCGCCGCGTCGTGCAGGTGCAGGGTGAAGCGGGCGCTGGCCGGATCGAAGTGTTGCAAGCCGCCCCAGGTGGCCAGCCACATGCCGCCCTTGCCGTCGCCGATGATCTTCTTGACGATGCGCTGCGAGGCCGGGCCGGGGGCCGGCACGAAGCGGGTGAAATTGTTGGTCTCGGGATTGAAGCGCGCCAGCCCGTTCTGGGTCGCCACCCAGATCGCGCCGGCCGGGTCTTCGTACAGGTCGGAGACGCGGTCGTGCGGCAGGTTGCCGCCGCTGTTGGCGTTGCTCACGTACTTGACCGCGTGGTAGCCGTTGTAACGGTACAGCCCGCCGCTGTGGGTGCCGATCCACACGAAACCCTGGCGGTCCTGCAGCAGCGCCAGGATCGACAGCTCGCTCGAATCGAACGAGGGCAGGCGCTTGAAGCGCAGCGCCGAGGTGGGGGCGGTGCCGGCTTGGGCGACGCCGGGCAGGGCGGCGACCGACATGAGGCACAGGAGGGCGCACAGCAGCAGGCGCGGCAGGGCGAAGGGGTGACGCGCGAAGGCGGTAAATACGCTGAGCATGGCAAATAGGTGTCTACAGTACCGGCCACCCCGGGAATGCCGGGGAACCCGGGCAGTGTAAACCAAGTTGGCTGTGCGGCAATACCTCTTTCAAGATGTATTATCGATGTACAGTTGCCGGGATTTAGGGTATCGTTTACGGCACTATTATTGCATCTACGTCCGTACGCCCGGTTCTGCCGACGCTGTCGTGGCACTATTCGAGCTGGCCATCGGTCTTGCCACTGGCAGCCTGCCAGACTTGGGATCGTCGGCTGCAAAAATATCTGGACGGGCCATATCTCACCGCTTTCTCGGCCAATAGCTCGCTATTGGCACTGCGAAATCGTCGAAATAGGGTCTCGCCCAGCTATTTTTTCGCTTCGACTCCCCAAGCCTGACAGGCTGCCAGCCGGCTCGTCCCCGTCCATCCTGGAAGTTCCCCGCGTCGGCCTGTCCGGGCGTAGAGCAGATTGAACTTACGCCCGGAAAACTTATGTCTGAAACACCGATTACCATCGAAGCCGACAGTGCACCCACCGTCAAGTTCGCCGATTTCGGCCTTGCGCCGGAGATCCTGCGCGCACTGACGGACCAGGGCTATATCCATCCGACGCCGATCCAGGCCGCGGCCATTCCGATCGTGCTGCAGGGACGCGATGTCATGGGCGCGGCCCAGACCGGCACCGGCAAGACCGCCGGCTTTTCGCTGCCGATCATCCAGCTGCTGCTGGCGCACGCCAGCCCGAGCATGTCGCCGGCGCGCCATCCGGTGCGCGCGCTGGTGCTCACCCCGACGCGCGAGCTGGCCGTGCAGGTGGCCGAGAACGTCAAGGCCTACGCCCAGCACACCCCGCTGCGCTCGACCGTGGTGTTCGGCGGCATGGACATGAAGGGCCAGACCATCATCCTCAAGGGCGGCGTGGAAATCGTGATCGCCACCCCCGGCCGCCTGCTCGACCATATCGAACAGAAAAACGTCAGCCTGGGCCAGGTCCAGATGCTGGTCATGGATGAAGCCGACCGCATGCTCGACATGGGCTTCCTGCCGGACTTGCAGCGCATCATCAACCTGCTGCCGAAGAAGCGCCAGAACCTGATGTTCTCGGCCACGTTCTCGCCGGAGATCAAGAAGCTGGCCAACAGTTTCCTGACCGACCCGGTGACCATCGAAGTGGCGCGCAGCAATGCCACCGCCGACAAGGTCACCCAGATCGTCTACAAGGTGGCCGACGAAGCCAAACGCGACGTGGTCGAATTCCTGATCCGCGGGCGCGACCTCAAGCAAGTGCTGGTGTTTTCGAACACCAAGATCGGCGCGTCGCGCCTGTCGCGCCACCTGGAGCAGGGCGGCATCAAGGCCACCGCGATCCACGGCGACAAGACCCAGCAGGAACGCATGGCCGCGCTCGACGCCTTTAAAAAGGGCGAGATCGACGTGCTGGTCGCAACCGACGTGGCCGCGCGCGGGCTCGATATTTCCGACCTGCCGTGCGTGATCAACTTCGACCTGCCGTACAACGCCGAAGATTATGTGCACCGGATCGGCCGCACCGGCCGCGCCGGCGCCTCGGGCGACGCCTTGTCGGTGTTTTCGGACAAGGACGAGCGCTTGCTGGTCGATATCGAAAAACTGATCAAGCAAACCATCACGCGCGGCGAGCTGCCTGGCTTTGTGCCAGCGAGCACGACCGGCGCGGGGCGCCTGGAGTCGTCCGCCGAACGCCGTCCGCGCCGCGATGACAGCGCCGGCGCCGGCGCTCCGCGTTCGTCGAGCCGTCCGCCCGAGCGCGAACGCGGCGGCGAGCGCAGTTTCAGTGCCGAGCGCAGTTCCGGCAGCGGCGCGCCGGGCCGCTCCGGTCCGTATCCGCGCCGCGAAAAAGTCGATCCCTGGTTCCTGACCCCGTACGAACCGGCCAAGAAGAGCACGCCGGTCGTGGCCGATCAGGTCAGCGCCAGCACCAAGCCCAAGCAGAAAATCGCCGTGCTGCTCGGCGGCTCGCCCAAGCAGTAAGCACCGGGGCCGAGGCGGCCGCGCCAGCATGGCGCGTCCCGGCCTGGCCCCTCAAAGTGTTGCCTGGATGTATAATTTGCCCAAATGTAATGCCGCCCTGCGTGTGGTCCCCGGTCACGCGCTGCGGCGTTTCTCTTTTTTATCACTGTATAACGATGAACAAATTAATTAATCAAAGCATCGCCATCCTCGTGCCTTGTTATAACGAGGAACTGACGGTTGCCGCGATTGTTCGCGACTTCAACGCCTGCCTGCCGCAGGCGGTGGTGTATGTGTTCGACAACAATTCGAAAGACGCCACCGTGCGCCTGGCGCGCGAAGCCGGCGCCGTGGTGCGCAATGTGCCCCTGCAGGGCAAGGGCAACGTGATCCGGCGCATGTTCGCCGATGTCGACGCCGACATTTACATCATGGTCGACGGCGACAATACCTACGACGCCAGCGTGGCGCCCAAGCTGGCCGAAAAGCTGGTCGACGAAGGCCTCGACATGGTGGTCGGCACGCGCGTGTCGACCGAGCAGGAAGCCTACCGCTTCGGCCACCGCTTCGGCAACCGCCTGCTGACCGGTTCGGTCGCGGCGGTGTTCGGCGATACCTTCACCGACATGCTGTCGGGCTACCGCGTGTTTTCGCGGCGCTACGCCAAGTCCTTCGCGGCGCACTCGGCCGGCTTCGAAACCGAAACCGAGCTGACCGTGCACGCGCTCGAACTGCGCATGCCGGTGGCCGAGGTCGAAACCATCTACCGCTCGCGTCCGGAAGGCTCGGTCAGCAAGCTCAACACGTACCGCGATGGCGTGCGCATCCTGTGGACCATCATCAAGCTGTTCAAGACCGAAAAGCCGCTGGCCTTTTTCTCGCTGGCGTTTTTCGCCTTCATGCTGGCGGCGGTCGGCTTTGCCGTCCCGCTGTTGCAGACCTACCTGGCGACCGGCCTGGTGCCGCGCCTGCCGACCGCGATCCTGTCGGTCGCGCTGAGCCTGTTCGGCGTGATCTCGCTCAATTGCGGCCTGATCCTCGACACCGTGACCAAGGGCCGCATCGAACAGAAGCGTTTCGCCTACCTGGCCATCTCGGGGCCGCGTGTCAAACATGTCTGAGCGGGGCGCCCATGGCGGCGCCTTCGCCACCGCCGCCGCGCCTCGGGCATGAAGCTCGGGGTCCAGCTGCTGCGCTTCGGCGTGGCCGGCGTGGCGGGCTTGCTGGTCGACCTGGCCGTGCTGGCGCTGGCGCGCGGCGCCGGCCTCGATCCGTATGCCGGGCGCGTGCTCTCCTTCCTGTGCGCCGTGTTCGCCACCTGGCAGATCAACCGTCGCTACACCTTCCATCCGGCCGGCATCTCGCTGTGGACCGAATGGTGGCGTTACCTGCTGGCCATGAGCGGCGGCGGGCTGGTCAATTTTGCCACCTACAGCGCCATCGTCTGGTGTTTTCCCACCTTGCCGTACAGCCCCTACTGGGGCGTGTGCGCCGGTTCGCTGGCCGGCATGACGGTCAATTTCATCGGCGCGCGCTGGTTTGTTTTTCAACGTAAATCGTAATTACTTATCGCAGGAATCGCATGAATGTCGTGACTCGGGCAATTTCGCGTGTGGACGCCGGCGTGCTGCGCCTGTGGGATGGGCTCGACCGTGTCAAGCTGCTGCGCCTGTCCATGTGGTTCGGCCCGCTGCTGGCCGGCCTGGTGTCGGTGCTGCTGGGGCAGGACGCCAACTGGGATTTGCGTAACTATCACTGGTATAACCCGTACGCCTTCCTGAACGACAAGATCGGTTTCGACCTCAATCCGGGCCAGTTCCAGAGCTATTTCAATCCCACCATCGACCTGCTGTATTACGGCCTGGCCTCGCATTTTCCGACCCGGGTGACCGGGTTTGTGATGGGCTATTTGCACGGACTCAATTTCGTGCTGCTGATCGTGATCGTGCGCCAGGTCCTGGTGGCTGGCGAGCCGGCCGCGTTCGCCACCGCGCGCTACCGCCTGCCGCTGCTGCTGGGCGTGGCCGGCTGCATGGGCTTTTCTTTCCTGACCCAGCTCGGCAACACCATGGGCGACAACCTCACCTCGCTCACCGTGCTGGGCGCCATTGCGCTGCTGCTGCGCCAGTGGCCGCAACTGCTGGCCGGCGGCGTGCGCGCCGCGCTGATCGCCGCTCTCGCCGGCCTGATCATCGGCGCCGGCACCGGGCTCAAGCTGACCAATGCGAATTATGCGCTGGCCCTGTGCCTGGCGCTGCTGACCCTGCGCGTCTCCTTGTGGCGGCGCTTTAGCACGGCCTTTGTGTTCGGCCTGGGCACCCTGGCCGGCATCGGCGCCACCGCCGGCCACTGGTACTGGCTGATGTGGAAGCAGTTCGGCAATCCCCTGTTCCCCCAATTTAACAATATCTTCAAGGCGCCGCTGGCCTCGCCGATCGCCGTGGCCGACATGGGCTGGGTGCCCAAGAGCGCGCTCGAAGCGCTGCTGTGGCCCTTCATCTTCACCTTCAATTCGAAGCGCGTGATCGAGCTGCCGATGACCCAGATCATCTGGCCGCTGGTCTACATCGCCTTCCTCGCGCTGATCGCGCAGCACCTGCGCCGCCTGTGGCTGGCCGCGCCCGGGCCCGCCACGAGCATCGTCGCGCACGGCGAGGCCCCCGGCGCGCGCCTGCTGCTGGTGTTTTTCGCGCTCTCCTACCTGATCTGGCTCAAGCTGTTCGGCATTTACCGCTACATGGTGCCGCTCGAACTGCTCGCGCCGCTGGTGCTGTGGCTGCTGCTGCACCGCGTGTGCACCTTGCCGGTGGCGCGCGCGATCGGCGCCTGGTGCATCGTGCTCTCGGCCATTGCCGGCCTGCCGCGCGTGGACTGGGGGCATCACTACAATGGCGAGAAAAGTTTCACGGTGCAGGTGCCGGCGTTTGCCGAGCCGGAGCAGAGCATGGTGTTTACCGTCCATGGCGACCCGCCGATGTCGTGGCTGGTGCCGAATTTCCCGAACCGCCTGGCGTTTGCCGCGCTCGGTTCGGGCTTTCCCGAGTCGCCCGCCTTCGCCGAGCGCGTCGCCCAGATGGTGGCCGCGCGCCGCGGTCCCTTGTTCGTGATGCTCACCGCCGGCGGCTTGCCGCTGGGACCGCGCAGCGGCGCCGCCGCGCCCGACGCCGACACCGAACAGCGCCAGCGCCGCCTGTACGACGCCGGCCACAAGATCCTCCAGCGCTACCGGCTCACCTTCAACGAAGCGAGCTGCGTCGTGTACGACGCCCGTTTCGGCGGTGGCGCCAGCGATGCTTATCAACTGTGCGAAGTAGGACATCTGCCATGAGCGCCATTTCCCCCCGCCCGGGCCGCCACGCGGCCAAGATCGTGATCGTGTTCCTGCTGGCGCTGCCGGCGGTGCTGTCGATCGAGCGCGCCCTGAACAAGCCGGCCGACCTCAACCTGACGCAACTGCCGCCCAAGCCGCGCACCCTGGCCGACTGGACCGCCGCGCCGCCCAAGCTCACCGCCTGGGTTGACGACCACTTCGGCGGACGCAAGTTGTTCATCCGCCTCGGCACCTTCGTGCGCTTTCACCTGTTCAATGAATTTCCGACGATCCAGATGGCGGCCGGCCAGCACGGGCGCTACTTTTTGGCCGCGCACGGCACCAATGTGGCCCAATACCAGGCCATCACCACGGTGTGCGGCAAGGGCGTGGCCAACGCCACCACCATTCCTTACCTGAACAAGATGTTCGGCGCCTTCCATGCGGCCGGGCTGCAGCCCAAGCTGCTGGTGGTGCCGTCGGCCCCGGCCGTGTATCCGGAAGACGTGCCGGCGGCGCTGGTGGCCGAGTGTTCCAGCGAGCGCACCGCGGTGAGCACCGTGCTGGCCGCGCCGGAACTGGCAGTCGAGGCCTCGGGCAATATGTTTTATCCGCTCAAGGAAATGCGCGAGATCAAGAAAAGCGCGACCCTGTTCCCCAACACCTGGTTTCACTGGACCGGCGCCGGCCTGGACCAGGTGGCGCGCCTGAGCCTGACCCATTTCTGGCAGCGCCCGCTCGACCAGGGGCCGCCGCTGCGCACCCGCTCAAGCGTGGCGCAGTCGGACGTGTCGCACCTGTTCGAGGGCATCACCCTGAAAAGCGAGATCGTCGAGCCCGACATGGAAGGGTCCGGCATCAAGGCCTGTTTCGGGCTCGATTGCTTTCCCGAAGTGGCGGCCGCGCGCATCCTGCAAGACGTCAGCCGCTTCGACAATCCCCAGGCGCCGGCGCGCCGCCTCTTGATCATTTCCGACTCCTTCGGCGTGAAGATCGCGCCCTGGTATGCGCGCTACTACCGCCAGGTCGAGCACATGGCCACCAACCGGGTCGACCAGCTCTCGCCGCAACAAATTGCCGACTTGAAAACCTTCCTGTACCGCGATCCGGCCCAGACCGACATCCTGATCCTGTACCACGATGGCGGCGCCATGTACGACACGCTGCGCCTCGGGACCGACAGCATGCTGCCGGCGGCGCTGCCGAAGCAGGGCTGACATCAAGCTTGCCGGCGTGTAATTTTTTTGATTGCGATTTGGCAACTTTTGATTTTTTACAACAAGGCGATGCTATAATCGCGCGCTTATCCGGCGCCGCCATCGCCGCCGTTTTTATCTGACGAGACATCTCATGGTTTTCAGTTCGGCCGTCTTCCTGTTCTACTTCTTCCCCTGCTTCCTGCTGCTGTATTACGTTTTGCCGTGGAAAAACGCCGTCCTGCTGATCGGCAGCCTGCTGTTCTACGCCTGGGGCGAGCCGCGCTTCGTGCCGCTGCTGATGCTCTCGGCCTTCCTGAACTATAGCTTCGGCTACCTGATCGCGCGCGCCGGCGGCCAGCGCAAGGTGTTGCTGGGCCTGGGGATCGGGCTGAACCTGGCAATGCTGGGCTATTACAAATACCTGGGCTTTTTCGCCGGCATCCTGAACGCCATCGGCCTGCGCGAAGGCGCGCTGCCGGCCATCGTGCTGCCGCTGGGGATTTCGTTTTTCGTGTTCCAGGGCATTTCCTACCTGATCGACGTGTACCGCCGCGACATCACCGCGCAAAGCAGCTTCCTGCGCTTCGCCATGTACAAGGCCATGTTCCCGCAACTGATCGCCGGCCCGATCGTGCGCTACCGCCAGATCGCCCACGAAGTCGACCAGCGTTCGCTCACCAATGAACGGATCTGGATGGGATTTCGCCTGTTCGTGCTGGGCATGGCGCAAAAAGTGCTGATCGCCAATTACGTCGCCCTGCCGGCCGACCGCATCTTCGCCGTCGACCCGTCCAAGCTCGACGCGCCCGGCGCCTGGATCGGCATCGCCTGCTACACGATCCAGATCCTGTTCGACTTCGCCGGTTACTCCAACATGGCGATCGGCATCGGCCACATGCTCGGCTTTACCTATCCACCCAACTTCAACCGTCCGTATGCGGCCACCTCGATCACCGATTTCTGGCGCCGCTGGCACATCAGCCTGTCGAGCTGGTTCCGCGATTACCTGTACATTCCGCTGGGCGGCAACCGCGCGTCGCCAGTGCGCACTTACTTCAACCTGGCGCTGGTGTTCTTCCTGTGCGGCCTGTGGCACGGCGCGGCCTGGACCTTCGTCATCTGGGGCCTGTGGCACGGCGCCCTGCTGGTGCTCGAACGCCTGGGCGGCGCGGCCCTGCTGGCGCGCCTGCCTGGTGTGGTGGGACAAGCCTGGACCATGCTGTGCGTGATGATCGGCTGGGTGTTCTTCCGCGCCGACAACGTGCCGTACGCGCTCAAGTACCTGGGCAGCATGTTCGGCGCCTACGATGGCGTGGCCGTGCTGCACCCGTGGCAGCACGACCTCACCCGCACCGCAGCGTGCGCGCTGGCGATCGGCATCGTGCTCGCTTGCTGGCGCCTGCGTCCGAAGGCGGGCGAGAAGGCTGAAGCGAAGGCGGTGCCGGCCATCGTGGCACCGCGCAGCGGCGTGCTGGTCAACGGTGCCAGCGTGCTGGCCACCACCGCGCTGGCGCTGCTGTGCATCGCCAGCCTGGCGGCGGGCACCTACAATCCCTTCATCTATTTCAGGTTCTGACATGCGGCCGACTGTGTTTGCGCGCATCGGCCGGCACACCGCCAAGGCCATCATTATTGCCCTGCTGGCCGTGCCGGCCTGCCTGTCGCTGCGCGCCCTGCGCCTGCCGGACGACCCCAACCTGACGCCGCTGCCGGCGCGTCCGCACACCTTCGGCGAACTGGTGGAACTGCCGCCCAAGGTGACGGCGTGGGTGAGCGATCACTTCGGTTTTCGCGCCAACTTCATCATGGCCGACAACATCGTGCGCTTCAAGCTGTTCCACGAGTTTCCCACGGTGCAGGTGGCGTACGGCCAGCACGGGCGCTATTTCATGGCGGCGCACGCCAAGAACGCCGGCCCTTACCAGGCCATGACGGCGGTGTGCGGCAAGGGCAAGGCCACCGACGCCACCATTCCCTACCTGAACAAGCTGTTTAGCACCTTCCACGCGGCCGGGCTGGACCCGAAACTGCTGGTGGTGGCCTCGTCCCCGGCGGTGTATCCGCAAGACGTGCCGCGCAGCCTGGTGGCGGAATGCAGCAGCAGCGACACGGCGGCCGCGCGGGTGCTGGCTTCGCCCGAGCTGTTGCCCGAAGCGCGCCAGTCGATCTTGTATCCGCTCAAGGAAATGCGCGAGATCGCCAAGAACACGACCCTGTTTCCCAAGACCTGGTTCCACTGGGCCGGCGACGGCCTGGACCAGGTCGCGCGCCTGTCCCTGACCGCGTTCTGGCAGACCCCGCTGGACCAGCCGCCGTTGAAGGTGTACAAGCACATCGGCGACTCGGACCTCGGGCACATGATCATCGGCATCAAGCTCACGAGCGAATTGATCGAGCCGAACTTTGAAGCCTCCGGCATCAAGCCCTGTTTCGGCCCCGACTGCTATCCGGAGATCGACGGCGTCGGCCGCGTGCTGGGCGACATCAGCCGCTTCCACAACCCGAACGCGCCCAAGCGCCGCCTGTTGATCCTGTCGGATTCGTTCGGCCAGAAGGCCTCGCAGTGGTACGCACGCTATTACGGCGAGGTCGAGCATTTTTGCACCAGCCATACCGCCAAGCTGACGGCGCAACAGGTCGAAGCGATGAAGGCGTATATCTACCGCAACCGGGCCGACACCGATATCCTGCTCCTGTATCACGACGGTGGCGCCATGTATGACGTGCTGCGCCTCGGGACCGAGCCGATCCTGCCGGGCGCGCCGGCGGCCAAGCCCTGACCCCCGGTCCGTCCGGGTCGATGTTTAGCACCACCCGATGCCAGGCGGCGTGTCCCGAGCGGGCCGCCGCCGCTGCGGTTTTCTTCTGACGAGACACCCATGGTTTTCAGTTCAGCCGTTTTCCTGTTCTACTTCTTCCCCTGCTTCCTGCTGCTGTATTACCTGCTGCCGTGGAAAAACGCCGTCCTGCTGATCGGCAGCCTGCTGTTCTACGCCTGGGGCGAGCCGCGCTTCGTGCCGCTGCTGATGCTCTCGGCCTTCCTCAACTACAGCTTCGGCTGGCTGATCGCGCGCGCTGGCGGCCAGCGCAAGGTGTTGCTGGGCCTGGGGATCGGGCTGAACCTGGCGATGCTGGGCTATTACAAATACCTGGGCTTTTTCGCCGGCATCCTGAACGCCATCGGCCTGCGCGAAGGCGCGCTGCCGGCCATCGTGCTGCCGCTGGGGATTTCGTTTTTTGTGTTCCAGGGCATTTCCTACCTGATCGACGTGTACCGCCGCGACATCACCGCGCAAAGCAGCTTCCTGCGCTTCGCCATGTACAAGGCCATGTTCCCGCAACTGATCGCCGGCCCGATCGTGCGCTACCGCCAGATCGCCCACGAAGTCGACCAGCGCACCATCAGCAACGCGCGCCTGTGGATGGGGTTTCGCCTGTTCGTGCTGGGCCTGGCGCAAAAGGTGCTGATCGCCAATTCGGTGGGACAAGCCGCCGACCACGTCTTCGCCATCGATCCCGCCCAGCTCGACGCGCCGGCGGCCTGGATCGGCATCGCCTGCTATTCGATCCAGATCCTGTTCGACTTCGCCGGTTACTCCAGCATGGCGATAGGGATCGGCCACATGCTCGGCTTTAGCTATCCGCCCAACTTCAACCGCCCGTACTCGGCCACCTCGATCACCGATTTCTGGCGCCGCTGGCACATCAGCCTGTCGAGCTGGTTCCGCGATTACCTGTACATTCCGCTGGGCGGCAACCGCGGCGCGCCGCTGCGCACTTACTTCAACCTGGCGCTGGTGTTCTTCCTGTGCGGCCTGTGGCATGGCGCGGCCTGGACTTTCGTGATCTGGGGCCTGTGGCACGGCGCCCTGCTGGTGTTGGAGCGCCTGGGCGGCGCGGCCCTGCTGGCGCGCCTGCCCGCCATCGTCGGCCAGGCCTGGACCCTGCTGTGCGTGATGATCGGCTGGGTGTTTTTCCGCGCCAACGATGTGCCGCACGCGCTCAATTACCTGGGCAGCATGTTCGGCGCCCATGTCGAGCAGGTCCATGCGCATTCGTGGCGCATGGATGTCGGCACCAGCGCGCTGCTGGCGCTGGTGGTGGGCGCCTTGCTGGCCTGCTGGCGCTGGCGCGCGGCCCAGCCGGCGGCGCCCGGGGCGGCGGGCGCGGCCCCGGCCGCGCGCCTGCCGGCCGTGCTGGTGCATGGCGGCCACGCCGTGCTGACCGCGTCGCTGGCGCTGCTGTGCATCGCCAGCCTGGCGGCCGGCACCTACAATCCCTTCATCTATTTCCGCTTCTGATATGCGCAACCCTGTTCTCGCAATGCTTGGCCGCAATGCCGGCAAGTTCGCCGTGGTGGCCCTGCTGTCGGTGCCGGCCGTGATGTCGCTGTACAACGCGCGCACCAAGCCGCCCGACCCCAACCTGGCGCAGTTGCCCGCGCGCCCCGCGACCACTGCCCAATTGCTGGAAGCGCCGCCCAAGCTCGACGCCTGGATCAACGACCATTTCGGCTACCGGGTCGACCTGCTCCAGTTGAACAACCGCATGCGCTTCAAGCTGTTCCGCGAATTTCCGACGGTGCAGATGGCGGCCGGGCGCCACGGCCGCTACTTCCTGGCGGCGCACGGCACCAACATGCCGCCGTTCCAGGCGGTGATGGCGGCCTGCGGCGGCACGCCCGCGCGCGCCTCGACCATCCCGCACCTGAACCGCATGTTCAGCGCCTTCCACCAGGCCGGCCTGGCGCCCAAGCTGATGGTGGTGCCCTCGGCGCCGGTGGTGTATCCCGAAGACGTGCCGCGCTTCCTGGAGCGCGCCTGCGCCAGCCCCGACACGGCGACTGCGGGCGTGCTGGCGTCGCCGCAACTGGAGCAGCCGGCCAGGGAAAACATGTACTATCCGGTGCGCGAAATGCGCGAGATCAAAAAGAGCGCGCTGCTCTTCCCGAAAACCTGGTTCCATTGGACCGGCGACGGCCTGGACCAGGTGGCGCGCGCCAGCCTGAGCCATTTCTGGCAGCGTCCGCTCGACCAGGCGCCGGTCCTGGCGACCAAAAAATACATGCATCACTCGGACGTGTCGCACCTGTTCGACGGCGTGCTGCTGGAAAGCGAGATCATCGAACCGGACCTGGAAGCGTCGCAGGTCAAGGGCTGCTGGGGCGGCGATTGCTATCCCGAAATCGCGGCGGTGGCGGGAAAGTTGCGCGACATCAGCCGCTTCAGCAATCCCAAGGCGCCCGCGCGGCGCCTGCTAATCATCTCGGACTCCTTCGGCTCGAAGGTGTCGGCCTGGTATGCGCGCTATTACGGCACGGTGGAGCAGTTCGCCACCAATAACACCGACCAGCTCACGCCCGAACAGATCCTGACCTTCACGAACTATCTGTACCGCGATCCCGGCAATACCGACATCCTGATCCTGTATCACGACGCCGGCGCCATGTTCGACGTGCTGCGCTTTGGCACCGAGCGGCTGTTGCCGGCGCCGGCTGCCGCTCCCAAATAGTTACGGCGCCGGCCACGCCAGATCCCCGCCGCGCCCGTCGAGCACCGCCAGCAGCTGGCCGGCGTTGTCGCGCCAGGTAATCCACGGCATGCCGGCCGAATCGGGCTCGGTGCCGGCGCTGCGCTGGGCCAGCCAGGTGCGCAGCGCCTGCGCTAGCTCGGTCCCGTGCATGCCGCTGAAGTAAGCCGCGTGCGTGCCGGCCACCTCGCGAAACACCGGCAGGTCGCGCGCCAGCAGCGGCAAGCCGTAGCGCGCCGCTTCGATCAGCGGCAGGCCGAAACCTTCGCCTTCGCTCGGCACCAACAGGCAGGAACTGGACTGGTACAGCGCCAGCAGTTCGGCGTCGCCGATCCCTTGCAGCCATTCCAGGCGCTTGCCCAGTTCCGCGTGGCCGCGCAGGCGCTCGACGATGCGCGGAATGGTGCGCCGCGCTGCCTCCGGCAGCGGGGTCCAGCCTTCCGCGCCGACGATCACCAGGCGCGCGTCGACGCCTTCGCGCCACAGCACCTCGAAGGCGTCGAGCGCCTGCAGGTGGCCCTTGCGCGGCTCGATCGTGCCGACCATCAGGAACGTGGCCGGGCCGTCGCGGCGCGTGCTGGCGGGGGCGGCGGGCGCCACCTGGGCGCCGATATCGGCCCCGTGGTGCAGCACCGCCAGCTTGAGCGGGCCGCGCAGTTCCAGGGGCGCGTTCACCTGCGCCAGCCAGTCCTGCAGTTCGCTCCTGACCGCGCCTGAAATGCACAGCAGGCGGTCGGCATTGGCCGCCACGCATGCCAGCCAGGCGCCATGGCCGGCGTCCGCGCCCTCCGGGAAGAATTCGGGACGCAGCACCGGCAGCAGGTCGTGGATCAAGAAGGTCACTTCGACCCCACGCGCGCGCCAGGCCGCGAACAGGCCTTCGCGCGCCGCCGCCAGCACCGCGCCGGGCGCATAGTCGGCGCAGTAGAAACGGTCGCCCGCGTTCACTTCCACCGCTTCATCGGACGGCAGCGGCGAATCGATGCCGTACAGGCCGCGCGCATACTCGCGCGCATAGCGGTATTCGGTGCGGCCATTGTGCTCGGCCAGGTAGACCGGTTCGATGCGCAGGCCCGGTTCGAGGCGCGCCAGCAGTTCGGTCAATTGCATGCGCACCACCCGTTCGATGCCGGTGTTGAGGCCATGGCGCGCGGTCGAGGTGACGTCGACCAGCAACTGGCGCGGCGCCAGCGCCTCGGGCGCGGCGGCGATGCATTGGGCGCTCATGCGCACCAGCGCGTCGTCATGCTGCAGCGCCGGCTGGGCCGCCAGCGCGCTTATCAGGGCCGCGCGCGATCCAGGCGCGCCGGCATACGCCTCTTCGATGGCCTGCGCGTACAGGGCGGCGCAACGGGCCGGGCTGTGCACCGTGTGCAGCAGCGCGCGCGCGCGTTCGCCCAGCGCGGCGCGGCGCGCCGGGTCGGCATGCAAGCCTTCCAGCGCTGCGCGCAACTGGTCCTGGGTGAACAGGTCGGGCAGGCCCCACACCGCGTCCGCCGGCAGTTCGGCCATCGAGCCGTTGGCGTTGACGATGGTCGGCAAACCGTAATTGAGGCAGTCGAGCACCGCGGCCGAGGTTTCGCCGCGCGACTGGCAGCGCAGCTGCACGCCGACATCGGCCGCTTGCAGGTACTGCTGGTAGACCGCTTCGTCGGTCCATCCGGCCACGCGCATGCGCTTGCCGCCGGCGGACAAGGTGGCGGCCACGCGCTTGCCATAGTCGCCGCCGTCGTTGGCGCCGACCAGCACCAGTTCGCAGCGCGGGTCGCGGTGCAGCCCGGAATCCATCCAGGCGTCCAGCAATTCCTGGCTATGCTTGGTGTTGGCGACAAAGCCGAAACTGCACACCAAAAACACCTCGTCGCCGATGCCGAGCGCGCGCCGGGCGCTGGCCCGGTCGCCCGGCGCGGGCAGGGCGCGCGGCAGCGGCACCACGCTCCAGTCGCCCGCCGCCAGCGGGCCGTACCAGTGGCGCGCCAGGCTGCGCGCGTGTTCGGAATGGACCACCACGCGGCGCGCCTGCTGCAGCACGGTCAGGTTGCACGGATACAGGCTGCGCGTTTCCAGCGCGCGCTCGACCTTCAGGCCGGCCAGCAGGGCGGCCATGCCGTGCGAGTGGAACAAGGCGTCGGTCCAGGCGTTGGGAATCCCGCCGGCCAGCTGCTCGTAGGCCAGCACGCTGCTGATGAAGAAGTCGTGCAGCACCACCACGCCCGGATGGCGCGCCAGCATGCCGAACATGTGGCTGTGGAAGGGGCTGTTGCCGAACTGGTAGACGATGCGTTCGAACTGGCCGGCGTTTTGCTCGAACCAGGCCGGGTCGCGCCGGGGCAGGTCGGCCAGGGCCGGCGGCAGCGCTACTTTATCCTGGTGCACGATCAGGTCGATCTCGTAATGCTCCAGCATGGCCGGCAGCACTTGCGCGGCGTAGTCGGCGATGCCGGTGCGCTCGGGCGGCAGCGGCGAGACGAAGGCCAGGCGCGGACGCCGTGCCGGGGCGCCTGCCTCGGCCTCGGCTAGCGCGTCCGGCTGCGCCGCGCCGAAGCGCCGCTCGATCGCGCGCAGCGCCTTGCGCGCGCTCTCGTCCCACGAAAAGCGCTTGGCCTGGGCGCGCCCGTGCGCGCGCAGGCGTTCGCGCATGGCCGTATCCTGCAGCACCTGGCCGATCTTTTCGGCGATCGATTGCGGGCGGTCGGCGTCGAACAGCGCTTCCTCGCAGCCCACCACTTCGGGAATGCTGGTGTTGTTGGCGCCGATGACGATTGCGCCGCAGGCCATCGCTTCGAGCGCCGGCAGGCCGAAGCCTTCGTGGCGCGAGGGGAAGATGAACAGGTCGGTGATCTGGTACAGGCGAATCAGGTCGGCGTCGCTGACGTAGCCGGTCAGGATCAGGTGATCCTTTTCCATGCCGCGCTTGGCCGCGTGGGCCAGCAGGTCGGCGCGGTCGCGCTCACCGAGTTTGCTGGCGATGAGCAGCTGGTGGCTGTCGCGCAGGGCCGGCGGCAGCAGGCAGTAGGCGGTGATCAGGCCATCGATATTCTTGCGCGCGTCAAAGCCGCCCGGCGCGTACATCAGCAAACCGCGCTTGATGCCGAAGCGCGCGCGCAACTCGGCCACCTGCTCCGGCGTTTGCGTGGCGTCGGCGCAGAAGGTGTCGTCCACCGCGGTGGAGATGGCGTGCACTGAGTCGGGCGCGAGCGCCAGCGCGTCGATCGCTTCCTGGCGCGAGTAGTCGGAAATGGCCAGCAGCAGGCCGGCGCTGCGCAGCGAGGCGATCTTGCGCTCGTAGTAGGCGCGCTGGATGGCGCTGCCGAGGTATGCCTCGGGATTCAAGAACGGAATCAGGTCGTACAGCACCACCGCCGTGCGCGCGGCGCCGGCGAAGGCGCCGACCGACACCACGGCGTCGTCGACGAAGCCTTCGAACAAACTGGTGACCAGCACCGCGTCCGGGCGCAACTGGGCGATGTAGTGTTCGCGCGTCAGTTCGGCGGCGCGCGCGCGGGGGCTGTTGCCGGCGTCGATTTCGGCCACCGGGCCGGCGATGTCGAACACGCGGATACGTTCGGGCGGCACCAGGCCGGCGAAGCTGCGCCGCAGGTCGATGATCGAGGCGCCCAGGGCGCCATTGAGTACCAGCCAGATTTCGTGTTCGCCGGCGTTGCGCGCCACGCCCAGCGCCAGGGCCAGCGAATAGCGGCCGATGCCGCGAAAACGGCTTTCCGACTGGGCGCCCTGGAGGTCGATCACAATGCGCATCAGTTCTTCCTTGAGTCGATAGCTTGTTTGAGTTCTTGGTAGATGCGCTGCGCGCGCGGCGTCAGGTCCAGCACGCTGGTGCTGGGCGGGAACGGCGCCGGGGGCGGCGGCGGCGGGTTGTTGCCGCGCCTGAGCACGCCGTACAGGCGCGCGTGCAGGCCGGGGAAGCGGCGCAGCACGGCCAGTGCGGTGCGCTTGGCGCGCGGACGGCGCAGCAGGGCGCGCATCAGCGACAGCAGCGGCGGCGTGACGCGGCGCTTGATGCCGGGCCCGATGCGGCCGTCGCGCACGGCGTTACGCAGGCGGTAGGCGTAGCCGGTCACCATGCGCAGCGGCGCGGTGACGCGCCACGAGGTGCTATCGAGCAGTTCCTCGACGCGGCGCTGATGCTGCGCGGCGCGCTCTTCGGCCGCACCGCTGCGCTGGGCCAGCGCGGCGATTTGTTCCTGCACCGCCGCCTGCTGTTGCAGTGCCAGTTGCGCCTGCTCCGCCAGGTCGCTTTGCATTTGCAGCAGCTGCGGCGCGGCGGCGTCGTGGCGGCGGCGGTTGTCTTCGACGCCCTCGGCGATCCGCGCCAGGCCCTTGTGCAGCGTGTCGAAGTTGTCTAGGTCGGTCTGTTCGCGCCGGCCGACGCGGTCGCCCAGGCTGCCCAGCGCCTGGTGCAGTTCGGCGCGGCGCACGCTGTCCTGGTGTTCGAAGCGCAGCGCCAGGTCGGCCAGGGATATGCCGTAACTTGCGGCGAACGGCGCGGCGAACGGCGCCAGCACCTCGTCCGGCGCATTGCTCTGGCCGACCACCGCGTAATCGGGGCTGACCCCGTCGAGCACGTCGATCAGGCCGATCGGCTTGCCCTCGTGCAGCTGCTTGGCCTCCTGCAGGCGCAGCACCTTCTGGCGCGCAAAGCCGGCAAAGCCGACCACGAACTCGAGCAGGGGCGGCGGAATCGGACGCAGGTGCGAGGGGTCCATGTAGAAACTGGATGCGCCCACCACCAGGTTTTCGGGATTCGGCGTTTCCATCACCAGCAGGCCGCCCGGCAGCAGCACCCGGCGCGCTTCGCGGATCAGGTCCTGCACCATCTCGAACGGGATGTGCTCGACCAGGTGGAAGGCCGAGACCAGGGCCACGCTGGCGCCAGGTGTGGCGCGCAGCGCGGACAGGGCGTCGGTCAGTTCGACGTGCAGGCCGCGTTCGCGGCAGGCCGCCAGCATGCCGTCGTCCAGGTCCACGCCGAAAGGCTTGAAGCCTTGCTCGCCCAGCAGTTCGAGCCATTCGCCGCGCCCGCAACCGAGATCGAGCACCGTGGCGCCCGGGTACAGCGCCGCCAGCGGGGCATAAAACGGTGCATACGCCGTCAGGCGCGACTTGATCAGTTCACGCGAACCGCGGTAGCGGTCTTCGAACGCGCGGTAAAAATTGTCGCTCATCGCAGGATCTCCACGCGCGGCTCAAGCCAGTTGGTGCCGACAAAGTATTTGCGGTTCATGTTCATCACGATGAACAGGAAGGCCAGGTCGCGCCATTCGTAGTTGCCGCCCAAATGGGTTTCGTCGCTGGTCAGCGCGGTGGTCAGCGAATAACTGCCTTCGCCCAGGTTGAGCGGGAAGGCAAAACGGAAGGTAATCTCTTCGCCGGCGGCCACGTCGTGCAGGACCATGTCCATGTGGTGGGTATTGGTGCCGTACATCTGCTGGCCGAGGCGGTCCTTGATCATGTAGCCGAGCACCAGGCGCGACACCGGCCGGTGCACTTTGACCTGGATGCACAGGGTCACGGCGGCGCCGACGTTGACCGTCTCGAGCGCGCGCCCGGCCTCGTCTTCCAGGGTGATGCGGGTCACGCTCGCTTCGCCGGTGCCGGAGCTGGTCTGGGTGCGGCCGGCCTCGGTGACGACCTGCTCGACCCCGGCGCCGTCGCGCGCGGCGATCAGGGCGTTGTAGTAGTCCATCACCTGTTCCGGGCTGCCCTGGGACGCCAGGCGGCCGCCGTCGAGCAGCAGGGCGCGTTCGCAGATCGACTGGATCGCGGCGCGGTCGTGGCTGACGATGAGCAAGGTGGTGCCGAGCTTCTGGAACTGGCGGATGCGCTCGAAACTCTTGTGCTGAAAGTAAGCGTCGCCGACCGACAGCGCTTCGTCCACGATCAGCACGTCGGGCCGCTTGACGGTGGCCACGCTGAAGGCCAGGCGCATCTGCATGCCCGAGGAATACACGCGCACCGGCTGGTCGATATACTCGCCGATGTCGGCAAACGCTTCGATCTCGGGCATCAGGGCGCCGATTTCATCGACGGTCAGGCCGATCAGCTGGCCGGCCATGAAACAGTTCTGGCGTCCGCTGAAATCGGGATGAAACCCCATGCCCAGTTCGAGCAGGGCCGCCACCCGGCCGGTGATCTGCACGCTGCCGGTGGTCGGGGTGGTGGTGCCGGTGATCAGTTTGAGCAGGGTGCTCTTGCCCGCCCCGTTGATGCCGATGATGCCGACCGCTTCGCCCGGCGCGAGCTGGAAGCTGACATCCTGGATCACCCATTTGAGGCGGTGGCGCTGGCCGAGGAAGGGCAGGACCCATTCCACCAGGCGGCCCCAGCGGTTACCGTATTGTTTGTAGGCCTTGCCCAGTTGATTGACGCGTATGGTACCCATCAGAGTTCATCCACCATTTCGCCGGAGCGCTTGCGGAACAGTAAAAGACCCATCAGGCAGCACAGCACGGTGAGGACCAGGATCGGCAGCATGCTGGCCCAGTCCGGCGCGCGGCCATGCACCAGGATGGTCTGGTAGGAAGCGATCACGGCGGCCATGGGATTGAACACGAGCAGTTCGCGGATCGGTTTCGGCAGGGCCGTGACCGGGTATACGATGGGGGTGAACCAGAACCAGAACTGCAGCAGGATGCCGAAGAACTGGCCGACGTCGCGGAAAAACACATTCAGTACGCCCAGCACCATGCCCAGGCCGATCGAAAACAGGATCTGCAGCGCCAGCACCGGGAACAGCAGCAGGTAGACCGCGCCGGGAAAGGTGCCGGACCAGACCAGGAAGGCGGTAAACAGGCCGAAGATGATGGCGAAGTTGACGCAGGCGTTGAGCACCACGATGATCGGCAGGCAGATGCGCGGAAACTGCAGCTTCTTGATCAGGTTGGCGTTTTCGATGAATACCGTCTGCGCGCGCGTGGTGATTTCAGCGAACAGGCCCCAGGTCAGCGCGCCGGCGCACAGGTAGATGCTGTAGGCGAAGGTGGAGTTGACGCCCTGCAGCCGGCTGCCCATGACTTCGGAAAAGATCACGGTGTAGACGGTGATCATGGCCAGCGGATTGAGGATGGTCCAGAGCGCGCCGAACAGGGAATTGCGGTACTTGGACTGGAATTCGCGCTTGACGCTGCCGAGCACGAAGCCGCGGTAGCGCCAGACGCCGCGGAACATCGACAGCGAGATCATGCGCGCGGGGCGCGGCGCGCGTGCAATCTGGTGGGAAGCGCAGGCGCACAGGCGGCGAACGGCAAGGTCATGGTGTGGGTCGTTTTGTTTAGCATATGGGAAATAACAGGTCGCGCCGCCGCCAGCCGGCAGGGCGGCGCCGCAACCGGTCGCGCCGCTCCGCGCCTGGCCTTGCCGGGGCTGCGGGGCGGAAGATTATAGCATGCGGCTTTAGGGCCACGACAGCGCGGAAGGCGCTGCGCGGGCCGTCATGGCGCCGTCGCGGCGCCGTTGCGGCGCCGTATAATCTTGC
The DNA here is from genome assembly GCF_011682155.1 of Massilia sp. CCM 8734. Classification (NCBI taxonomy): domain Bacteria; kingdom Pseudomonadati; phylum Pseudomonadota; class Betaproteobacteria; order Burkholderiales; family Oxalobacteraceae; genus Massilia; species Massilia sp. CCM 8734. Next base: position 121,206 of record NZ_WHJI01000011.1, read on the forward strand.
AATGTTTTTATGTGGATTGGCGTGCACCCGGCCGGGATCGCCCGCTGCGGCGAGGCGGTCGCGGCCGGGCGTTCAGACGATAAAGTCCCACTGCAGCGGCGCCACCACATGCGCCGCGATTTCCGGCGAATGCAGGAACTCGTCGGCCACATGCTCCAGGCTTACCCCTTGCTCCATGGCCGCGCGCCAGAAGGCGAGCCCGGGCGCATCGCTCTGGCGGCCGAAGATGTTCTGGTAGAGCAGATTGAGGTCATGCTCGATGAAGCCGTTGAAGGGCGCCTTGTTGAGCAACTGCGCTTCGGGCGAACTGATGATCTCCAGCGCAATGTGGCCCAGGGTTACGCCGCTCTTTTCGGCCTGGGCCCAGAACTCGAAACCCTGGTAGTCGGCCTGGCGTCCCAGCACGTTTTTGTACAGTCCGGCCAATGCGCTCTGTTCGCCCCGGTGCCCGAGCGCGATGGTGGTGTCGGCAAACACCAGGCTTTCCAGGTTGATCGCCAGGGCCGTGTGTTGCGGCTGGTTCTTGGGCGTGATGGCCACGTACGATTCGTGGTGCGCGATGGTGTAGTCGGCACTGTTGCCCATGAAGAACCCGGCGTCCGCATCGAGTCCGCCATGCAGGATGGTGGGCGCGGGCGTGGCGGCCGGCTCGGCCGCCGCCCGGGTGGCGCTGCCCGCCGCCCAGTTCAGGCGCAGGCTGTCGCTGCCGCCTCCCGAAAACACGTAGGCGGTATCGGCCGCGGTGCTAAATGTCTGGCTGGCGGCGTCGCCGGTCAGGATCTGGCCCTCGGTATTGCCGCTGACATTGGCGGCGCCGACGATGGCGGCGAAGTTAACCGCGTTCAAGACGATCTGGCTGCCGGCCGCCAGCTTGGTGGCGTCCACCACCAGCGCCGTCGCCTGGGTCGCGTTGCTGGTGCCGGTCAGGGTCAGGGCGCCGCTCGCGCTGTTGGCCCCGCCGACGGCCACGATGGTTTCGACCAGCAAGGGCAGGCTGGCGCCCAGCTTGCCCAGGAAGACCACGCCGTTGCCGGTCAGGTGAGACTGGTCGGCGGCCGGATGACCCGGCGTGGACGCCAGGATGGCCTGGATCAGGTGCTCGGTCGAATTGCCGGCAGCCTGGCTCGGGCCGCCGCTGGCAGTCAGGCCGACGCCGGGTGCCAGCTGGGCCAGCAGCAGGTTGCCGCCGCTGCTGGTGGCCAGCGCGATGTCGGCCGTGCTGGCGCCGCCATTCGATTCGGCGCGCTCGCTCGTGATCACGGGAATGACGGTCTGGGTGCCGCTGGCGCCCCCCGGCAGGGTCACTGCAACGGTCGAGACCGGCACGCCATCGACCGTCGCCACCACTGGCACCGGTGGCGTTGGCGTGGGCGGCACCGGAATCTTCGGTGGCAGCGGCACCGCCTCGATCAGCAGGCCCAGGATGGGGCTGGCCGGCGACAGGTTGCCTGCCGCATCGCCCTGTTTGAGCGTGAGCGCGTGGTAGCCGGGCGAGAGCGGCAGGGTGGTCATGCTCCACTGGCCGCCGCCATCGGCGAGCACGGTTCCCAGCACCGTCACGCCATCGCCGTCGTACAAGGTCACGCTGGCATGCGGCGCGGCGCTGCCGCTCAGCAGCGGCGTGCTGACAAACGTGATCTGGTCGCCGGCCGTGCCGCTGTCGCTGGTGGGCGAGAGCAGCGGCGCTGCGGGCGCGGCCGGCGCTTCGGTGTCGATCAGCAGGGTCAGCGCGGCGCTGGCGTCCGATACATTTCCGGCCGCATCGGTCTGCCTGGCGGTGATCGTATGGCTGCCGTCGCCCAGCACGCTGGTGGGGATGCTCCAGAGCCCATTCGGACCGGCCGTGGCGGTGCCGAGCACGGTGGTGCCGTCGGTGTCGAACAGTTGCACGCTTGCATACGCTTCGGCGCTGCCGCTCAGGGTCGGGGTGGCGAAGCGGGTCAGGTTGTCGCCCACGACGCCGCTGTCGCTCTTGGGCGTGAGCAGCGGCGCGCCGAGTGGCGCGGCGCCAGTATCGATGATGACGGTCAGTGCGCCGCTGGCGGACGACACGTTGCCGGCCAGATCGGTCTGGCGCGCGGTAACGGTGTGCTGGCCGGCGCTGAGCGCGCTGCTGGGGATGCTCCAGTTGCCCTTGCCGTCGGCCACGATGGTGCCGATCAGGGTCGTGCCATCGGTATCGTACAGCCTGACCGTGGCGCCCGGCTCGGCCTTGCCCTCGAATACGGGGGTGGCGTTGCTGGTGATGGCGTCGGTGTCGGAGACCCCGGTGTCGGTGGCGCTGGTCATGGCCGGGACCGTGGGCGCCAGCGCGGTATGGTCGAGCACATAGGTTTCGCCGCCGTTGTAGCCGCCGCCGATGGCCACATTGCCGGCACTTTCGATGCCGGTGCCACTGGCGTTGAGGTCGAGCCGCACGCTGCCGTCGCCGCCGAGGCCGCCCACCGTCACGGTGTAGCTGGTGCCGCTGCCGGTGACCGAGGCGATGCCCGCCGCGGCCGTGCCGTTGGTGACCACGGTGAAGTCGCCCGCGTCGACCCCGGTCACGCTCTGGCTGAAGGTGACCGCATAGCTGACCGTCGTGGTGGCCGCCGGTACCGCGACGGCGGCCCCGCCGGCGCGTACGATGGAAGTGACGCTGGGGGTATTCGCGACGTTGATGGTGAAGATCTGGAAGGCGTCGTTGCCGGCCGCGTCGGTCGCCTTCAGGTAAATGTGATACGCGCCCAGGGGCAGGTTCTGGCTGGCCACCAGGCCCGTCCCGGAAATGCTGAACTTGCCGTTGTCGGCGTCGATGGTGCCGTTGCCGACCGCAAAGCCGTACTGTACGCTGGTGATGTCGGTGGACGACAGCGTGGCCACCGTGCTGCCGCTGGTGGCGGCGCTGGCGTCGACCGAGGTGGTGCTCAGCGCCATGCCGACCGGACCGATGGTGTCGAGAATGTAGGCGAAACCGCTGGACGCGGGCGAGACGTTGCCGGCGGCGTCGGTCTGTTTGGCGGTAAGCGTGTGCGATCCGGTCAGCAGGGCGCTGCTGGTGATGCTCCACGCCCCGGCGCCGTTGGCTGTGGCCGTGCCCAGCACGGTGCTGCCGTCGCTGTCGTACAGGCGCACGCTGGCGTTGGCCTCGGCCGTGCCGGTGATGACCGGCAGGCCGGCGTTGGTGATGCCGTCGCCGATGGTGCCGCTGTCGCTGCCGGCATGCAGCGCCAGTTGCGCCGGCGCGGCCGCGCTGCTGTCGATGGTCAGGGCCAGGCCGGCGCTCAGCGCCGAGGTCTGGCTGGCGCCGTTGGTTTGGGTCACTTTCAGGGTGTGGCTGCCGTCGCCCAGCAGGCTGCTGGTGAGGCTCCAGTTGCCGCTGCCGTCGGCCGTCGTGCTGCCCAGCAGGGTGGTGCCGTCGGTGTCGTACAGCTTGACCGTGGCGTTGGCCAGGGCGGTGCCGTTCAGGGTCGGGGTGCCGATATTGGTGATGCCGTCGCCCAAGGCGCCACTGTCGCTGCCACTGTCCAAGGTCGGCAAGGGCGGCGCGGCCGGACCGGGACGCCCGCCGACGACGGTGGTGCTGCTGTAGAAGGTGGCGCTGTCGGTGCCGTCCAGGCCTTGCACGGCGCTGACGTCGTCGTTGGCGCTCGGGTCTTCATAGGAAAAAGCGATGACGTCGCCGGCGGTCAATGCATTGGCGCTGAAGCTGATGTTGACGGCCTTGCCCAGGCTGTCGACCGTGAGCGCCGCCAGCATGACGCCGGTCCCGTTGATATCGACATTGAAGGCATTGAGCGGTGGCGGATTGGCGGCGTCGAGGGCGATATCGAAATACAGGGTAAAGAAATTTTCGCTGATATACCCTGTTGCGCTGGAATAGCTTGGTTGAGGCATCGAACGGTCTCCTTGCTTGTGAGTAAGGCCGGCCCGCGTATCTGCATGCTTCTCTGGCGGGTGTAGATAAAAATTCATCTTACACCCGACAAATTCGTTGTTTTCACCGCACAATTGAACACTGTGCATAACGATGTAATCTCACCACACCGGGCCTGGTATCACGTTCAAAAACGATGGTTTTCATGCACGCATGCGCCTTGCCATCGTCGCCGCTCAGAACTGGAAGTAAATGAATGGATTAAAGCCGCCTTCGACCACCGCCAGGCAGGACAGTACATACAGCAGGCAGGCGTACAGGCCCATCATCAAGGGCTGGCGCAGGCTGCGCCGGCGCAGGCGCTGGAACGGTTGGTCGCCGAGCAGGCAGATCACGCCGGCCAGCGCCAGCAGGAACATCACCTTGGGGTCGGCCAGCACCCGGTTGGCGTCCTGCCACAGCGGCACGGCCGGATCGAGCCCGCTCATGGCGCCGAGCAGCTTGCCGGTCTGGCTCAGGTCGACCGCGCGGAACGGTACCCACAGCAAGGTGGCCAGCACGAACACCGGCAGGCTGCCGAGGCGCCAGCGCGCCGAATTGAGCACGCCCGCGCGTTCGAGCGCCAGCAGCGCGCCGTGCCCCAGGCCCCAGATCAGGAAGGTGTAGGCGGCGCCATGCCACAGCGCGCACAGGCCGAACACGATGAAGCTGTTGCGGTAGGTCGCCAGCTTGCCGCGCCGGTTGCCGCCCAGCGCAATGTAGACATAGTCGCGGAAAAAGCGCGACAAGGTCATGTGCCAGCGTTGCCAGAATTCGGTGATGCTGGCCGCCGCGTACGGGCGGTTGAAGTTGCGCGGAAAGCGGAAGCCCATCATGCGCGCCATGCCGATCGCCATGTCGGTGTAGCCGGAAAAATCGAAATAGATCTGGAACGAGTAGCACAGCGCGCCGAGCCAGGCGGCGTAGGTGCTCATCGCCACGGTGGGCCCGTGCACCACGTCCACCACCGCGCCGAGCGGATCGGCGATCAGCATTTTTTTCGACAGGCCGATGCAAAAGATCACCATGCCCCAGAACACGTCGCTGCCGACCAGGCGCCGGTACTTGAGGTTGAGCTGCTCGCGCACCTCGGCGTAGCGCACCACCGGGCCGGCGATCAGGTGGGGGAACAAAAAGATGTAGATGGCGAACTTCTGGATACTGGTTTCGGCCTCGATGCGGCGCGCATGCACGTCCAGCAGGTAAGAGAGGAAATGGAACACGTAGAAGGAGATACCGAGCGGCAGGATGATCTTCCAGGTCGCCGCCGTGGCGAACGGCGCCGCGCCGGAGACGTCGTGCAGCACCTGGGCCAGGAACAGCAGGTATTTGAAGAAGATCAAGGGCGCCAGGTTCATCACGATGCCGGCCCCGAGCGCCAGCTTGGCGGCGCGCTCCGATGATGCGCGGCACAGGTGGCCGATCAGCTGGCCCAGCATGAAGTTAAGCAGCAGCAGCACCAGCGCCACCACGGTCAGGGCGCCCGCGCCCAGGATGTAAAAGGCGAAGCTGGCCAGCAAGATGTAACTGTTGCGCGCAGCCCTAGGCAGGACGAAGTACAAGGCGAAAAACACCGGGAAGAACAGGAACAGGAAACCGGGAGAAGAAAAAACCATGGGTGATCCGTGGGCGCGGGCCTGGGGCCCGCGCGGCAAAAGAGTTATCGGTCAGCGCCTTTGTGCGCCGAAGGGACAGGCCGGTCGTGGTGTCAGCGTTTGACGGTGAACGCCGCCCAGCGGTCGGCCTGGATGTCGAGCACCTGGACGATCAGGTATTTGCAGCGCCCCGCGATCAGCGGCGCGACCTCTTTGAGTTCCTGGGCACGGCTGATCTTGGTGAATTTCTGGAAATGCTCGATCAGGCCGGCGCCCAGCATGCCGTCGCTGAAACTGTTGCCGTACATGCAGGTCGGCGGCAGCAGGTCGGCCCGCTCCACGGTGGCGGTATCGAATTCCAGGCCGGTGGCGGCGGGATCGAACTGGCGGCGCTGGTGCAGCGCGGGCCAGCTTGTCTTCAGTTGCGGCTCGGGCACGTCCTTGTGCATGTTCAGGCGTCCGGCAAAGCGCATTTCGACGCCGACGAAGGGCTTGACGTCCAGTTCGAGCCGGTGGCGCCAGCGCACGGGCGAGCCTTCCAGTTCGGCGATCACGCGCACCGCGTCGGCCGCCGTGGCCATGGCCATCGGTTCGGACCAGTGAAAATCCTGCTTGAAAAACGGCGCGAACTTGTCCTCGTTGGCGCGCATCAAGCCGACGACATCGACAAAATGCAGCTCGGGCGTGCTTTTCAGGCGCTGGTAAAAGTGCATGAAATGCGAGTCGTCGGGCACGCGCGGGGCGAAGAAGGGCAAGCGCTCGCGCGTGAAATACTGTTTCTGGACCGGCGTCATCAGGACCATGGTGACGCCCACCGCGCGCAGGCGCGCCGCCAGGCCCAGCACGCCTTCGTGGGCGGCGTCCTGCGCGGCCTGGGTGCCGAGGATTTTCTCGGTCAGCGGCAATTCGACCTCGGCAATGCTGCGGCCGTACAGTTCGCCATTTTTGCCGTAGTACACGCGGCGCGAGGTACGGAACAGGCGGTAGTCGATTTCGTTCTTGACGCGGATCATCAGGCTGCGCAAGCCGAGTTGATCGGCGAAGGCTTTTTCAAAGCGCGCGTAATTCTTGTCGGTATCGAAGAGACCGCCTTCCCAGGTGGCCGGGTAGGCCGCCAGTGGACGTAATTCTTCCACTGGAGGAATTTTGGCGCTGTGCCAGCCTGCCAGTTTCGGCAGGGCCGGCACCAGGCTGACGGTAAAGATCAGGGCCACCAGCAGCAGGCGCAGCAGATGGCGCGCGCCACGGCTGCGCCGGCGCCATGCCGGCAATCGGGCGCGTCCCGGCGACACGCGCGCAGGTTGGACGGCTGGGGAAGAAGAGTCGTTCATGGGTGCTGCGATTCCTTGCGGGTTGGTCGGGCAGGGGGATGGCCCGGCTGCCGTGGCGCACGCGCCCTGGTGGACCCGCATCGATGCGCTGGCCCGCCGTCGCGCTGCCGCTTGCGCCTCATGTACCGGATAAAACGATACGCAGTATACAATATTTCAGTTCGCGGTAGCCAGTCAAAGCTGGGGCCGGCGGCGGCGCCGCGATCGCGCCAGGCCTTGGTGCGCCTCAGTTCTGCGCCAGCTTGTGCAGCTCGGCCGGGTTGAGGATGATCAGGCGGTGCGTGCCTTTTTCGATGATGCCTTGCTGCACCAGCGCGAGCAGGGTGCGGGTCACCGTTTCGCGGCTGGTGTTGATCATGTTGGCGATATCCTGGTGGGTCGGCAGGTTTTCCACCACTTCCACATCGCCTTCCTTCTTTTCCTTCATCAGTTCGAGGAAGGTGTAGATGCGCTTGGCGGTGTTGTGGATGCTCAGCAGCGCGCGAAATTGCGAGTCGCGCTGCACTTTTTCGGCCAGGAAGCGCAGCATGTGCTTGGCCACCGATGGCGAATGGGAAAACAGATGCAGGGCGGTGAGGCGCGGCAGCAGCGCCACCATCACCGGACTGAGCGCCACGACCGAGGCCGAGCGGGTCGAGCCGTTGATGACGGCGATTTCGCCGAAGAAGTCGCCCGGCGCGAGCATGCGCAGGCCGATCGCGCGCCCGTCCTCGGTCACGTCGATCACTTGCAGCTGGCCCGACAGCAAAAACAGCAGGCTGTCGCCGCTGGCGCCTTTTTGCAGCACCACGTCGCGCTTGGCGTAGGTGCGGATGCGCAGGTCGGTCATGACCTGGCGCATTTCATCCTCGCTCAGCTGGGCCAGCAGGGGAATCTTGCGCAGGTGGATCTGGACGCTGACCTTGTTCTGCGAATCCTTGGGCACCGGCATCACCGAGGCATCCTCGGGGCCGAGCGGGACCCCGTTCTTGGTCGCGGTAACGATGAAATTATTTGTACTCATGCACTGTTTCCGTCATAAATAGGCATGCGCGAGCGGCGCGCACAGCGCCACCGTGGCGATGCCGGCGGCATTGGCCGCCATGTCGCGCCAGCAAAACTTTCTTCCGGGTACTAAATTTTGCAGGACTTCGATGAGGAGGGCGGCGCCCAGCAAGCCCAGCAGGCAGAGTTGCAGGAACCAGCCGCCCGGAACCATACGTGCCAGCAACAGGGCGAGCAGGCCGAACGCCAGGAAATGCATGAGCTTATCGTTCGGCAATGGCGGCAGCCATGCGTTCGGTACCAGGCAGCCCGCCACGATGCCGGCCGTGGCCAGTAAAAACACAATCAATTCCCAAGTCATCTTATCCACATCAACAGTCGTTCCGCTGGCGCCGGCATGTCCCGTACCAGCGCCAGCAAACGTGCTGGAGCGGTATCTTACCAGTTGTCGGTGCGCCAGCTGAACTGGAACCAACGGCTGTCGTACTGGAACAGGGGAATGTTCTCGCGATTGAAGGTGCGCCGCACTTCCAGCTGCACGGCGCTGTGGGTGCCGACCGGGAACAGCAGGCTGGCGCGCAGCTGGGTGGTGTCCTGCTGGCGCTTGATCTCGATGAAATCCTTCGAATAGATGCGCTCGCCCCGCCACGACTGGCGCGACACGCCCAGTTCGCCGATGGCTTTATCGCCCATCAGCGCGACCAGGTTGGCGCCGCCGTACCAGCCGCCGCGCTCGCCGCCGGGACGCGCTTCCTTGCCCCGGTCCGCCAGCAGGCCGCTTGAGAGCACCACGGTCGATTGCTTGCTGCGGATCGCCAGGCTGGTGCCCAGGTCGAGCGTGCGCGCATCGTAATAGCGCCGGGTCGGATAGATGGCGCTGCTGTAGCCGGCGCTGAGCGACCAGCCGAGCGATTCGCCCAGGTCGACCGGCGGCACGGCGCGCAGCAGCACCTGGGCCTGGCGCTGATACAGCTCTTCGCCCAGCCGCACCAGGCCGTAGGCGGCGGTGGCGCGCCCGGTCCAGCCGGCGCCGCTCCACGGGCGTTCCAGCCCCAGCAGGACGGAATCGGTGTCCTGGCTCTTGACCTGGTTGTAGCGCAAGGCGCGCAGCTGGGCGATCAGGAGCATGCCGCGGCTGCCGACCGGCTGGTTGAAGTCGCCCGAGAGCACCTTGAAATGATCGGCGCGCGGCAGCGAGTCGGGGCCGAGATCGTAGGTTTTCAGATTGCCGGCGCCGCCGATCTGCACGCTGCTGCTGCTCGAGCCCTGGTTGACGTTGGTGTCGTAGCCGGCGCCGAGCTTGAACGACATCGAGCGCGGATGGGCGCGCTGGCCCTTGCAGCCCGAGGCGCGGTAGTGGGCGATCAATTCCAGGATCGCGTCCGACGGATGGAAACGCTGCACGATCTGCCCGAACAGGCGCTCGGCCTCGGCCTTGTTGCCCAGTTCGCAATGGCTGATGGCCAGGTCGAGCCAGGCCCCGGCGTGCAGCGCGTTCTTTTCCAGCAGGCGGCCAAGCTTGGTGGTGGCTTCGTCGGGCCGCCCTTCGGACAGCGAACGCAGCGCTTCCAGGTAGAGTTTTTCTTCCTCGGCCGCCTGCTCGTCGCTGAGCGGGGCCGGGGCCTCGGCCGCCGCCGTTTCGGGCGCCGCCGCCGTTTCGGGTGCATCGCCCTGCTGGGCGCGCGCCGGGGCCAGTGCGCCCAGGGCGCCGAGCGCCAGCAGTAGCGCCAGGGTCGGGCGCCTCATGCCGGCTGCTCCAGCGTAAACAGTTCGATCGGATGCTCCTTGCCGCGCAGCGCATGCCGGCCCAGGCTGAGGAAGCGGTGGCGCGTGGCGTAGCCGACCGTGCCCTGGCCGATGATCACATCGTGCGGGAAGTCGCGCGCCGCCTGTTCCAGGCGCGACGCGGTGTTGACGCTGTCGCCCACGGCCGTATAAATGCTGCGAAACGAGGTGCCGTAGTCGCCCACCATGGCCAGGCCGCTTTCGATGCCGATGCGCACGCGCAGCGGCTGGCCGCCGGCGCGCACCCGGCGCGCGCTCAGGATGGCGACCTCGCGCAGGATGCGCGCGGCCGCGTCCAGCGCCAGGTCGGCGTGCTGCGCGTTCGGAATCGGCGCGCCCCAGAAGGCGACCAGGCCGTCGCCCGTGTATTTGTCGAGCGTGCCCTTGTTTTCCAGCACCGGGCGGGTCAGGCAATCGAGAAAATCGGTGGTCAGCCTGGCCGCTTCTTCCACCGGCAGCGCTTCGACCTGGGTGGTGTAGCCTTGCATGTCGGCGATCAGGGTGGTCACTTGCAGCTGGCGCGGGGCGAGCGGGTCTTTCAGGCCGCTGCGCAGCAATTCATCGACCACTTCCCCGGCCACGTAGCGGCGCATGGTGTCGAGCAGGCGCCGCGAGCCGGACTGGGCCAACTGCCAGTGGAAGGGCACGCCCACCGCCAGCAAAAACCCGATCGACAGCAGCGGGCCGCTCACCGAAAAATCCGGATCGTGGGCCGACAGGCCGTAGGCCAGCATGAGCCAGGTCAGCGAGGCTGCCGCCAGCATCAGCACATTGACGGCGGCCGACAGGCGCGCGAAGGTGTAGCCGGCCAGCACCACGACGACGCTGGCGAACAGCACCGCCATCAGGCGTCCGGGCCAGGGCGCCGGGGCCAGGCCGGCCTGCCGGTCGAGCAGGGTGGTGAGCATCGAGGCGTGCACCAGCAAGCCGGGGCTGGAACGCCCGAGCGGGGTGGCGACGCGGTCGCCGATGCTCAGGGACGACGAGCCGATCAGCACCAGGCGCCCGGCCACCATCGCCGGGTCGAGCCGGCCGTCGAGGATCTCGCCGGCCTTGGCCACGGTGTAGGCGTCGAGCGAGCGGCTGAACGGCACCCGCTGGTAGCCGTCGCGCTGGTCCGGCGCCGGCGCCGTCGCGGGCGCGCCGCAGCAGTCGAGCAGCGCGCGCGAGAGGGTTGGAAAGCGGCGCTGTTCGAACCAGGTATACATAGGGACGCGGCGCAGCACGCCGTCGGAATCGGGGCGCACCCCGATATTGCCCACATGCGGCGCCTGCGCCAGCCCGGCATGGTTGGCGATGAAGCCGTAGGCCGGCACGGCGGCGCCGGGCGCTGCGGACGGCGCGCCGCCGGCGGGGCGGCCGAAGCGCAGCGCTTGCGGGCGCTGTTCGTAGTCGAACAGCTGGGCCAGCACCAGCGGGCCTTGCCCGGCCAGCACGGCCAGGCGCATGTCGCCGGCCGGGTCGCCCGGCTCGCCTTGCAAAATGTCGAGCGCGACCGCGCGCGCGCCGTCGCCGATCAGGGTTTCCACCAGCGCGGCCAGGCGCTCGCGCGACCATGGCCAGGGATGGGTGGCCAAGCTGGTCTCGTCGATATCGACCACCAGGATGCGCGACTCGGGCGTATCGACCGCCTGCGCCACCACGAAACGGTCGCGCAGCCATTCGTCGGCGGCGTCGAGCCCCGAGGCCCCGCGCGGCAGTTGCGCCCAGGCAGCGAGCATCAGCGCCGCCAACGGAATCGACAGGTGCAGCAGGGGAGGGGGAGAGAAGGAGCGCAAGTGGACCAATGAGTATGGCGCGCCGACCGACGGGAATGGTGCTCCCGACGCAGGTGCGCGACCTGGAAAATGACGCAAGTATAACGCCAGAGCGACAGTAATACTACCAAAGCAAGTTTTTTTGCAACATTACTCTCAACGCAATGTCGCGCGCGTACGAGGGTGGAGCTTCATCATAGACGGCAAAGGGCGCAAGAGATGTTGCTGAACCGTCCCAGATTTGTATCATTGTGCAATAATGTGACGAGCAACACATTTTGAAGGGTTTTGCGGGCGCATAATCCGGCATCAGGGAGAATTTATGTTTAATCAATCCATCGCCACATTCCGCTATCTGCCCCTCGCGCTGGCGCTGTCGTTCGCCGCCGCCGGGCAGGCTGGCGCCGCCGAGGCGGGGCGCATCGTATTCGTCACCGGCGAGGTGCAGGTCGCCAGCAAGGCGGCCGTGCTCGATTCGGCCGTCCAGGAGGGCGACGAGCTCAGTACCGGCGCCCAGGGTTACGTGTATATGAAGACCGTCGACGGCGGCTTCCTGATCTTGCGTCCGAACAGCCGTGCCCGCATCATCGCTTACAAGATCGACGCCGGCAATCCGGCCAATACACGGGTCAAGCTCGAGCTGCTCAGCGGCGTGGCGCGCAGCATTTCGGGCCAGGGCGTCAAGATGTCGCGCCAGAACTACCGCTTCAATACGCCGGTGGCGGCCATTGGCGTGCGCGGCACCGACTTTATCGTCTCGACCGACCAGTTGACCACGCGCGTGGCCGTGGTCTCCGGCGGCGTGGTGGTCTCCGGCTTTGCCGGCGCCTGCGGGCCGGAAGGCGGCGGGCCGTGCGAAGGGCGCAGCAGCCGCGAGCTGTTCGCCGGCCAGCCGGGCATGCTGTTGCAGGTCGAAAAGGGCCAGCTGGTGCCGAAGTTGCTGAACAATCCGGGCAACAGCCCCGACCAGGCCGTGCCGCCGCGCAGCGACGAGCCGAGCGGACGCGTCGCCGGGGCCACCACCACGGTGCCGGCCTTGCCCGGCAACACCGTCAACCTGGACGCCAAAAAAGACGCCATCAACCAGATCAGCAAGCCGACCCCGGTCCCGGTCCCGACGCTGCCGCCCGTGCCGCCGGTGGTGCTGGTGCCGGTGCCGGAAGTGCCAAAAGGGCCGGAAGTGATCTGGGGACGCTACGAGCGCATCGCCGGCACCGTATCGGACCCGGAGGTGGTCGCCAAAATGAACAACCCGGCCTATGACGACGGTTTCTTCCTCGGCTCGTATACGATGAAGCGCCGGCTCGACGCCAAGATGGTCCTGCCGTCCGAAGGACAGGCCTCGTTCGCGCTGGCCGAGGGAACGGCCAGCCTGACGCGCAAGGGCGGCGACGCTCAGGCCGCCACCATCAAGGAAGGCAGCCTGAACGTGAATTTCGGCGCCCAGCGTTTCGAGACCAGCATGCTGGTGCGCAGCCATGAAGGCGAGTTGCGGGTGCGCGCCGTCGGCTTGGTGGAGTCCACCGGCAAGTTAGCCCACGGGACGGACTCCAACACCGCCCTGAGCGGCTACCTGACCGGTGGCGACAAAATCAATGGCGCTGAATTCATTTTCAAGAGCATTAATGGCGAAATCTGGAATCCGCAGGGCTGGACCGCGCAGGGCTATGCGCGCTTCACGCGTTAATGCCGGCGTAACGCCATTGCGCCCGCGCCGATGCAAGCGGCGCCGATAGCGGGGCGATGATCTTCTAAAACGGCTGCCGGCATGGCGGTCGTTTTTTTTATGGCGCGCGCCGTGCATATATATATATGCTTGCATGGCGCCGGGTCGGCTCCGCTGACCGCCAGGCGCATTGTCCGATAAACCCGATGTTGGCGGAGATAATCGCGCCGCGCATGGCGTCCCGATTCCCCATTCAAGTGGCAGAAGCCAGTCCGGACGAATATTGCCCAATTCGGGGGCAGGTGCTCAAGAAACAGGCAGGAACATGTTCAGTATCAAAACAAATTTATCAAATAGTCGGAAAAAAAGCGGAATAAACCGCGATTTGTGATGGTGATCACAACCCACGCCCCACGATGTGGCAATATACTCCCTGTTCTGCAAAAAAGGGCTCAGGCGAGGGGTTGTTAACCCCGCCGGGCCGCAGAAATTTGGTTATATCTAAGCTCAACTAAAGGATCAATCATGGCCGTAGCAACCGAGTACACAAAAGTAGCACAAGAACTTTACCTCTCCTATTTTGGCCGTCCAGCTGATTCGACCGGTCTGAAAAGCATGACCGAAGCACTGGCCGCTGCTAATGCGCCTACGGACACGGCTGGCCTGGCTGTTGCTTACAACACCAACCCAGCAGTGAAACAGCTGATGGACAACTTCGGCAACAGCGCCGAGTCCGCAGCTCTGTACCCTGGCTCGACCGCCGACTTCCTGAAAGGTGTCTACCTGAACCTGTTCGGTCGCGCTCCTGATGCAGAAGGCCAAGCCTACTGGACCAAGCAGATCGACACCGGCGTCGTCAGCAAAGGCGCAGCTGCTTACAACATCCTGACCGGCGCTGTCGACGCTAAAGGTGCTGACGCACTGACCGTGGCCAAGAAAGTTGTTATCGCAAGCGCCTTCACCGCCGCTATCGACACCGCAGCTGAAGTCAAAGGCTACGACGGCAACTTCGCCGCTGCCGAAGCACGCAAGCTGCTGGCTAACGTCAACGCGAACACCGACGCAACCGTCTACCAGGCAACCGTGAACTCGGTACTGGCAAGCCTGGCTCTGGGCTCGACCCCAGGTACCACCCAGCGCCTGACCGAACAGCGTGATACCCTGATCGGCACCGATGCCAATGACATCTTCCAGGGCACCATCTTCGACAACCAGAACACCCTGCAAGGCGGCGATCGCATCGAAGCTGGCGGCGGCAACGACACCCTGCGCGCTGACGTGGGCAAATCGCAGCTGTTCGCTTTCCGTGCAGAAACCACCGGCGTTGAAAACGTCGTTATCAGCGCACAGACCATCGGCCCTGACGCAACCGACAACAACACCGTTCGCACCGTTGAAGTCCAGATCGACGCAGAGCGCATGGAAGGCGTTACCCGTTTCGAAGACAGCAACAGCCGCGCTGACCTGGTCATCGAAGATATCCGTATCCTCGACTCGCAGATCACCAAAGACATCACCATCGCCATGGTGCAAACCGATGCCGGTAACGTCGACTTCGGCGTCCTGTTCGACCAGCACTCCCTGCGCGCAGCGCCGGTAGCCGCTTCGGGCGCCACCCTGCGCCTGCAACTGATGGACACCCGTGCTAGTGAGCAAGGCCTGGCCAAGCTGCTGGACAATCCGTACAACGGTTTCATCTTCAGCTTCAACGGCAAAGCAATCAAAGTCGCTTCGCAAGCAATCGACCAAGCTCAGTCGTACGCTGAACTGGTTACCGCACTGCAAACCGCAATCAAGCTGACCCCAGGCATCGAAAACTTCCAGGTCAAGCTGGGTGACGCGTTCACCGTTGCCGATACCAAAACCGGCAAGCCACAAACCGGTAACGAAATCGTCATCACCAACCCGGGCGCAGGCACCATCACCCTGCCAAAAGGTTCGGGCTGGGTTGCAGAAGCTGCAGTTCCACCTGATTCGGGTCTGCACACCGCAATTCTGCAAGGCAACCCAACCACCGTCGTTTCGAAAATCACCAGCACCGTCATCCTGGACGACGTGGGCCGTGGTTCGAACGGTGGCGACCTGGTCATCGGTGGCATCTCGATCGGCGACACCTCGACCTCGAAAGGCGTTGAGCGTTTCGAAATCACCGTTGAGCGCACCAGCCGCCTGCAAACCATCAACTCGACCGACAACTTCCTGCAAGAAGTTATCCTGGTTAACGGCGCTACCAAAGGCGACCTGTACGTCAATGGCAATGCCAACCTGAAAGCAGTCGCTACCGCTGGTACCGCTCCTAACGGCGGCCAGGTAACCCTGCCAGGCCTCGGCGTGGACACCCCACTGCCAGGTACCGACACCACCAACGGTGGCAAGCAGCACGGCGACATGTATGGCTTCCACGACGTTCGTCTGATCGACGCATCGACCCTGGTCGGTAACCTGGCCCTGACCGCTGTCGTCACCGACCGCTCGGTTGCCAAGTACATCAACAAGATCGATACCCAATCGAACTCGGCAGCTGACAACGTTGCTTTCTCGTACACCGGCGGCCTGAACAACGACACCATGATCGTTGACCTCGACGCAGGCGTTGCAGGCAGTCGTAGCCAGATCATCAGCGGCCTGGAAGACTTCACGTTCAGCCTGAACGGCAACTCGGGTAACGACGCGCTGACCCTGCGCATCGTTCCTGCTGTCGCTGGTGGCGGTACGTACTTCAACAGCAACCAAGATCTGAACAACAACATCTCGATCAGCGGCGGCGACGGCAACGACACCATCCGCAAACTCGGCGATGGCGACACCCGCATCGACGGCGGCGCTGGCGATGACACCATCTACAGCGAAAACACCGGCGCGACCAACCTGTACACCGTTGCTTACGGTACCCCTGCTATTCCAGGTACCCCAGCGATTCCAGGCGTTCCACCTGCGCTGCCGATTCCTGCAGTTCCAGGTAGCGGCGCGATCCCTGCCGGCACCACCGCAACCTGGGCGTTCAACACGACCGACCAAGTGACCGTGGCTCCTGCTGACCGTTTCGTCGGCAACATGCGTTCGGACTTCAACGACAGCTACTTCCTGTACAACACGACCATCAACGTGACGTACAAAGGTATCACCAGCTCGATCCTGATCAACGACGCGTCGACCTACAAAACGACCGATCTGCAGATCAACCAGGCAATCAAAAAAGCGATCAACGACAACGTCATCCTGAACAAGCTGCTGGTAGCTACGGACTCCCCATCGGGCGCCCTGACCGTTACCGCACTGACCGATGGCCTGCACGTTGTTGGTGACCTGACCGTTGGTCTGGTTGCTCCAACCAGCGCGCTGAACGCCCTGTCGATCAGCGACCTGGCCGCTGCCGCTGCCGCTTACGGCATCACCAGCCCTGCAGCTGATGGCAGCAGTGTTTACGCAGCAATGGTCGCTGCACTGGCCACCTACGGTACCAACGGTGACTACGCTTCGAACTTTGCAACCGCTTACACCGACAGCAACCTGATCACCCTGGGTCAACTGACCGGTGCTGAAAGCGTTGCAATCAGCGACAACATCATCACCCCAGGTTCGGGCAATGACGTTATCGCTCTGGGCAACCACGAAGCTCTGAACGCTGGCGCTCAGATCTTGGCTCCTACCGTTGCTGACTACGCTATTTCGGATAACGAAACCGTTGTCTACACTGCTGGTTTCGGCAACGACACGATCGTCAACTTCGACGTCATCGGCGCTGGCATCGATCACCTGGACTTCACCGCTATCGGTGGTAATGTCCTGACCGGTGCTCTGACGACCAACAAGTCGATCACCATCGGCACGCCAACGCTCGCTAGCGCTGCACTGGCTACGACCGCAATCGCTGCCCTGTACACCGCTGACAACGCTGCTGCACAGACCCACGTGTACGTCGCTGTTGATGCAACGACCCACATCGGTACCGTGTACTCGATCGCTGACGCGATCGGTGCTGCGAACGCAACGGTTACCCTGGAAGGCACGATCGACCTGGCCTCGACCGGCGGTGCAGCTGGTTCGACCGTACTGACTGGCGCAAACAACTGGGCCGGTCTGACCCAGTCGAATTTCGTCAACTCGTCGGTTGCTAACTACTACCTGTTCGAAGGCGCATCGGGCTTCATCGCTCCAGTCGTGACCACGCCAACGACCAGCGTCGCTGTTACCCTGAACAACACCGTTCCTGGTTACAACGCTGGTAACAACACGAACGTAACGTTCACTGTTGCTAACCAAGCCTTCTCGTCGGTTGTCAGCAACTTCGCTGCTGGCGACAAGCTGGTGTTTGCCGCAGGTTCGGTTGTTAGCGTGATCGACACCGTTGTTGGCGACAACACCGTTGTTGTGCAGGGCGTGTTGGGTGGTCTGACCTCCAGCGTTACCGTGCAGACCCAGGCTCCAGCAGTCATGCCTGCCGTCGTCAATACCGAAGCGCTGTTCAACACCTACTTCGGTGCTGGCTCGCTGTCGACCGCTTCGAACACCACCCCGGTTGCAGTTAGCGCCGGTAACGCCAACTTCGATGCGGCAACCCTGAACTACGTGTTCAACGTTGCAACCGGTACCTACACCGCTAACGTGTCGAACTTCGCAGCTGGCGACGTTCTGAGCTTCGTCACCGGCAGCGCTGTTACCACCAACAACGCAGTTGCAGGCGATAACATCATCGACATCGTTTCGGTCGCTGGTGGCGTTACCACCACCATCCACCTGGTTGGCGCTGGTGTTGACACCGGTCTGGCTGCAGGTGCTGGTACCGCTGCTAACTACAACGTCCTGATCCCAGGCGCAATCGTAGTTGCTGCTTAATTGTTGTTATAAGTAGCAAAGAACCGCAGGCTTCGGCCTGTGGTTCGATGCAAGCAAAAGGCCAGGCTTCACCGCCTGGCCTTTTTTTCGACCCGCCGTTCGTGCCGGGTTTGACTGAGGCATTCATGGTGCGTTCAGTTAATCTTCTCTGGTGTAAAAACCTGCTTTGTGCTAACCTTTCGAACTTGTGATCCACATCACATTTCCCAGCGGATTTTTTGACATCCTGACGCCCTTGCCGATGTGCCGCCGTTGACGCGGCTGGCGTGACGCTCACCAGGATCGGGAAGTTGCCGCCGTCCGCGCTGTCCCCCTCGTGAATTACTAATGAATTGTGTTGGTCTCTAATGAAAAAACTTCTCGATAAGCAGAACGAAATTGGGCAGGCACTGCTCGCGTTCAAGGGCACCTTCTATACCATCGGCGTGTTCAGCGCGATCACCAATTTGCTGATGCTGGTGCCGTCCCTGTACATGCTGCAGGTGTATGACCGCGTACTGGCCAGCCAGAACGAAATCACCCTGCTGATGCTGACCTTGCTCATGCTGGGCGCCTATGTGCTCATGAGCGCCCTGGAATTCATGCGCAGCATGATCCTAGTGCGCATCGGCGCGCGCTTCGACATGAAAATGAATAAACGCGTGTACACCGCCGCGTTCGAGCGCAACCTGAAAAAGGCCGGCGGCAATGCCGGCCAGGCCTTGAGCGACCTGACCAACATTCGCCAGTTTCTCACCGGCAACGCGCTGTTTGCCTTCTTCGACGCGCCCTGGTTTCCGCTGTACCTGATCGTGATTTTCTTCTTCCAGCCCCTGCTGGGCTGGTTCGCCCTGGGCGGCACCGCGATCCTGGTGATCCTGGCGATCGTCAACGAGCGCGTTTCGCACAAGCCGCTGGCCGAAGCGAGCACCATGTCCATCGTGGCCGGCAACCTGGCCACCAACAACCTGCGCAATGCCGAAGTCATCGAAGCGATGGGCATGCTGCCCCAGTTGCAGGCGCGCTGGTACAAGATCCACAGCAAATTCCTGCAATTGCAGGCCGAAGCGAGTGAAAAAGCCGGCACCGTCGGCGCCGTCACCAAATTCGTGCAAACCTCGCTGCAATCGCTCATTCTCGGCCTCGGCGCCTTGCTGGTCATCGAAGGCAAACTGACGCCGGGCATGATGATCGCCGCCTCGATCCTGGTGGGCCGTGCCATGGCGCCGGTGCAGCAAGTGATCGCCGTATGGAAGTCGGTGGCCGGCGTGCGCAGTTCCTACGAGCGCCTGACCACCTTGCTGGAAGAAAATGAAGAGCGCAAGGAAGGCATGCCCCTGCCGCCGCCGGTCGGCAGCCTGTTGATCGATAACATCACGGCCGGTCCTCCGGGCGCGACCCACCCTGTGCTCAAAGGCGTCAGTTTCGCGATTTCTCCGGGCGACGTGCTCGGCGTGGTCGGCCCCAGCGGTTCGGGCAAGTCGACCCTGGCGCGCCTGATGGTCGGCGTGTGGCCGGCCCTGATCGGCAAAGTGCGCCTCGACGGCGCCGATATCTACCACTGGAACAAAGACCAGCTCGGCCCTCACCTCGGCTATCTGCCCCAGGATATTGAACTGTTCGGCGGCACGGTCAGCGAAAACATCGCCCGTTTCGGCGACATCGATCCGGAGCAGGTGGTGCTGGCCGCCAAGCGCACCGGCGTGCACGACATGATCCTGAAAATGCCGAACGGTTACGATACCGTGCTCGGCGACGGCGGCGCCGGCCTGTCCGGCGGCCAGAAGCAGCGCCTGGGCCTGGCCCGCGCCATGTATGGCGACCCGGCCCTGCTGGTGCTCGACGAACCGAACTCGAACCTCGATGACCAGGGCGAACATGCCCTGATGCAGGCGGTCCAGGACATGCGCCAGCGCGGCAAGACCATTGTGCTCATTACCCACCGTCCGGCCGCGATCAATGTCTCGACCAAGCTGTTGGTGTTGCGTGATGGCGCGGTGCAGATGTTCGGCCCGACCGCCCAGGTATTGCAGGCGATTCAGGAAGCGAACCAGAAACTGTTGGAAGCGCAGCAACAGCAGCAGCGCCAGCAGCAAGCGGGCCAGCCGGGTCAGCCACCGGGCCAGCCGGGCCAGCCAGGCCAGGCCCAGCCTGCCCAGGCAAGCGCGCCAGTAACAACGGAAAAGGAATAAGAACATGAGCAACATTCAAACCAGAAATGTCACCGACGTCGTTGCCCGCGACGTGGTGCCCGAGGTCGCCAGCGTCGACTCGAAAAAATATTCGCGCATGGGCTGGATCATCGTGCTGGTCGGCGTGCTTGGCTTCATTCTGTGGGCCTCGTTCGCCCCGCTCGACCGCGGCGTGCCGATGTCGGGCACCGTGGCCACCGAAACGAGCCGCAAGACCGTGCAGCATTTGACTGGCGGCATTGTGGAAGACATCCTGGTCAAGGATGGCGACGTGGTCAAGGCTGGCCAGGTGCTGGTGCGCATCAATCCGACCGTGGCCCGTTCCGCGATCGAAATGACGCGCACCCAGTATTTCAGCGCGCTGGCGGCGGAAGCGCGCCTGCAAGCCGAACGCAGCGGCAAGAGCCAGCCAACTTTCCCCAAGGAACTGCTCGATAACAAGGACGACCCGCGCGCCAAGGAATCGATGGAAGCCCAGACCCAGCTGATGGCCTCGCGCCAGACCAGCCTGAAGAACGAACTGGCCGCGCTGGAAGAAAACGCCGCCGGTCTCAAGGCGCAGACCAAGGGCTTGCAGGAATCGATGGCCTCGAAAAAGAGCCAGGGCGTCATCATCAAGGAGCAACTCGAGGGCATGCGCGAACTGGCCAAGGATGGCTACATTCCGCGCTCGCGCCTGCTGGAAATGGAACGCACCTTCATGGCGGTGCAAGGCACCATTTCGGAAGATATCGGCAATATCAGCCGCGCCCAGAACCAGTTGATGGAACTGAGCCTGCGCCGCATCGTGCGCACCCAGGAATACCAGAAGGAAGTCGGCACCCAGCTGGCCGATGTGCAAAAGGAAACCAGCGCCCTGGCCAGCCGTATGCTGGCCCAGGATTTCGACCTGGCCAACGCCGAAGTCAAGGCGCCCGTCAATGGCGTGGTGGTCGGCTTGCAGATCTTCACCAAGGGTGGCGTGATCGGCCCGGGCGCGCGCATGATGGATATCGTGCCGAACTCGGATGCGATGGTGGTCGAAGGCCAACTGCCGGTCAACCTGATCGACAAGGTGCAGGTCGGCTTGCCGGTCGAATTCATTTTCTCGGCCTTCAATACCAACAAGACGCCGCACATTCCCGGCATCGTGACCCAGGTCTCGGCCGATCGTACCGTCGACGAGCGTACCGGCATGCCATACTACAAGATCAAAGCCCGCGTGACACCGGAAGGCGCCAAGCTGATCGCTTCGCATAAACTCGATATCCAGTCCGGCATGCCGGCCGAATTGTTCATCAAGACCGGTGAACGCACCATGATGAATTACCTGTTCAAGCCGGTCTTCGACCGCGCCAAGACATCCCTGTCGGAGGATTAAGATGACGTTTGGACTGACCATGTTTCGCATCACCGCCCAGGGCCGCATGAAGGCCGTCGCCGCCGCCGCACTCTTGCTGGCCAGCGCCGGCGCGTCGGCCATCAATCTGCAGCAGGCTTACGAGCAGGCGCTGCAGAACGACCCGGCCTACCGTTCGGCGTTCTATGAGAACCAGAGCGGCAAGGAAAGCGCGATCCTTGGCCGGGTCGGCCTGCTGCCGAACGTGCAGGCCAACTACAATGCCAGCAAGAACCGCGCCGATATCCAAAGCGCGCTTTCGCTGACGCATCCTGAATACATCAGCCGGGTTTCCACCATCCAGCTGCGCCAGACCCTGTTCAACGTGGACGCGTACGCGCGCTACAAGCAGGGCAAGGCCCAGGCCCTGCTGAGCGACCAGGTGTTTGGCGTGCGCAGCCAGGAAGTGCTGATCCGCGTCATCAGCGCCTATTTCGACGCCCTGTTCGCGGACGAACAAGTGGCGCTCAACACCGCCCAGCGCGACGCCTACGCCGAGCAAAGCAAGGTTAACGAGCGTCTGCTCAAGCATGGCGAAGGCACCCGCACGGACGTGCTCGAAGTGCAGGCGCGCCTGGAACTGTCGGAAGCGAACCTGATCGAAGCGAAGGATAGCCAGGCGACCTCGCGCAACACCCTGGCCGGCCTGATCGGCGGCGACCCGGGCAATCTGGTCGGCCTGAACGATAACTTCCGCGCGCTGCCGCTGGCGCCGAATAATGTGCAGGAGTGGAAGAGTCTGGCGCTCAAGGAAAATCCCGAGCTCCAGGCCCAGACCACCGCGCTCGAAGTGGCCAAGCAGGAAATCCTGAAAGCCCGCGCCGGCCATGCGCCGCGCCTGGACTTTGTGGCCAGCTACAGCAAGAACGCGTCCGAGACGATCAATACCTACAACCAGGATTCGACCGTACGCGCGATCGGCATCCAGCTCAACGTGCCGCTGTATTCGGGCGGCTCGGTCAACGCCACCTCGCGCCAGGCCGTGGCCGGGCTGGAACGCGCGCGCGCCGACCTGCAAGGCAAGACCGACAAGACCTTGATCGAAGTGAGCAAGCAGTTTTCGGCGGTCCAGAGCAGCATTGCCAAGATCAACGCCCTGAACCGCGCGGTGGAATCGAGCAACCTGCTGATCAAGGCGACCGAACAGAGCATCAAGGGCGGCGTGCGCATCAACCTGGACTTGCTCAATGCCCAGCAACAGTTGTTTACGGCCAAGCGCGATCTTGCACAAGCGCGATATAACTATATGATGTCGTCGCTGCGCTTGCGCGCAGCCGCCGGAACCCTGGACGCGAGCGACGTGAGCCGCACCGCATCCTACTTCCGCTGATTAACCCCCAGCCGGCGGCATGTGGCGCCGGCCATTTTTATCATAAGAGGAAACATGAGCACCAACGAACTTGAAATCACCACCGGCGGCCTGAGCTACAAAGTGTCGGACCTGTCCCCGGAAGCGCAACAGCAAGTGACCAACCTGCGTTACGTCGAGTCGGAAATCGCCCGCCTGAACGCCCAACTGGCGATCTACGAAACCGCGCGCGGCACCTACAAGAGCGTGCTGAAAGATCTGCTGCCAAAAACGGCGCAATAAGCCCCACCGGACCCTCCGCTGCGCCGTCCTGGCGCTGCGGGCGGGTTGCTGCGATTCCTCCGGTGCATACAATGATGTAGAATGCGCAACGTTATTTGCGTTGTCACATCAATCGCCGGGCGATCCGGCATGCATGCCCTAAAGGAACCGCTTTGAAACTCATCCCTACCATTCTTTGCGGCGGTGCCGGCTCGCGCCTGTGGCCCGTTTCCCGCGAACTTCACCCGAAACCGTTCATCCGCCTCGCCGATGGCCAAAGCCTGCTGCAAAAAGCCTGGCTGCGCGGCGCCGCCCTGCCCGAGGTAGCGCAAGTGCTGACCGTGACCAACCGCGAACTGTTCTTCAAGACTGAAGACGATTACCGCGCCGTCGCCAAAGGCCACCAGGAACTGTCCAACAGCTACATCCTGGAACCGTTCGGCCGCAACACTGCGCCCGCGATCGCCGCCGCCGCCCTGCACGTGGCCG
Organism: Massilia sp. CCM 8734; assembly: GCF_011682155.1. NCBI lineage: Bacteria > Pseudomonadati > Pseudomonadota > Betaproteobacteria > Burkholderiales > Oxalobacteraceae > Massilia > Massilia sp. CCM 8734. The sequence continues at coordinate 144,663 of NZ_WHJI01000011.1, forward strand.
CCACGCACGGCCTTGATGCGGTGCTGCTGGTGCTGGCCGCCGACCATTTGATTGCCGACCAGGCCGCTTTTGGCGCCGCCGTGGCCCAGGCCATTCCGCTGGCCCGGTCCGGCCGTCTGGTGACCTTCGGCATCGAGCCGCATGCGCCCGAGACCGGCTTTGGCTACATCGAGGCGGAAGGCAACACGGTGCTGCGCTTCGTCGAAAAGCCGAGCCTGGAAAAAGCCCGCGAGTATCTGGCCAGCGGACGCTACCTGTGGAATTCGGGCATGTTCTGCTTTACCGCCGGCAGCATGATCGCCGAGATGGAATTGCACTGCCCGCAGATCCTGGCCGCCACGCGCGCCTGCCTGGCCGAGTCGCGCAGCGCCAGCGGCAAGAATTTTACCCAGTGCGAACTGGATGCGGCCGCTTTCGAGCAAGTCGCCGACGATTCGATCGATTACGCGGTGATGGAAAAATCGGCCAAGGTGTCGGTGGTGCCGTGCAATATCGGCTGGAGCGACATTGGTTCCTGGAACGCGCTGGGCGAATTGATCGCGCCGGATGCCGACGGCAACCGCATCGATGGCGACGTGCGCCTGCACGATGTGAGCGATTGCTTCATCCAGAGCAATGAGCGCCTGGTGGGCGCGGTGGGCGTCAGTAACCTGATCATCGTCGACACCCCGGACGCCTTGCTGGTGGCCGACCGCAGCCGGGTGCAGGACGTCAAGCATTTGTACGTGAGCCTCAAATCCGAAGGGCACGACGTGCACAAGCTGCACCGCACCGTGCACCGTCCGTGGGGCACTTACACGGTGCTGGAAGACAGCACCCGCTTCAAGATCAAGCGCATCGAAGTCAAGCCGGGCGCCAGCCTGAGCCTGCAGATGCACCATCACCGCAGCGAGCACTGGATCGTGGTCAGCGGCATGGCCAAGGTAGTCAACGGGGATCGCGAATTGTTCGTCTCGACCAATGAGTCGACCTATATTCCGGCCGGCCACAAGCACCGCCTGGAAAACCCGGGCGTGCTCGACCTGGTGATGATTGAAGTGCAGAGCGGCGATTACCTGGGCGAGGACGATATCGTCCGCTTCCAGGATAACTACGGGCGCGTTTGATGGCATAGCGGGTCTCGACAGTTAACCGTCGAACCGTCATTCCCGCGCAGGCGGGAATCCAAGGCATCTACGCTAAGCGACGGTGCCTTGGATTCCCGCCTGCTCGGGAAGTCATTTCTGCCAGTGGTAGGAATGACGGTTTTGCATTTAACGGTACCGGTGAGAGCGCCTGACGCCCTGGTTTTACGGCGCTGCCTGGTCTTTTTCCTGATCCCGCTCCGGATGACACTGCGGGCACGATTTTTCATACACATACAGCGGCGACAACTGGTCGCGCGGCGTCACCACCGCGCGGCAGGCGAAGCACTGCACCGTTGTTACCGTCGCCTCCAACTGCGGATTGAGCGCGGTGCGGTAATCGAACACGAAACAATCGCCCTTGTAATGGGCGCCGCCGACTTCCTCGAAATACTTCAAAATCCCGCCATCGAGCTGGTACACGCTCTCGTAGCCGATATTTTTCATGTGGATCGCCGCCTTTTCGCAGCGGATGCCGCCGGTGCAAAACGTCACCACGGTCTTGCCCTGCAACTGCTCGCGGTGCTGCGCCACCACCTCGGGAAACTCGCTGAACTTGTCGATCCGGTAGTCCAGGGTGTTTTCAAACGTGCCCACATCGACCTCGAAGGCATTGCGTGTTTCCATCATCACGACCTCGCGGCCTTCATCGTCGATGCCGTTGTCGAGCCAGCGCTTGAGCGTGCTCGCCTCGACCGCCGGCGCGCGCCCCTTTTCGGGCTGGATCAGCGGCATGCGCATGGTGATGATTTCTTTCTTGATCTTCACCAGCATGCGCTTGTGCGACTGCTCTTCCGAATAACTTTCCTTGACCTCGATATCGGCAAAGCGCGCGTCCGCCCGTACCCACGCCAGGTACTCGTCGATGTGCGAGCGCGGGCCGGACAGGAACATATTGATCCCTTCCGGCGTCAACAGAATCGTGCCCTTGAGCGCCAGGCGCTTGCAGATATCCTGGTACAGGGGACGCATTTCCTCAATGTTGTCGAAAGTGACAAATTTGTAGGCGGCGATATTGACGTGAGCGGCAGCTGCGGCGATGGCGGCATGCGCTTCAGCTTGTAAAGCAGTATTAGCTTGCATGGGAGCGAAGGATCGGTGAACGATCGGAAAACGGGGAAGCCGATATTATAGAACAATGTCCACGTTGGCATCAGGGGTATGTGGCGCCGCCACGACCTTTTCTCGCGCAAGCCGCCAGCGCGGTAAAATAGCACTCTTTGTACAGCAGGCGAAACACACATGAGTACCGATGTCATCGAAGCCGGGAGCGCCACGCTCGCCGCGCCAGCCAAGCCGGCCGCACCGGCCTTCGTCCACCTGCGCGTGCACTCCGAGTACTCGATCGTCGACGGCCTGGTGCGCATCGACGACATCGTCGCCGCCGCCGCCAAGGACAAGCAGCCGGCGCTGGCCATTACCGACCTGGCCAACCTGTTCGGCATGGTCAAGTTCTACAAATCGGCGCGCGGCAAGGGCATCAAGCCGGTCATCGGCGTGGACGCCTGGATCACCAACGACGACAACCGCGACAAGCCATCGCGCCTGCTGCTGCTGGCCAAGAACCGCATGGGCTACCTGCAGCTGTGCGAACTGCTCTCGAAAGCCTGGCTGAGCAACCAGCACAAGGGCCGCGCCGAAATCCGCCCCGAGTGGCTCGACGCGCTGGCCAGCAGCGCCTCGACCTTGTCGCCCGGCGAGAACCAGGCCAATGGCCTGATCGTGCTCTCGGGCGCGCACTTCGGCGACGTCGGCACCGCCATTGAAAACGGCAACCTGGCGCTGGCCGAACGCTGCGCCCAGCGCTGGGCGGCGGTCTTCCCCGGCCACTTCTACATCGAAGTGCAGCGCGCCGGCCAGCCCAACCAGGAAGCCCAGGTGCGCCACGCGGTCGCGCTGGCCGCCAAACTGGGCCTGCCGGTGGTCGCCACCCACCCGATCCAGTTCCTCTCGCCCGAAGAATTCATCGCCCACGAAGCGCGCACCTGCATCGCCGAAGGCGAAATGCTGGCCAACGCCAAGCGCGTCAAGCGCTTCAACGAAGAGATGCGCTTCAAGTCGCAGGCCGAGATGGCCGAGCTGTTCGCCGACATGCCGGCGGCCCTGGCCAACTCGGTCCAGATCGCCAAGCGTTGCAACGTCGTGCTCACGCTCGGCAAACCGCAACTGCCGAACTTCCCCACGCCGCCCGGCATGACGATCGACCAGTTCCTGGTCTCCGAATCGCAGGCCGGCCTGGAACAGCGCCTGCTCCACCTGTACCCGGACCCGGTCAAGCGCGAAGCGGCGCGCCCGCGCTACGAAGCGCGCCTCAAATTCGAGACCGATACGATCTGTAACATGAAGTTCCCCGGCTACTTCCTGATCGTGGCCGAGTTTATCAAGTGGGCCAAGGAAAACGGCGTGCCGGTCGGCCCGGGCCGCGGTTCGGGCGCCGGCTCGCTGGTGGCGTATTCGCTTCTCATCACCGATCTCGATCCCTTGCAGTACAACCTGCTGTTCGAACGCTTTTTGAATCCCGAACGCGTCTCGATGCCCGACTTCGATATCGACTTTTGCCAGGAAGGGCGCGACCGCGTCATCCAGCACGTCAAGGACTTGTACGGCAAGGAAGCGGTCTCGCAGATCGCCACCTTCGGTACCATGGCGGCCAAGGGCGCGATCCGCGACGTCGGCCGCGTGCTCGATTTCGGCTACAACTTCTGCGACGGCATCTCCAAGCTGATTCCCTTCAAGCCGGGTAAGCCAGTGACGATCGCCGACGCCATCGAAGAAGAACCGATGCTCAAGGAGCGCCTGGAAAACGAGGACGAGGTCAAGCAGTTGCTGGCGCTGGCGCAGCAGGTCGAAGGCATCGCCCGTAATATCGGCATGCACGCCGGCGGCGTGCTGATCGCCCCTGGCAAGCTCACCGACTTCTGCCCGCTGTACACCCAGGGCGGCGACTCCGGCGTGGTTTCGCAGTACGACAAGGACGACGTGGAGGCTGTGGGCCTGGTCAAGTTCGACTTTTTGGGCCTGACCACGCTCACCATTCTCGACCGCGCGGTACGCTACATCAAGCAGCTCGACCCGGCCAACGCCGACTTCGCGCTGGAAAAGCTGCCGCTCAACGACAAGGCGTCCTACGAGTTGCTGACCAAGGCCAAGACGGTCGCGGTATTCCAGCTCGAGTCGCGCGGCATGCAGGGCATGCTCAAAGACGCGCGTCCCGACCGCTTCGAGGACATCATCGCGCTCGTGGCGCTGTATCGTCCCGGCCCGATGGACCTCATTCCCGACTTCTGCAAGCGCAAGCACGGCGAGCGTTTCGACTATCCCGACCCGCGCACCGAATCCATTTTGTCCGAAACCTACGGCATCATGGTGTATCAGGAGCAGGTCATGCAGATGGCGCAGATCGTCGGCGGCTACTCGCTCGGCGGCGCCGACATGCTGCGCCGCGCGATGGGCAAGAAGAAGGCCGAAGAGATGGCCGAGCACCGCGAGATCTTCCGCGCCGGCGCCGCCAAGGATGGCCTGACGGCCGAAAAGGCCGACGAGATTTTCGACTTGATGGAAAAGTTCGCCGGCTACGGCTTTAACAAGTCGCACGCCGCCGCCTACGCGCTGCTGTCGTACCACACGGCCTACCTGAAGGCGCACCACACGGCCGCCTTCATGGCCGCCAACTTGTCGCTGGCGATGGACGACACCGACAAGATCAAGATCCTGGTCGAGGACTCGCTGGAGGTATGCGGCCTCACGCTCCTGCCGCCCGATATCAACCATTCCGACTACCGCTTCATGCCGGAAGGCCCGCCACCGTCGGTCACCGGCAAGCGCGTCACCAACATCCGTTACGGGCTGGGCGCGGTCAAGGGCTCGGGCCAGTCGGCGATCGAAGCGATCATCGCCGCGCGCACCGCCGGCGGGCCGTTCACCGACCTGTTCGACTTCTGCAAGCGGGTCGACCGCAAGCAGATCAACCGCCGCACCATCGAATCCCTGATCCGCAGCGGCGCGTTCGACTGCTTCAAGGTCGACCGCGCGATTTTGCTGGCCTCGGTGCCGTTCGCGGTCGAAGTGGCCGACCAGGCCTCGGCCTCGGTCAACCAGGTCAGCCTGTTCGGCGGCGACGACAGCGACCTAGTGGCCCCGCCCGAGTATGTGAAAGCGACGCCGTGGACCGACCGCCAGAAGCTGTCGGAAGAAAAAATCGCGCTCGGGTTTTACCTGTCGGGGCACATGTTCGATTCGTTTGCGACCGAGGCGCGGCGCTTCGCGCGCACCAAGCTGACCGACCTGGAACCGTCGCGCGAGCCGCGCATGATGTGCGGCGTGATCACCGGCGTGCGCACCCAGATGACCCAGCGCGGCAAGATCCTGATCGTCTCGCTCGACGACAAGAGCGGCACGGTGGAAGTGACGGTGTACAGCGAAGTGGTCGAGTCGAACAAGAACATCTTCAAGGAAGACGAGTTCCTGGCGGTGGTGGGCAAGGTGTCGGAAGACCGCTTCAACGGCGGCTTGCGCATCACGGCCGAGAAGGTGTTCGACCTGACCTCGGCGCGCGTGCACTACGGGCGCCAGCTCGGACTGTACTTGCCGGGCAAGGTGGCCTCGTCGAAAATCGCCGAAGTGCTGCAACCGTACCGCGCCCAGAGTGGCGGCGGCTTGCCGGTGGCGATGCGGGTCAAGCCGCAGGGCGTCGATTGCACCTTGCAGTTCGGCGACGACTGGAGGGTGGCGCCGTCGGATGCGTTGACCTTGGCGCTGGAGCAGGTGCTGGGGGCGCGCGAGGTCGCGGTCGAGTACTAAGCGCCGACGCTACACAACCGTTATCCGAGAAACCGTCGTTCCCGCCGCGGGAACGACGGTTCTTAGGCAAGCGAAAACTCGGTACCAAGACGGCCTACGCAGAAAAAAGACGAACTACATCACAACCCCAGCGCCGCCTTTTGAGTCCTGCGCAATCGCTTCCACACCTTGATCTTGCGACTGGCCGTCTGCCTGGCCCGGAACACAAAATTCCCCGCCAGCGCGCGTTCCACCTGGCGGATCATGCGTGCATCATGCTCCCTGTCGATCGACACCGTCTGCCCGGCCCGCACCGCCGCCAGCATGCTGGCGCAGTCGCCGAACAGGCTCTCCACGAACACCGACTTGATGAACGCGCGCACGCGGCGCCCGCTTGCGCGCGGCAGTTCGTACGAATCCTTGACCACGCGGATATAAAAATACCCGGCCGCGATATCGAAGTGGGTTTTCACCGACGGCGCCACCCCAAGCCGCTCCAGGTGCCCGCGCGCGACCGGCAGCGCCCCCGCAAGGTCCATGCACCAAGTCTCCGAAATGAGCTTGGTGATGCTGTCCGGGTGCTGGCGGTAATCGATGATCGCGTGCGGCAGGTACAGCAGGCTGGCGCACTGGCTCAATAGCCGGGGCAGGGTGGACATGTCCTCGAATACGCGCCCTGGCGGGAACACGGGCGCCTCCAGCTGCTCGTACACGGCGCGCTTGAAGACTTTGGCCCACACATACATCTGGCGGTCGGCAAAGAAGGTATTGAGAATGGTGGCCTGGTCGCGCAGCAGCCCAGGCGGATAGCGCAGGCCGACCCGGTGCGATTTGTCTTCCTGGTCCGGCAGCCACACGCGGAAGTCGCAGGCGATGACGTCCGGATGATGCGCGTCGATGGCTTGCTCGAGCGCCGCCAGCGAGCCTGCCAGCAGGCGGTCGTCGCTGTCGACGAACACGATGTACTCGCCGCGCGCGCAAGCCAGGCCCCGGTTGCGCGCCATGGCGATGCCCTGGTTGTCCTGCGCCAGTACAGTGCACGCCATGTCGCTGCGCGCCTCGATTAGTGCACGCGCGCGCGCCAGGGTGGCGTCGCGCGAGCCGTCGTCGATGACGATCAGCTCATGGCGTGGGCCCATCTGGTCCAGCACCGATTCCAGGCACGCCGCAATGAAGTTCTGCACGTTCCAGGCGGGGACGATGATGCTCAATAGCGGCTGCGGCGCCGCAGCGTGCGTGACCATGGGTGCCCGGGCTAGCGCGCCAGCCCGACCGGCGCGCGAATGATCTTGTCGACCTGGCTCTGGTACACCAGCTTGTCGTGATGCGCCGCCTGGTCGCGATTGCGCTCCTTGTGCCACAGGTGGAACACCTCGGTGGCGAAGGCGCCGTCCTTGCGCCGCACGCCGGCGTTAAACAGGCGCACCACGAAATCGGCATCTTCATGACCCCAGCCGGAGAACGATTCGTCGAAACCGTTCACGCGCTCGATGTCGCTGCGCCAGGCACTCATGTTGCAGGACTTGATGCGGCGCATGGTAAAGCCGCGCCGCACCCGCCCCAGGTCGGGCAGGCGGATCGCCAGCTGCAGGATCTTCTGGATATTCCCGGCGCGCCAGGCGCGCCACCACACGCCCAGCCCCGCCTCGTGCAGGTCGCGCTGTTCGGCCAGGGCGGCGCGGGTAAATTCGGGACACAGCAGCACGCGGCTGCCGGTGATCATGCAGCCTGGCTGCGCCAGGCGCCGGTGGCTGGCCACGAAATCCTTGCGCGGCACGCAGTCGCCGTCGAGGAAAATCACGTAATCGCCGCGCGCCGCCAGCACGCCCTGGTTGCGCGCGCGCGCCACGCGGAAACCGTCGTCAGGCTGCCACACATGCACCAGGCGGCGCTGCGTGCCCGCCGCGATGCGTTCGACGCAGTGGCGGGTCGCCTCGGTCGACCCATCGTCGGTGACGATGATCTCGAAATCCTCGTCATCCTGCGCCAGGCAGGCGCGCAGCACCGCTTCCAGGGCATCGGGCCGGTTGTAGGTGGTGACGATCAGAGAAATGGTGTGCGGACGTGACAAGATGGACTCCCGGTGAAACGACATTCACTGCCAGCGGCAGCGCCCAACGCGTACATACCTATTATACGTCCCCGCCGCGCAAGGTCCAGCGCTTACGGCATCAAAGCGCTCATCCACGCGCGCCATGTCACGCCAGTCCGCGCAGTGCGCGCACGGTGTGCTCGGCCGCGCGCTGGCGCACCAGCGCACGGTTGCTCGAGGCTTCGTCGCGCGCGTTTTCGCGGTGCCACAAATGAAACACTTCGGTGGCGAACGCGCCATCCTTGCGGACCACGCCGGCGTTAAACAGGCGCACCACGAAGTCGGCGTCCTCGTGCCCCCAGCCCTCGAAGCTTTGGTCGAAGCCGTTGACGGTGTCGATGTCGCTGCGCCAGGCCGCCATGTTGCAGCCCTTGATGCGGCGCCAGCTGAAGCGTTTTTGCACCCGCCCCAGGTCGGGAAGCTTGAACAGCAATTGCAGCACCTTGTTGAGGTGCCCGCGCGCGCGCAGGGTCAGCTTTTCGCCGACAGCGAGCGTGTGCAGGTCGCGCTTGTCGGCCAGCACGCGCTGCGTGAAGGCGTCGTCGAGCAGGATGCGGCTGCCGGTGACCATGCAGCCCGGCTGCGCCAGTGCGCGATGGCGCGCCACGAAATCGCGTTGCGGGATGCAGTCGCCGTCGAGCAGCACGATGTACTCGCCGCGCGAGGCCAGGATGCCCTGGTTGCGCGCCATCGCCAGCCGGAAGCCCTGGTCCGGCTGCCACACATGGCGCAGCGGCACCGTCGCACGCGTTTGCAGGCGCGCGACACAGGCGCGGGTCGGCTCGCCCGAACCGTCGTCGGCGATGATGATTTCGAACTGCCTGTCGCTCTGCGCAAAGCAGGCGTCGACCACGGCTTCGAGCGCGTCGGGCCGGTTGTAGGTGGCGACGATGATGGAAATGAGGACGTCGGCGCGCATCTAGCTACCCTGCCAGGTGAACTTGCCCGGCGGCGTCTGGTGGCGTGCGCTCACATACAGGGAGCCGGCCAGCAGCAGGAACCAGTAGGCTTCCGTCACATCCCACAGCAGGCTGTTGAACGAGGAGCTGACCACATAGATCACCCACAGCAGCACCAGCGCATCGGCATGGAAGGAGCGCGTGCGCAGGGCCGGGCGCAGCAGGCTGCCCAGCATGGCGAAATACAGCAGCAGGCCGGGCACGCCAAGCTGCGCGGCGATCAGCAGGAATTCGCTGTGCGGCTGGTGGCGCGTATGTCCGAGTTCGTCCTCGGGCCAGTCGCGCAGCGCGGTCGGCGCATACACCTCGGCGAACGAGCCGGTCCCGAGGCCAGCGAGCGGGTGGGCGGCGATGATGCTTGAGCCGACCCGCAGATAACTCATGCGCAGGCCGTTGGGCGAGCGTTTCTGGTCGGTGCGCACCTCGGTGATCAGGTCATCGGTGCGCAGCTTGAAGTTGTTCGAGCTGGCGTAAAAACCTACGAACAGCAGCACGATGGCCGCCATGCCGCAACTGGTGCGCAGCAGCGTAAAGCGCACCCGCAGCAGGAACAGCACCACCATGCCCACGAACAGGGCGACGTAGCCGGTGCGGCCCTGGTTGAGGAAAATGATCGGAACGCTGAACAGGATTCCGGCCGCCACGCAGGCCACGCGCGCCCGCGCGCCCTGCACGTAGGTGGCGCCGAGCAGGCAGGTCACCGTCGCAAAACTGAGCAGGATGCCGATCGTGATGTGATTCTTGAACGAGAACGAATCCTTGGCGGTGCCGATGCGCCAGTAGCCTTGCGGGGAGGCGGGCATCAGGTCGTGCCAGACCAGGTAGTTCGAGATGGCCAGCACCGCCGCCCCGCCGAAAAAGGCGGCCAGCGCGCGCCCTGGCATGCCCGGGTCGCGCAGGCTGGTGGCCACCGCGATCGGCAGCACCAGCAGGCGCGAGTATTTTTTCAGGGCCGAGACGATATCGGCCGGCGGCCCGATCGACCAGCTGGCGCCGAGCACCAGCAGCGCCAGCAAACCGAAGGCCAGCAGCGCCGGCGGCGCGCGCAACGCGGCCCGCAGCGCAGCGCTGGTGTACAGGGCGGCGCCGAAACAGAGCACGCAACAACCGGCAAAGACATTCGTCAGCCAGGTGGAAAACGGTACGCAAAACAGCGCCAGCAAGAGCAGGTACTGAACCGCGCGCTCAAGCCGTGAAATCGGAAAACCGGGAGAATCTTGCATTGTAGCAATAGCCTTGTTAAGCGACCTGGGTCGTGCATGCCGCGCGTTGAGCGTGGCGATAGCGGGCGCCGTCGTGCGCGGCGCCTGCCCCCCTAAAATTTGTTCGCCATTTTACAGTACGGTCCGCGGGTGGCCCGGGGCGGCCGGATGCGCGCGCGGGGAAGCGGCGGCGCGGCCGTATTTGGCGTCCCCGCGCTGTTTGTAGTGGCCGCACCCGGACCGCGTGTGCGAAAATGTCGAGCCTCTGGTACAGGCTGCGTATTTACAGGCGCGGCATGCCGCAACCGGACCAGGCTCTGAAAGAGAAAACGATGGAAAATAGTGTCATAGTCCGGCGCCTGCTGGCTATCGTCAAACCGTACCGTGCGCGCGCGCTGATGTCGCTGCTGGCCATGGCCGGCACCGCCGTCACCGAGCCGGCGCTCGGCTACGCGCTGCAACTGCTGATCGACAAAGGCTTCGGTCCGCACCGGGTCGAATTTTCGCTGTGGCTGGTGCCGCTGGTGCTGCTGTCGATCTTCATCGGGCGCGGCATCTTCACCTTCTCCACCGCTTACCTGAACAACTGGGTGATCAGCCGCGTGCTCAACGACCTGCGGCGCATGGTGTTCGACCGCTTGCTGCGCCTGCCGGTGGCGCGCTTTCACGAAGAATCGACCGGCAAGATCATCAACGTCGTCATCGGCGACGTGCGCCAGGTGGTCGACATGATCAATTCCGTGTTCGTGGCCTACGTGCGCGATTCGCTCGTCATCGCCGGCCTGTTGCTGATGCTGATGTGGACCAACTGGAAACTGACCCTGATCGCGCTGGTCGTCATGCCGGTCACCGCCGCCATCGTGCGCACCACCGCCAAGCGCATGCGCCGCCTGAGCCGCGACAACCAGCGCGTGACCGCCGAAATGACCCAGGTGGTCGAAGAAGCGGCGCGCGGGCACCAGGTGATCCGCGTGTTCGCCGGCGAGCGTTACGAGCGCGAACGGTTCGAACAGCGCAGCGGCGCGCTGCTCGGCTTCTCGCAGCGCATCACGGTCGCCAGCGCCGCCACCGTGCCGATCACCCAGAGCGCCACCGCGCTGGCGGTGTCGGTGGTGATCGTCATCGCCATGAGCTCCGGGATGACCCAGGGAGAATTCATCAGCTTCATCACCATGATGCTGATGCTGCTCGCGCCCCTCAAGTCGCTGGTGGGCGTGAACGGTCCGCTGCAGCGCGGCATGGCCGCCGCCGAAACCGTGTTCGCCATGATCGACACCCCGGTCGAAGCCGATCCGGGCACGGTCGCGCTGGAGCGCGCGCGCGGTCATCTGCAGTTCCAGAACGTACAGTTCCGCTACACCGACAACAACCCGCTGGCGCTGAACGATGTCACGCTCGACGTGCTGCCGGGGCAGACCGTGGCGCTGGTGGGCATGTCGGGCGGCGGCAAGTCGACCTTCGTGAACCTGGTGACGCGCTTTTACTCGCCGCAGGGAGGGCGCATCCTGCTCGACGGCGTGCCATATGAAGACATCACCCTGCAAAGCCTGCGCGCGCAGCTGGCCATGGTCAGCCAGAACGTGGTGCTGTTCGACGACACCCTGGGCGCCAACATCGCCTACGGCGCCGAACGGGTCGACCCGGCGCGCCTGGCCGCGGCCATCAAGGCGGCCCACCTGGACGATGTGGTGGCGGCCCTGCCGGAAGGCGTCAATACGCCGATCGGCGAAAACGGCATGCGCCTGTCGGGCGGCCAGCGCCAGCGCGTGGCGATCGCGCGCGCCATCTACAAGGACGCGCCGATCCTGATCCTGGACGAAGCCACCTCCGCCCTCGACAACGAATCCGAACGCGCGGTGCAGGGCGCGCTCGACACCCTGATGGCCGGGCGCACCACGCTCGTCATCGCGCACCGTCTCTCGACCATCGAACGGGCCGACCGCATCGTGGTGCTCGACCAGGGGCGGATCGTGGAAGCGGGCCGCCATGACGAACTGCTGGCGCACGACGGCATGTACGCCAACCTGTACCGCCTGCAGTTCGCCAATAAGTCGGAAAACAAGGCCGAAGCATGAGCGAAGGACGCACCCTGGTCATCTCGCCGAACTGGATCGGCGACGCGGTCATGGCCCAGCCGCTGCTGCAGCTGTTGAAGCGGCAGCATCCGGCGCGTCCGATCGACGTGCTGGCGCCGCCCTCGGTGGCGCCGGCGTGGCGCGCCATGATCGAGGTCGACAGCGTGCTCGAAACCCCGTTCCGCCACGGCGCGCTGCAACTGCGCGAGCGCTGGCGCTACGCCAGGGTGCTGCGCGCGCGCGGCTACGTCGACGCCTACGTGCTGCCCAACACGATCAAGTACGCGCTCATACCCTGGCTGGCGGGCATCGCGCGCCGGGTCGGCTACAAGGGCGAGATGCGCTATGGCCTGCTCAACGTGGTCCATCACGACGATGCGCCAAAGCGCGCAATGGTGCCGTTCTACGCCGCGCTGGCCGGTGCGCCCGGGGTCGCGCTGCGCGCCGACGTGCCGCGCCCGGCCATGCGCGTCGGCCCGGAGCAGGTTATCGAGGTGCGTGCGCGCCACGGCATGGGAGGGGCGGGGCGGCTGGTGGTGTTTGCGCCGGGCGCCGAATTCGGCGCCGCCAAGCGCTGGCCGGCGCGCCACTTCGCCGCGCTGGCGCAATCGGTGCGCGAACAGGACCCGTCGGCGCACATCGCCTTGCTCGGCTCGCCCAAGGACCGTGAAGCCTGCGCCGAGATTACGGCCCTCACCGGCACCGATGGTATCCACAACGTGGCCGGCGCCACTTCGCTTGGCGAAGCGATCGCGCTGATCGCCGGCGCGGCCGCGGTGGTGGCCAACGACTCCGGCCTGCTGCACATCGCCTCGGCGCTGAACCGGCCGGTGATTGCCCTGTACGGCCCGACCGACCCCGACCACGCCCCGCCGTTTTCCGACGTCGCCCGCTCGATCTCGCTGCGGCTGGCCTGTTCGCCGTGCCGCCAGCGCGAATGCCCGCTGGGTCACCACGACTGCATGGAAAAGCTCGAGCCAGGCATGGTCTGGCAGGAGCTGCGCCAGATGTAACCCCACCCCGGTGTCAGGTCTGACATTCGGACACGAGCTCGACTTTAGATGGGAGAACCATGCGGCCCACTATTGAGCCCGTGTCCGAATGTCAGACCTGACACCGGGTTTGACACCGGGTTTGATCAATACCTGGCGCCAAGTTTGACCATTTAAGGTCGAGGCCGTGTCCGAATGTCAGACCTGACACCGCAGTGGGAGGTGAAATGTGGCGCCGGCAAGGGTATGATGTGAAGTCGTCATCGTCAGCCAGCGTGGCTGCTTTCAGGATCTTCCATGAACCATCCCGTCATTCCGATCGTGCCCCAGGCCAGCAGCCGCCAGCGCAAGCGCCAGGCGCCCAAGGGCCGGCGCGTCGATCCGCAGGCCCTGCTGGAAGTGCAGGCCTTGCTCGGCGCGCAATCGCGCCAGCGCGACCTGCTCATCGAGCACCTGCACAAAATCCAGGATACCTTCGGCTGCCTGTCGCACGCCCACTTGGCGGCGCTGGCGCAGGAAATGAAGCTGGCCCAGGCCGAAGTCTACGAAGTGGCCACCTTCTACCACCATTTCGATGTCGTGCGCGAAGGCGGGAGCGCGCCGCCGGCCTTGACGGTGCGCGTCTGTAATGGCCTCTCGTGCGAGATGGCCGGCGCGCGCGACCTGCTCGAGCGCCTGCCCGCCATCCTGGGCGCGGGCGTCGGCATGGACGTGCGCGTGCTCGCCGCGCCCTGCATCGGCCGCTGCGAACAGGCGCCGGCGGCCGTGGTCGGCCAGCACCCGCTTGCCCGCGCCAGTTGCGACTCGGTGGCCGCCGCGGTGAGCAACGGCCACACCACCCATGAGCCGACCGGCTACATCGATTACGACAGCTACCGCAGCGCCGGCGGTTACGTCCTGGCGCGCGCGTGCCACGACGGCCAGCGCGATGCCGACACGCTGATCGCCACCATGGAGGAGTCGAGCCTGCGCGGCCTCGGCGGCGCCGGTTTTCCGACCGGGCGCAAATGGCGCATCGTGCGCGGCGAGCCGGGCCCGCGCCTGATGGCGATCAATATCGACGAGGGCGAGCCGGGCACCTTCAAGGACCGCTATTACCTCGAACGCGACCCGCATCGCTTCCTCGAAGGCGCGCTGGTGGCGGCCTGGGTGGCTGGCGTCGACACCATCTATATCTACCTGCGCGACGAATACCACGGCTGCCGCGCGATGCTCGAGACCGAACTGGCGCGCCTGCGCGCCGACCCGCCGTTCACCTCCATGCCCGAGTTCATCCTGCGCCGTGGCGCCGGCGCCTACATCTGCGGCGAAGAATCGGCGATGATCGAATCGATCGAGGGCAAGCGCGGCATGCCGCGCCTGCGCCCTCCGTACGTGGCCCAGGTCGGCCTGTTTGGCTTGCCAACCCTGCAGCACAACTTCGAAACCCTGCACTGGGTGCGCGCCATCATGGAGCACGGCGCCGCCTGGTACAGCGCCCAGGGCCGCCACGGGCGCAAGGGCTTGCGCTCGTTTTCGGTCTCGGGCCGGGTGCGCGAACCGGGTGTCAAGCTGGCGCCGGCCGGCATTACCGTGCAGGAGCTGATCGATGAATACTGCGGCGGCATGGCGCCCGGCCACCAGTTCTACGGCTACCTGCCGGGCGGCGCCTCGGGCGGCATCCTGCCGGCCGCGCTGGGCGCGATCCCGCTCGACTTCGACACCTTGCAGCCGTACGGCTGCTTCATTGGCTCGGCCGCCGTGGTGGTGCTGTCGGACCAGGATTCGGCGGTGGCCGCCGCGCGCAATACGATGCGTTTCTTCAAGGACGAATCGTGCGGCCAGTGCACGCC
The DNA here is from genome assembly GCF_011682155.1 of Massilia sp. CCM 8734. Taxonomy (NCBI): domain Bacteria; kingdom Pseudomonadati; phylum Pseudomonadota; class Betaproteobacteria; order Burkholderiales; family Oxalobacteraceae; genus Massilia; species Massilia sp. CCM 8734. The sequence goes on from NZ_WHJI01000011.1 coordinate 159,718, forward strand.
GTGCCGGGTCGGCACCGCCAAGGCGCTGGCGCTGATCGGGCAAGCGCAGTGGGATACGCCGCTGCTGGCCGAGCTGTCGCAGGTGATGCGCGACGCTTCCATCTGCGGCCTTGGCCAGGCCGCCCCCAATCCGGTCGATTGCGTCGTCAGGTATTTTTCTCATGAACTGGTGCAGCCATGAATGCGATCAGCAGGAACAAGCAAGCGGCCTTGCAGGGCGCGCCCGTGGAGTTCGAAATCAACGGCCGGCAGGTAGCCGCCTTTGCCCATGAAACCCTGATCGAGGTGGCCGCGCGCGAAGGCATCGAGATTGCGCGCCTGTGCTACAAACCGGGCATGGACACGGCCGGCAACTGCCGCGCATGCATGGTGGAGATCGACGGCGAGCGCGTGCTGGCACCGTCCTGCTGCCGTCATCCGGCCGCCGGCATGAAGGTCGCAACAAACAGCGCGCGCGCCGTGGCCGCGCAAAAAATGGTGCTCGAACTGCTGCAGTCGGATATGCCAGAACGCGCCTACACGCGCCACAACGAAGTCGATTTCTGGGCGCGCAAGCTGGCCCTTGGCCAGCCGCGCTTCGCCGCACGCAGCCAGCCGGCGCGCGACGCTTCCCACGCGGCCATTACCGTCAATCTCGACGCCTGCATCGCCTGCACGCGCTGCGTGCGCGCCTGCCGCGACGAGCAGGTCAACGACGTGATCGGCCTGGCCTGGCGCGGCGACCACGCAAAAATCGTGTTCGACATGGACGATGCGATGGGCGACTCCACCTGCGTCGGCTGCGGCGAATGCGTGCAGGCTTGCCCGACCGGCGCCTTGAGCCCGGCGCGCGACGCCGCCCTGGCGGTGCCGGACAAGCAGGTCGAGTCGGTCTGCCCGTACTGCGGCGTGGGCTGCCAGCTGACCTACAACATCAAGGATAACAAGATCCTGTTCGTCGAGGGGCGCGATGGCCCGGCCAACCGCGAACGCCTGTGCGTCAAGGGCCGCTACGGCTTCGATTACGCGCACCATCCGCAGCGCCTGACGGTGCCGCTGATCCGCCGCCTTGATGCGCCCAAGAGCGGCGAATTTTCCATGGACCCGGCGCGCGTGCTCGATGTGTTCCGCGAAGCGAGCTGGGACGAGGCGCTCGATGCCGCCGGCGGCGCGCTGGCGCGCATCCGCGATACGCACGGCAAGCGCGCGCTGGCCGGCTTCGGCTCGGCCAAGGGCAGCAACGAAGAAGCCTACCTGTTCCAGAAGCTGGTGCGCACCGGCTTTGGCAGCAACAACGTCGATCACTGCACGCGCCTGTGCCACGCCTCGTCGGTCGCGGCGCTGCTGGAAGGTATCGGCTCGGGCGCGGTATCGAACCCGGTGATGGACGTGACCCTGGCCGAGGTGGTGATCGTCATCGGCGCCAACCCGACCGTGAACCATCCGGTGGCGGCCACCTGGATCAAGAACGCGATCAAGAACGGCACCAAGCTGGTGGTGTGCGACCCGCGCCGCTCGGACCTGGCGCGCAGCGCGCACCGCTACCTGCAGTTCAAGCCCGATACCGACGTGGCCCTGCTCAACGCGATGATGCATGTGATCGTGGCCGAAGGCCTGGTCGACCAGGACTTCATCGCCAGCCGCACCATCGGCTACGCCGAGCTGGAACAGAATGTGGCCGGCTACAGCCCGGAGCTGATGGCGCCCATCTGCGGCGTTGACGCCGACACCATCCGTTACGTGGCGCGCCTGTACGCCACCTCGAAAGCGTCGATGATCCTGTGGGGCATGGGCATTTCGCAGCACATCCACGGCACCGACAACGCGCGCTGCCTGATCGCGCTGGCGCTGATGACCGGCCAGATCGGGCGTCCCGGCACCGGCCTGCATCCGCTGCGCGGCCAGAACAATGTGCAGGGCGCGTCCGACGCGGGCCTGATCCCGATGATGTTCCCCGATTACCAGCGCGTGGACAATCCGCAAGCGCTGGCCAAATTCGAGCAGGCCTGGGGCATGCCGCTCGACTCCCGGCCCGGCCTGACGGTGGTCGAGATCATGCATGCCATTCCGCGCGGCGAGATCCGCGGCATGTACATCATGGGCGAGAACCCGGCCATGTCCGACCCCGACGCCAACCACGCGCGCGCCTCGCTCGCCGCGCTCGAGCATCTGGTGGTGCAGGATATTTTCCTGACCGAGACCGCGTACCTGGCCGACGTGATTTTGCCGGCCAGCGCGTTTCCCGAAAAGACGGGCAGCTTCACCAATACCGACCGCCTGGTGCAGATCGGACGCCAGGCGATCGACCCGCCCGGCCAGGCCAGGCACGATCTGTGGATTATCCAGCAGATGGCGCAGCGCCTGGGCCTGGACTGGCGGTACGGGCACGTGTCGGAAGTGTTCGACGAGATGCGCCGCATCATGCCGAGCATCGGCGGGATCACCTGGGACAGGCTGGAACGCGAGCACGCCGTCACTTACCCGTGCACGAAGGAGGGCGATCCGGGCCAGCCGGTGGTCTTTACCGGGCAGTTCCCGCGCGAGTCCGGGCGCGCGCGCTTTGTGCCGGCCGATATCATCCCGGCCGACGAGCGCCCCGACGCGGCGTATCCGATGGTGCTCATCACCGGGCGCCAGCTCGAACACTGGCACACCGGCAGCATGACGCGCCGCACGGCGGTGCTGGACGCGATCGAGCCCGATCCGGTGGCGCTGGTCCATCCGCTCGACCTGGCGGCGCTGGGCGGCAAACCGGGCGACGTGGTAACGATCGCTTCGCGCCGCGGCCAGGTGGTTCTTTACGCGCGGGCCGACGACAGTTCGCCGCGCGGCGCGATCTTCGTGCCGTTCTGTTACTACGAAGCGGCCATCAACCGCCTCACCAACGCCGCGCTCGACCCGTTCGGCAAGATCCCCGAGTTCAAATACTGCGCCATCCGGGTGACCTTGGGCGGGGTGGTGGAGCCGCAGGGCAGCTTTGGCGGCGGCCAGCTGCTCGCCGGGATGCCCGCAGCATGAGCTTGCCGCGCCTGAGCGACGCGCGCGCACCGCTCACCCACGAGGTGGAGGTGCTCGATGAACGGGGACGCCGCTCGACCATCGCCATTCCGGCCGAGCGGCCGCTGACAGTGTACGTGGACAAGCGCGAGCTGGTGACCTTGATGACCTTGGGCGGCGCCCCCGAAGCGCTCACCTTGGGCTATCTGCGCAACCAGCGCCTGGTGCAAGCGCTCGCCGACATCGTCTCGGTGCAGGTCGACTGGTCGGTCGACGCGGTGGCCGTGCTCACGCGTTCCGGCATCGCCGACGTGGAGGCGCGCACCTCCAAAAAGGTGGTCACCACCGGTTGCGGCCAGGGTTCGGTGTTCGGTGGCCTGATGGACGACATCGACCGGATCGTGCTGCCGCCGCATGCGCGCCTGGCGCAATCGACCGTGTACCGCATCGTCGACACCATCCGCACGCAGCAATCGATCTACAAGCAGGCCGGCTCGGTGCATGGCTGCGCGCTGTTCTCGAACGCGGGCGAGCTGCTGTATTTTGTGGAAGACGTGGGCCGCCACAACGCGGTCGACGCCGTCGCCGGGCGCATGTGGCTCGACGGCGTGGCCGGGGGCGACAAGGTGTTCTACACGACCGGCCGCCTGACGTCCGAGATGGTGATCAAGGGCGCGCAGATGGGCATCCCGTTCCTGCTGTCGCGCTCCGGCACCACCCAGATGGGCCACATGGTGGCCGGCAAGATCGGCATGGCGCTGCTGGCGCGCTGCAGCGGCAAGCACTTTTTGCTGCTGACCGGCCATGAGCGCCTGGACTTCGAGCCGCTCGCGCCCTGATGTCGCTGCTTGACGCCACGCACGCCGCGTTTGCACTGCTGCTGTCGGGCGACGCCGCGCTGTGGGGCATCGTGTGGCTGTCGCTCAAGACCAGCGTGCTTGGCCTGCTGCTGGCAAGCGCGCCGGCGGTGCTGCTCGGGTATGCGATCGCCAGCTACCGCTTTCCCGGGCGCCGCGTCGCGATCTGGCTGGTGCAGGCCAGCTTGTCGCTGCCGACGGTGCTCATTGGCCTGCTGCTGTACCTGCTTCTGTCGCGCCACGGCCCGTGGGGTTCGCTGCACTGGCTGTTTTCGCAGCCGGGCGTGGTGCTCGGGCAGTGCATCATCGCCACCCCGGTGCTGGTCGCCTTCACCCTGGCGGCGGTGCAGGCGCTCGATGCGCGCTACGCCGAAACGGCGATCGCCCTGGGCGCGTCGCGCTGGCGCACCATGTTCACGGTGCTGCGCGAAGCGCGTTTCGGCGTCATGGCGGCGCTGATCAGCGGCTTCGGACGGGTGTTGTCGGAAGTGGGCTGCGCGCTCATGGTCGGCGGGAATATCGCCGGCGAGACGCGCACCATCACCACCGCCATCGCGCTCGAAACGAGCAAGGGCGAGTTCGCCCAGGGCATCGCGCTCGGCATCGTGCTGGTGGCGCTGGCGCTGCTCATGAACGGCGCGCTGATGCTGCTGCAGGGCGACACGCGCGCCGCCGGGGCACGCCAATGAGCTTGCTGCGCATCGACAAACTGCGCAAGGCGCACGGCGCGCGCGTGCTGTTCGACCTGGACGCCTTTGCGCTCGACGCGGGCCGCGCTTACGTGCTCACCGGGATCAACGGCGCCGGCAAGAGCACCTTGCTGCGCGTGCTGGCCGGACTGGAACCGGGCGAGGCATCCGGCCTGACCTGGCAGGGGCGGCCGGCGGCATTGTCGCCGTATCCGCCCGCCCTGCGCGCGGCGATCGTGTACGTGCACCAGCATCCGGTGATGTTTTCGACCAGCGTGGCGGCCAACATCGGCTACGGGCTGCGCGCGCGCGGCGTGCCGCGGGCGCAGGCGGCGCAGGCGGTGGCGCAGGCCATGGCATGGGCCGGCGTCGCGCACCTGCAAGACAGCGATCCGGCCCGCCTGTCGGGCGGCGAGGTGCAGCGCGTGGCGCTGGCGCGCGCGTCGGTGCTGCGGCCTGCCCTGCTGCTGCTCGACGAACCGACCGCCAACCTCGATGGCGCCGCGCGCGAACAGGTGATATCGCTCATTGCCGCCCTGACGGGGGCCGGCGGCGCGGTGGTCACGGCCTGCCACGACCGTGACCTGATCGGCATGCCCGGCGTGCAACGCCTTAAACTACGTGATGGAAAGCTCGAATACAAATGACCGGGAAAATCGCATTTGCCCTTTGGTTGGGCATCGCCTGCCCGCTGGCTCTGGCGGGCGAGCAGGTGCTGCGCCTGTCCACCACCACCAGCACCGACAATTCCGGCCTGCTGGCCTGGCTGCTGCCGGTGTTCGAGGCAAAGACGGGCACAAAAGTGCAGGTCATTGCCGTCGGCAGCGGCAAGGCGCTGGAACTGGCGAAAAATGGCGATGTCGACGTCACCCTGGTGCACGCGCGCGCCGCCGAAGACACGTTCGTGGCCGAGGGCCATGGCATCAAGCGGCGCGACGTGATGTACAACGACTTCGTGCTGGCCTGCCCGCCGTCCGACAAGGCCGACATCAAAGGCGGCTCCGATATCGTCGCCGCCCTGCGCAGGCTGGCGTCGAGCGAGGTACGCTTCGTTTCGCGCGGCGACAATTCCGGCACCGACCAGATGGAAAAGAGCTACTGGAAAGCGGCCGGCATACGCCCGCCGCCGCCGCGTTACCTGTCGGCCGGGCTGGGCATGGCGCAAGTGCTGGGCATGGCGGCCGAGCTGCAAGCCTGCACCCTGACCGACCGCGCCACCTACGCCACCTTCAAGGACAAAGCCGCGCTGGCGATCCTGGTGCAGGGCGACCCGAAGATGTTCAATCCGTATGGGATCATCGCGGTCAATCCGGCGCGCCATCCGGGCATCAACGAGCGCGCGGCGCATCAGTTGATCGACTGGATCACCTCCGGCGAAGGGCAGGCCCGGATCGCCGCCTTCCGCCCGAACGGGCAGCAACTGTTTTTTCCGTCGGCCTTGCCGGCACGATGATTCAAAGCGAGGCTCCACATGGATAAAACCATCCCGTACTTCGGCGCCATCGACCTGGCGGCGCCATATCGGTACTACGAGGCCGACTACCTTTACGAGGTGGGAGGCCGGTTTGACGAAATCGATTTGTCGCTGGCCCTGCACACAACGGACGTGGACGAGCATGGCGCCACGATGCGGCTGCCGGTGCGCGATCTCGACCCGGCCGTGCTTGATCGCGTCGCGCAATTCGCAGGCGACATGGACCGTCACATCGAGCGCACGCGCGCCGCCGTCAGCGCCGATTTCCATACCGGCGGCGTGGTCAGGACCGGGTACATTGCGTATCTCCAGGCGCGGCTGCCGCCTGGCTGGCTGGAACACGTCATCTACAGGACCGACGGATCGCTGCCCGTCGACGAGCGCATGTTGTTGGCCCTGGAACTGAGTCACATCACGCTTTATCCCTTGCCCGACCCATCCGACCCGCCATTTGCCGTGTTCGCATTCACCATTGGCGACGATGTCACCGGCGCCGTGGTCGCGGCGCGCTTGCGGCAGGACGGGACGATCCGGTCGATCGGCGTCATCCCCGAACCCGATTCGCCAGCCTGCGCGGGCACGCAATAAGGCCTATCATATCGCCCTGATGCGCCCCTGCGCGGCAAGGAGAAAGACCACGTGAGAGTTCTGATATTTGGCGCCACCGGCATGGTCGGGCAGGGCGTGCTGCGCGAATGCCTGCAGGCCGCCGATGTGGCGCAGGTCGTCGCCATCGGCCGCACCCCGACCGGGCAGCGCCACCCCAAGCTGCGCGATGTGGTGCACGCCGATCTGTTCAACTACGCCACGCTGTCCGCGCAGCTGGACGATATCGACGCCTGCTTCTTTTGCGTGGGCGTGACGTCGTCGCGCATGAGCGAGGCCGACTACACGCGCCTGACCTGCGACATGACCCTGGCGGCGGCCAATGCGCTGGTCGCGAAAAATCCGCGCATGGTGTTCGTGTATGTGTCCGGCGCCGGCGCCGACAGCAGCGAAACGAGCGCCACCATGTGGGAGCGCGTGCGCGGCAAGACCGAAAACGCACTGCTGGCGCTGCCGTTTCGCGGCGTGTACATTTTCAGGCCGGGGATGATCGAGCCGCTTGACGGCATCAAGTCCAAGACCACCGCCTACCGCATTTTCTATGCGCTGATGAAGCCCGTGCTGCCGCTGCTGCGCGCCGCCATGCCCAGGCACGTGCTGACCACGCGCCAGGTGGGGCAGGCCATGCTGGCCGTGGTGCGCAACGGCGCGCGCAAGCGCGTGCTGGGCAGCGCCGACATCGGCCCGCTGGGCCGCAATGCCACGCCGCCGTAGGCGCCGATGGGCCGGCGCTACCACCACAGTGTGTATGTCATCGAGCTGTCGAAGGACGTGCTGTACAAGCCGCGTTTCAAGAAGTCCAATCCGGATTACGTGAGCGGCAAACCGTGCGTGTACGTGGGCATGACGGGATTGAGCGTCGACCTGCGCTTCGACAAGCACAAGGCGGGCATCCAGGCCAACAAGTTCGTGCAAAAGTACGGTCTGCGCCTGCTGCCGGAACTGTACGCGGTGTACAACCCGATGCCTTACGCGGGCGCGGCCGACATGGAAGTCGAACTTGGCATCGGGTTGCGCGAGGCCGGCTACGGCGTGTGGCAGGCCTGAGCGATCAGCGCACGCTCTGGATCAGGAAGCTGGCCTGGCCGCAGCTGCTTTTCGAGCGCTTGACCTGGCCCGGACTGCAACTGCGCGAGCCGCCGGTCTTGTCGTAGCAGGCGTGCAGCTCGCGCAAGAAGCGCCCGCCGCTGGCGCAGAAGGGCAGTACGCCATCCTTGGCCAGGGCTGGATTGGCCTCCTTGAAGGCGCTGTACAACGCGTCGTTGGTAGTGCGCACCGGCGCCGCCGGTTTCTGGTATTGCGCGGGAATGGACAGTTGCTCCTTGAGCCTGGCCGACAGATCGAAGTAAGCCGCCGGCGCCAGTCCGGAGCAGGTGCCATGCTTGCTCCATTCGTGGCCGATCAGTCTCGGCGAGGGGAACAGCGAGGTGTATTTTTCGCGCACGTCGTTGGGCAGCTTCTCGTTGCTGCAGCTGGACGGATAGCCCGATTCGTACTGCGGCCACAGCCCGTGCAGCACGAAGCCGAGCTGGCGTCCGGCCGCGCATTGATCCGGGTCGCTGCGGCTGGCGCAGTAGGACGGCGACCAGCTCAGCGCCACCGCGTAGTAGTCGAACTGCCCGGTGACCGCCCGCGGCGCCTTGGCCTGGGCCGCCCCGGCCAGGGCCATCAATGCCATCAGTGCGTAGTGCCGTAATTGGACCATGATTTCTCCGCGTCGAAGGTTGAACGAATGACCATTTTATCCGGGAATCATGCACGGAAAACATACATTCCTCGTGTTCCTGACGGTGGACAAAGGTTGCCGCCAGGCGCTGCCGGGCTTTCCTGCGCAATGTCACCGGCTGATAAAATAGCAAGTTCTGGTCAATTGAGAATCAACATGGAAAAAATCATCCCCCACTTCGGCGCCATCAACCTGGCATTGCCTGAGGAATACAACGAAGCCACGTATCTGGTCGATGGACGGGAAATCGACCTGTCACTCGCTTTCTTCAACGCATTTCCCGGAGAGGATGGGTTTACCGAGTTCTCCGCGGTCAAGGACCTCGATCCGGCCGTGCTCGACCGTGTCAGCGGCTTCATGGAGCAGCTCGACAGCAAGATCGCGCGTGCGCATGCCGCCTGCGTGGCCGACTTCCACGCCGGGGGCGTGGTCAGGGACACGTATATCGATCATCACCTGGAAGAGTTCTCGCCTGAGCAACTGGCCACGCTGATCGAGGGCACCGACCCCGCGCTGCCGGTCGAGGAGCGCATGCTGGCGACCCTGCACCTGAGCCATGTGGGCCTGCATCCGATGCCGGACGACTCGGATGCCTCGTTTGCGATGTTCGATTTTACCTTCGGCGAAGACCTGACCAACTACGTGGTCGCGGTCAAGTTTGCCGAAGATGGCGCCATCCAGGGCGTCGACGTCGAAAGCTGACACGGCCTGCGCGCCGTGCCGTGCATCAGCGTGTGCGGCGGCGCCAGCGCGCCGCGCCCAGGCCGGCGGCGCCGATCGCCATCAGCGCCAGCGAGAACGGTTCCGGCACCGCATTGAGGGCGTTGATCGCGAAGCGGGTCTGGCCGGTCCAGATCAGGCCGCGGCTATCGACGCCGTTGGCGGTGCGGTAGTTGTAGACGTATTCTTCGCCGGTGATGGTCGAGCTGCTGATCTGGTAGGCGATATCCGATTGCGACCAGGTGCTGGAAAACTTCAGCGGCCCGCCAATGCGGTAGCCGAAGCGCTCGATGCTGCATTTCCAGTAATACTGGTCGCCGACGCCGCAACCGATGTAATCGTTCGAACCATTGTGTTTGAACGACAGCAGTTCTTCCTTGGCAAACAAGCCGTCGCCGTTCAGGTCATCGGCGATAAAGCGGCCTGCGATCAAAGCCGCCGGATCGAACTGGTTGCTCACCTTGTCGTAAAATCCTGTGTAGCTGAACTGGAACTCGATAGGGCCGGCTTGGGCTGCTGCGGCGCAAGTGGCAAGCGTCGCCGCGCTGATCAATCTGAAGAACATGGTTACCTCCGCTGAGGATGGAACGAATGCCCGGGACCGACAGCGCACCCGGCCTGCCACGTGAAGGCCACGTGTCAGCGGATCGTATCAGGCGAACTTGTGCGCTCAGTAGCATATGCGCAACACATAAGATCTACGGCGGAAGTTTCTTGCCCCGATTGGCCCAAAAACGGCGTTCAAAATGTTAAAGATTAAGATTTGAATAAGTCAACATTTTAACGTTGGTAATTTTGCTATAATCGTAAAAGGCAATTTCGCCTTGCACATATAGAGATCATTATGGCAATTGACGTATACCTCCAAATCGAAGGCGTAAAAGGCGAGTCCGCCGATTCCACCCACAAGGACTGGATCGAGTGTGAATCGGTGGCTTGGGCAATTTCGCAGCCACGTTCGGCCACTTCCTCGACCGCCGGTGGTCACACCGCCGAGCGCGCTGAGTTGTCGGAAATTAGCATTGTAAAAATCGCCGACCTGGCCTCGCCAGTGCTGGCGCAACACTGCGCTTCGGGTAAAACCCTGGCAAAAGCGAAGTTCGAGTTCTTCCGTGCCGATGGCACGGGCGAGCGTGTGAAGTACTACGAGATCGAACTGGAAAACGTACTGATCGGGCACATCGCTCCGAGCGTCGGCGCCGGCAGCATCATGGCTGAAAGCGTTGCACTGAAATTCTCGAAAGTGAAGTGGAAATACACGCAACAAAAAATCGGTGGTGGCACTGGCGGCAATACGTCCGGTGGTTGGGACGCGGCGCTCAACAAGGTTGTATAAACGAACGGCGGCCATTGGCCGCCGTTCGCCGCACCATGCGCACATGCTGCTCATGGTGCAAGCAAAAACGCTTGAGGGAGAGTGCATCCTCCTCAAGCGTTTTTTTATCGGAGCCCTTCCGTGGCCGCGCGATTCAAATCGGCGCACAGCTTTTTCAACCCAGGCAGGCACGACGACGTTGCCAGCACCTGGATTTTCTCCAGGTCCTCGCTATTCAACGTTTCATTCAAATGCCTCGTTACAAAAGGCTTCAACGCGCGATCTTTCTTGATCAGGTTCGCCAGCGTGGGCAATGTGTCCCAATTGTCGACCAGCCTGCGCGCCACCGCTTCCGAAATACCGTCAGAAATGCTGCCGTCGTCGCATTGACCGTATCGCCTGCGTCCCTGGTCGATCTTTTCCCAGCTACCGAGATGATCGATCATCGCTTGGGCGGCGTCGGCGTCAGCTCGCGTGCATTTTTTTTTCGCATGGGCGGCCGGGCTAAGGAAAGCGCACAACAGAAGTGCGGCGCCCATCTTCAAGGTGGCCTTATGCATGAGCAGGCCTGTTGCGGCGTCGTGTTGCGTGTGTATGCGTGCCGCAGTTGTGTTCCACGCGAACCGAAGTGATGGGAGATGTGCGCATTTTCTCCTTGATCACCGCCATTGCTTCGTCTGTGGTGCGGATACATCCCATGGTCGGGTGTGGCGGGCCCGGGATTCTTGGGTGATGACGCCGGCCGGAATGCACCCCGATCCCTTGGTGGCCCGGCACATAGAAGCGGACGATCCCATGCGAACCAATCGAGCTGTCCGGATCGGGCGCATGGTAGTGAGGGATGGTCCTGTCTTGCGGCGTATAGCTGCGGTTGGGAAGATGGGTCAGCGTCGCGGCGCGCGCAACATTGTTATATGCCTCCCAAGAGCCGATGAGCGTTGTGTCGCTATCGTAAAGATGAATCTGGTGGGTGGCGCCATTAAATACCAAAGTAGACATATGTTACTCTCATTACTGTTGTTGTAATTGCAATTTCAGCAGCATAGCATAAATCATCGGCACAACTTTCAAGTTCCGACATGGCCGGCCGGCGTGGACGGGGGGAGTTGACAGGCCGGTTCAGCGAGGCCAGGGCTGCGCGGGCGCTTTGATACGCTTGATTTAACAATTAATTTTATAGTAAGACATAATTTCAACGTTGGTGCTTTTGTTATAATAGTGAAAGGCAATTCCGCCCTGACCTTAGGAAACTACTATGGCAATTGACGTATACCTTCAAATCGACGGCATCAAAGGCGAGTCGGCCGATTCTGGCCACAAGGATTGGATCGAGTGCGAATCCGTCGCTTGGGCTGTCTCGCAGCCACGTTCGGCAACTTCCTCGACCGCCGGTGGTCACACCGCCGAGCGCGCCGAATTGTCGGAAATTAGCTTTGTCAAGATCGCCGACCTGGCCTCGCCTTTGCTCGCGCAAAACTGCGCTTCCGGTAAAACCCTGGCAAAAGCGAAGCTCGAATTCTGGCGCGCGGATGGCGCCGGCGAACGTATCAAATACTACGAAATCGAACTGGAAAACGTGCTGATCGGCCATGTGGCGCCAAGCGTTGGCGCTGGCAGCGTGATGACCGAAAGCGTCGCCCTGAAATTCTCGAAGGTGAAGTGGAAATACACCCAACAGAAAATCAGCGGTGGCGCCGGCGGCAATACGTCCGGCGGTTGGGACGCGGCGCTCAACAAGGTTGTATAAGAGGGCGGCGGCCTAGTCGCTGCCGTTCGCCGCACCGGGGCGGATGCTGCCCACGGTGCACAGCAAAAACGCTTGCGGGAGAGTCATTCTCCGCAAGCGTTTTTTTATCCGAGGGCCTCTGCGGCCGCCTGGCTGATGCTCCTCGCGTTTTTTATTTGAATGCGTCCGCCGCCCTTTTTTTCAGTTCGGCACACAGCCCTTTCAAGCCCGCCGGACACGACGACGTTGCCTGTACCTGGATTCTGTTTACTTCTCTGTCATTGAGGGTGCTGTTCACATGCCGCAGCACGAAGGGCTTGAGCGCGCGGTCGCGCTCGATCAGTTTTGCCAGTTCGGGCAGTGACTCCCAACGGTCCGCCAACTGCAATGCGATCGCTTCCGACAGGAGTTCGGCAGGACCGCCATCGTCGCAGTGACCGTATTGTTTGCGTAACTGGTCCACCTTTTCCCAGCTGTCGAGGTGATCGACCATGGCTTCGAAGGCGTCCGCCTGCTTTTCGGTGCATTTTTTCGCATGGGCGGCCGGAATCAGGCAAGCGCACAGCAGTACAGTGGCCACCATGCCCAGCGCCCGCCGGTGCGCGAAGCCCGTCGTCAATGTGCCCATTGGCGTGTCGTTGTTTGCCAGGATAGTCATCGTTTTACCAGGTATCATTAAATTTATTGCAATTTTTTAGCATAGCATGCGCCTGCCCGATCCTCCAAGCGGATGCCCGGCAGCGGCATGTGTGGCGATCGGCCTGCGCATATTTAACAGTTAATCATCAGGTTACCAATTAAATCAACATTAGTTATCTTGCTATAATAAAGACGGCGATTTCGCCTTTTTCCGGGAGCTCTTATGGCAATTGACGTTTACCTCCAAATCGACGGCATCAAAGGCGAGTCCGCCGATTCCACGCACAAGGATTGGATCGAGTGCGAATCTGTCGCGTGGGCTGTTTCGCAGCCACGTTCGGCGACTTCCTCGACCGCCGGCGGCCACACCGCCGAGCGCGCCGAATTGTCGGAAATTAGCTTTGTCAAGATCGCCGACCTGGCGTCGCCCCTGCTCGCGCAAAACTGCGCGTCGGGTAAAACGCTGGCCAAGGCCAAGTTCGAATTCTGGCGCGCCGACGGCGCCGGCGAACGGATCAAGTATTACGAGATCGAGCTGGAAAACGTGCTGGTCGGGCACGTGGCGCCGAGCGTTGGCGCTGGCAGCATCATGACTGAAAGCGTGGCCCTGAAATTCTCGAAGGTGAAGTGGAAGTATGTCCAGCAAAAAATCGGTGGCGGCGCCGGCGGCAATACGTCCGGCGGCTGGGATGCAGCAGCCAATAAAGTGGTCTGATGCAGGGGCGGCCGATGGCCGCCCTTTTACTTTCACCGTAACCCAGATCGACCTTATCCTGATACATGAGCCGGAATGAAGAATATCCTTATATTGCTGTCGCTTGCGACCGGCCTGGTTTCACACGCCAGCGCCGCCGATAAAGAGCCTTGGGAAGCGCCTTACAAGCCGCTCAAGGGCGAGTATCTGGTTTACAGTGGCACCCTGGGCGAGCGGCAGCCTCCGACCCGCAACGACAGCAAGGTGTCGATCCGTGTCGAAGGCAAGGTGGCAAAAGACCTGTTCGATGCGATGCACCCGGATGAAAAGAACAAATGCACGGCCGAACCAGGCTACCGCGAGCGGAACAAGGATGGCGTGTCGTGCTTCTATTATCCGGGCAGTGGTTACGCTTGCTATTTCGGATTCGACCTGCGCACCGGTAAAAGCATCGGCGGCGCCAGCTGCTAGCGCGTTCCATCCGCCGCAGCGGATGAATCAAAGCCGCGCAACTACATCAGGATCACGTCGTATTGCTCCTGGTGGTAGGCGGTCTCGACCTGCAGCGAAATCTGCTTGCCGATAAAGTCCCCCAGCATCGCCAGGTGCTGCGATTCCTCTTCCAGGAACAGGTCCACCACCTCTTGCGAGGCCAGGATGCGGAACTCGCGCGGATTGAATTGCTTCGCTTCGCGCATCAACTCGCGCAAGATCTCGTAGCAGATCGTGCGGCTGGTTTTTACCTGGCCCTTGCCGGCGCAGGCCGGGCAGGGCTCGCACAGGATGTGCGCGAGCGACTCGCGGGTGCGCTTCCTCGTCATTTCCACCAGTCCCAGGGCCGAAAAATTCGACACCGACACCTTGGTGCGGTCGCGCGACAAGGTCTTTTTCAACTCCTGCAGCACCGCGTGCCGGTGCTCGTTGTTGTCCATGTCGATGAAGTCGAGGATGATGATCCCGCCCAGGTTACGCAGCCGCAGCTGGCGCGCGATCGCATGCGCCGCTTCCAGGTTGGTCTTGAAAATGGTATCGGCAAAATTGCGCCCGCCCACAAAGCCGCCGGTGTTCACATCGATGGTCGTCATGGCCTCGGTCTGGTCAACGATCAGGTAGCCGCCCGACTTGAGGTCCACGCGCCGTCCCAGCGCGCGCAGGATCTCTTCTTCCACGCCGTACAGGTCGAACAGCGGGCGCTCGCCCGTGTAGTGCTGCAAGCGCGTGAGCACCGTCGGCGTGTAGGCTTTGGCAAATTCGACCAGCATGGCGTGGTTCTCGCGTGAGTCAACCTGGATGGTGGCCGTTTCGTCGTGCACGAAGTCGCGCAGCACGCGCTGGGCCAGGCTCAGGTCCTGGTACAGCAGGCTGGTGGCGGGGCGCGTTTTGGCGCCGTGCAGAATCGCGCTCCAGGTCTTGCGCAGGTAGTCCACATCGGCCGCCAGGTCGCTGTCGGACGCCTCCTCGGCCATGGTGCGCACGATGTAGCCGCCTTTTTCCTCGGCCGGCAGCAGGCTGTGAAGGCGCGTGCGCAGCAGTTCGCGCTCGGACTCCTTTTCGATCTTTTGCGAGATGCCGATATGGCTGTCCTGCGGCAGGTACACCAGCATGCGCCCGGCGATCGAAATCTGGGTCGACAGGCGCGCGCCCTTGGTGCCGATCGGGTCCTTGATCACCTGCACCGTCAGCACCTGGCCGTCGAACAGGATCTTCTCGATCGGGGTCGGCGCCACGCTCGGGCCTTCGTGGGTGCGCGCTTCCCAGATGTCGGCCACGTGCAGGAAGGCCGCGCGTTCGAGGCCGATGTCGATAAAGGCCGACTGCATCCCCGGCAGCACGCGCACCACCTTGCCCGAGTAGACGTTGCCGGCCAGCCCGCGCGTGAGGGTGCGCTCGATGTGCAGTTCCTGCACGGCGCCTTGCAGGATCAGCGCCACGCGCGTCTCCTGCGGAGTGATGTTGATCAGGATGTCTTCGTTCATGGTTCAGGGCCGCCGTGCAGATGTGAGTGTTAGGGACGAGGCCGAGGAGGCGCGACCGGCGCGCGCGCAAACGCGCATCAGGCCAGCGGAATGCCCGCTTCGCGCAGCAGTTGCGCGGTCTCGAACAGCGGCAGTCCGACGATGCCCGAATGACTGCCTTCGATATGTTCGACGAACAGCGCGGCCAAGCCTTGCAGGCCGTAGCCGCCGGCCTTGTCGTACGGTTCGGGAGTGGAGCAGTACGCCTTGATCGAGGCCGCCGACAGCTTGGCGAAGCGCACCTGCGACACTTGCGTGACCTGGCGCTTCATGTCGGTGTGGTGGACCGCGATGGCGGTCAGCACCTGGTGCGTGCGGCCGGACAGGCGTTCGAGCATTTCCATCGCCTCGTTGGGCGAGCCGGGTTTGCCGAGGATGGCGCCGTCGATGGTGACGGTGGTGTCGGCCGCCAGCACCGGACGCAGGGTCAGGCGGCGGTTCTGCACCATGTTCCAGCCGAAGGCCGCTTTTTCGTTGGCCACGCGCGCCACGTAGTCGATGGCCGCTTCGCCCGGATGCACCACTTCGGTCACGTCCGGGCCGCGCGGCGTATCGTTGCGCAAGGTGAGCAGCTCGAATTCCACGCCGATCTGGCGCAGCAATTCGCGCCGGCGCGGGCTTTTCGAGGCAAGGTAGATTTTTCTGTCGATCGGTTTCATCGGATTCCCGCATTCCCTTTTGTCAGACGCGATGATAAGGGTGATTCTGCGTGATCGACCACGCCCTATACAACTGCTCGGCAAGCATAACACGCACGATGCCGTGCGGGAGCGTCATACTGGAAATACGAATCAGCCCCTCGGCGCGCGCCTTGAGTTCGGGATCGAGGCCGTCGGCCCCGCCGATCAGGAAGACGGTGTCGCGCCCGTCCTGCTGCCACTGCATCAGCTGTTGGGACAGGCCCACGCTGGTCAGGTCCTTGCCGCGTTCATCCAACGCGATGATGCGTGCGTTCTTGGGCAGGACCGCTTCGATGCGCTCGCGTTCGAGCGCCATGGCGGTAGCCGCCGTCTTGCTGCCGGAACGTTCGACCGGCTTGATTTCCTTGAGCACGATGCGCAATTCAGGCGGCATGCGCTTCGTGTACTCGGAAAAGCCGGTCTCGATCCAGGCGGGCATTTTGTGGCCGACCGCAGCGATCATGAGCTGCATCGATGCTTACTCTGTGTCTTTTTTGGCGACGCGCTTGATGACTTTCTTGACCGGCACGGCGTCGGCCGGGGCTTTCGGGGCCTTGACGGCGGCGGCGCGTTTCGGCGGCAGTGCCTTGAGGGCCTTGACGGCGGCTTCTTCGGTCTTGGTCGCGGCGACCTTGACCACTTTGCCGACGGCTTTCGACGCGACTTTTTTGGCTGGCGCTTTTTTGGCGGCGGCTGTGGTCTTGGCGGCGGCGGCTTTTTTGGCGGCTGGTTTGCGCTCGTTGACCGGCTTGACTTCAGGCGCTTCCTGGGTCGAGGCCAGGTGCTTCGACTTCGGCTTGACTTCGGCCGCTTCGGCCGCTTCCACGGTGCCCTTGCGCTTGGCCGCGCCGAGCTTGACCGGCTTGTCGCCCCAGATTTCTTCGAGACGGTAGTACTGGCGGATCGCCGGCTGCATGATGTGGACGATCATGTCGCCCAGATCGACCAGGACCCATTCGCCGGTGTCTTCGCCTTCGATGCCGATCACGTCGCCGCCGGCAGCCTTGACCTTGTCGCGCACGGAGGCGGCCAGCGCCTTGGTCTGACGGTTGGAGGTGCCGGAAACGACGGCGATGCGGTCAAAGAGGCTGGTCAGGTGAACGGTATCGAACACGGTAATGTCCTGGCCCTTCACGTCTTCGAGGGCGTCGACGACGAGGGTCTGCAGTTTTTTAATATCCATTAGATTTCGTATAAATTATGTTGTTGAATATAGTCTAGCACTACCGGGGAGATAAGCGAGTTTGCCTTCTCGCCCCGTTGTAATGCCGCACGAATCTGGGTGGCGGAGATGTCCACATCCAGCGTCTCGGCCAGGTAAGCCCTGCCGGACGGGGTGTTACGCAATTGCGCCAGGCTGCCCCGGCGCATGGTGAGTTCTTCGGCGACGGCCGCCGGCAATGCCGCATCGGCCATCGAAAATCCAGGGCGCGCAGCCACGCCGATATGGGCCAGTTCGAACAGCTGCCGCCATTCGCGCCAGCTGTCGAGCTGCTGCAACTGGTCGGACCCCATCAGGAATACGATCGATGCTTGCGGCCCGAGTTCGGCGCGTACGCTGCGCAAGGTGTCGATGGTGTAGGTCGGCGTTCCGCGTTCGATTTCCTGCAGGTCCAGCGTGACCGCCTGCGCAATATCGGCAGCCTCGCCGGCGAAGGCCAGGCGCAGCATGGCGATGCGGTCGGCGTCGCTCGCCTGCAAGCCGTTCTTTTGCCACGGACTGCCGGCCGGCAGGATGCGCAACTGGTCCGGTTCGAGCAGGGTGGCAAACAAGGTGGCCAGCGCCACATGACCGTTATGGACCGGGTCGAAACTGCCTCCCAGCAGTGCGACGCACAAGGTCACGTAAGAAGCCAGTCGCGATGGACCAGGAAGTCGCTGTACAGCTTCGCTTCGGCGCTGCCGGCTTCCGGATGCCAGTCGTAGCGCCACTTGACGATCGGCGGCATCGACATCAGGATCGCTTCGGTGCGTCCGCCCGACTGCAGGCCGAACAGGGTGCCGCGATCCCACACCAGGTTAAATTCGACATAGCGCCCGCGCCGGTAGGCCTGGAAGTCGCGTTCGCGCTCGCCGTACGGCGTGTCCTTGCGGGCCATCAGGATCGGCAGGTAAGCCTTGACGAAGGAGTCGCCCACGCTTTGCGTCATCGCGTACGAGAGGTCGAACCCGGCTTCGTTGAAGTCGTCGAAGAAAATCCCGCCCACGCCGCGTGGCTCCTTGCGGTGTTTCAGGTAAAAATAGTCGTCGCACCAGTGCTTGAAGCGCGCGTGCAGGGTGCTGCCGAAAGGCGCCAGCGCATCGTGGCAGGTCTGGTAGAAGTGGCGCGTATCGCCCTCGTCGCCATAGTAGGGCGTCAGGTCCATGCCGCCCCCGAACCACCACACCGGTTCTTCACCCGGCGCGGTGGCGGTGAAGAAGCGCACGTTCATATGGACGGTCGGCGCGTACGGATTGCGCGGGTGGACCACCAGCGACACGCCCATCGCTTCCCAGGCGCGGCCGGCCAGTTCGGGACGCGACGCCGCGGCCGAAGGCGGCAGGTTGGCGCCCATCACGTGCGAAAAATTGACGCCGCCGCGCTCCAGGACATTGCCTTCCTCGATCAGGCGCGAGATGCCGCCGCCGCCCTCGGGACGTTGCCATTCTTCGCGCAGGAAGGGCTTGCCGTCGGCTTCTTCGAGCGATTGCACGATGCGCGCTTGCAGGTCGAGTAGCCAGGCCTTGACGGCCGCAGGGGAGGGGGATGACATCGGGGAGCGGGATCGGGGAATAAAAATTGAGGACGAATTGTACACCGTGCCGGTGTTTTATGATATGTGCAGCATCGTTAAACTAAAAACCGTCGTTGTAAATGCCGTCGTCCCCGCGCAGGCGGGGACCCAAGTTGCTCGAACCGCCTGCGACCAGGCACGAACTTGGGTCCCCGCCTGCGCGGGGACGACGGTTTTGAGGCTAGTGGCCTAATCTTGGTATTTAACCTTCGTGCTTCATCTTAGTGCTTCAACCCGCGCCACCCAATATCGCGGCGGAACTGCGCGCCGTTGAAATGGATCTTGTCGACCGTTTCGTAAGCCTGCTTCTGCGCCATCTTGACGCTGTCGCCCAAGCCCACCACGCACAGCACGCGTCCACCGTTGGTCACCAGCTTGCCGTCAAGCTGCCGGGTACCCGCATGAAAGGTCACGCATTCCGGCGTCTCGGCGGGAATGCCGTCGATCACATCGCCCTTGCGCGGATCGTCCGGATAACCGGCGGCGGCCAGCACCACGCCCACCGCCGTGCGGCGGTCCCATTCCAGTTCGACCGTGTCGAGCGTGCCATTGACCGCATGCTCCATCACCGTCACCAGGTCGCTCTTGAGGCGCGCCATGATCGGCTGCGTCTCCGGGTCGCCCATGCGGCAGTTAAATTCCAGCGTCTTCGGATTGCCTTTGTCGTCGATCATCAGCCCTGCGTACAAAAAGCCGGTGAACGTAATGCCGTCCTTGGCCATGCCGTTGATGGTCGGGTTGATAATCTCGCGCATCACGCGCGCGTGCATGGCCGGCGTGACGATCGGCGCCGGCGAATACGCGCCCATGCCGCCCGTGTTCGGGCCTTCGTCGGCATCCTTCAGGCGCTTGTGATCCTGGCTGGTCGCCAGCGGCAAAATGTTTTTGCCGTCGCACATGACGATGAAGCTCGCTTCCTCGCCCGCCAAAAACTCTTCGATCACGATGCGCGCGCCGGCGTCGCCGAAGCGGTTATCAGCGAGCATATGGTCGACCGCCTGGTGCGCTTCTTCGAGCGTCATGGCGACGACCACGCCCTTGCCGGCAGCCAGGCCGTCGGCCTTGATGACGATCGGCGCGCCGTTGGCGTCGATGTAGGCGTGCGCCTCTCCCACGTCCGAAAACGTCTGGTAGGTCGCCGTCGGAATGCCGTGACGCTGCATGAACGCCTTGGCGAAGTCTTTCGAGCTTTCGAGCTGCGCCGCTTCCTTGGTGGGGCCGAAAATCTTCAGGCCGCGACCGCGGAACAGGTTGACGATGCCGGCCGCCAGCGGCGTTTCGGGGCCGACCACGGTCAGGGCGATGCCTTCGCGCTGGACGAATTCGGCCAGTTGCTCCGGGTCCGACAGTTCGACGTTGACGAGGCGGATGTCGCGCGCCGTGCCGCCATTGCCGGGGGCGACGTAGACCATCTGGATACGTTCGGATTGGGCCAGTTTCCAGGCCAGTGCATGTTCACGGCCGCCAGAGCCGACTACCAGGATTTTCATAGGAGCTTAATCTTCGATCAGGACGTTGGTATAGACTTCCTGCACATCGTCGAGGTTCTCGAGCGCGTCGAGAATTTTTTGCATCTTGATGCCGTCTTCGCCGCCGATCACGGTTTCGGTCGACGGCTTCATGATGATCTCGGCCACTTCGGCCTTGAAGCCGGCAGCTTCCAATGCTTCTTTCACGGCCGCGAAAGCGAACGGATCGCACAGCACTTCGAAGCCGCCTTCTTCGTCGGCCACCACGTCGTCGGCGCCGGCCTCCAGGGCCGCTTCCATCAACTTGTCTTCATCCACGCCGGGCGCGAACAGGAACTGGCCGCAGTGCTTGAACATGAACGCGACCGAACCTTCGGCACCCATGTTGCCGCCATGTTTGTTGAAGGCGTGCCGCACTTCGGCCACCGTGCGCACGCGGTTGTCGGTCATGCAGTCGACGATGATGGCCGCGCCGCCGATGCCGTAGCCTTCGTAGCGCACCTCTTCGTAGTTCACGCCTTCGAGTCCGCCCGAGCCGCGCAAGATCGCGCGCGTGACGTTCTCTTTCGGCATATTGGCGTCAGCCGCCTTGTCCACCGCCAGGCGCAGGCGCGGGTTGGTGGCGATGTCGGGGCCGCCCATGCGCGCGCCAACGGTGATTTCCTTGATCAATCGGGTCCAGATCTTGCCGCGCTTGGCGTCGGTGGCGGCCTTCTTGTGCTTGATATTGGCCCATTTGCTGTGTCCAGCCATGTCGAAATTTCCTTAGACGGTATGCATCAATGGCCGACATTTTACCATAGCGGCCTTGTCAAAATCCGCCGGCCTCCAGCCAGTTTGCGCGTTTCGTTCTACAATCGCTGCATGAACAAAAGCGCAACGGCCACCGCCGCCCACCCGACCCCGCGCCCGGCCTTGATGGCCGGCCTGACGCTGGCCATCGCGGGCGCGGTGCTGTTTTCGGCCAAGGCGGTGCTGGCCAAGCTGATGTACCGCTACCACGTCGACGCCGTCACCGTGCTCGCGTTCCGCATGCTGTTCTCGCTGCCGGTGTTCGCCGCCGTCGCCATCTGGAAGATGCGCAGCGAAGCGCCGCTGCCGGTGGCCGACCGCTGGCGCCTGGTGTTGCTGGGCGTGGTCGGCTACTACCTCTCCAGTTTTCTCGACTTCCTCGGCCTGCAATTTATCTCGGTCGGGCTGGAACGCCTGATCCTGTTCCTCACGCCGACGTTTGTCCTGCTCATTACCTCGGTGTTCCTCAAGCGGCACATCAGCCGCATCGAGTGGCTGGCGCTGCTCGTGTCGTACTGCGGCATCGTGCTGGTGTTCGTTCACGACCTGCAGGGCGGCGCCGGCAGCACAAGCATCGGCGCGTTGCTGGTATTGGGTTCGGCGCTGTCGTACGCGCTCTACCTGTTGATGTCGGGCGAGATGGTGCGCCGCATCGGCTCCCTGCGCCTGGTGGCGTATGCGATGTGCGTCTCGAGCGCGGTGTGCATCGGCCAGTTCTTCGTGCTGCGGCCCGCCTCGATGCTGGTGCAGCCGGCGGCGGTGTACTGGTACTCGCTGGCCAACGGGATTTTTTGCACCGTGCTGCCGGTCTTCATGACCATGATCGCGGTGCAGCGCATCGGCGCCTCCACCGCCTCGCAGGCCGGCATGATCGGCCCCGTCTCGACCCTGTTCCTCGGCGCGCTGGTGTTGGGCGAGCCGATCACCGCCGTACAACTGGGCGGCACCGCGATGGTGCTGGCGGGGATTTATATGCTGTCGAAGAAAAAATAGTCATCAGTCATTCACCATCAACCCGACCCATGAAAGCGACCGAATGAACCCCCCGACCATGCCCCGCATCGCCCTGATCGCGCACGACAAGAAGAAGGACGACATGATCGTGCTCGCCGGCGAGTACGTCGATTTCCTGCGTGGCTGCCAGCTGATGGCGACCGGCACCACCGGCGCGCGCCTGATCATGGAACTGGGGCTGGCGGTGGAACGCAAGGAGTCCGGTCCGTTCGGCGGCGACCTGCAGATCGGCGCGGCCCTGGTCGAAGGCCAGGTCGACGCGGTGGTGTTCCTGCGCGACCCGATGACGCCGCAGCCGCACGAACCGGACATCAACGCGCTGGTGCGCGCCTGCGACGTCCACAATGTCGCTTGCGCCACCAATTTGTCGAGCGCCCATGTGCTGCTCTCGCACCTCAGGCTGGCGGCCGCGCAATCCATCCCAGAACCAGAAACAGACAGGAGTCCAGCATGATGGCAAAAGCAATCCGCATGAACCGCACCGGCGGTCCCGAAGTGATGGAATACGTCGACGTGGAAGTGGGCGAGCCCGGACCGGGCGAAGCGCGCGTGCGCCACGCCGCCTGCGGCATCAATTTTATCGACGTGTACTTCCGCACCGGTTTGTATCCGCAGCCGCTGCCGGCGGGCCTGGGCATGGAAGGCGCGGGCGTGGTCGAGGCGATCGGCGAGGGCGTGACCGAGGTGGCCGTGGGCGACCGCGTGGCCTACGCCGGCCGTCCGAACGGGGCTTACTGCGAGGTGCGCAACATGCCGTCCGCGCTGCTGCTGCGCTTACCAAGCGCGATCTCGTTCGAGACCGGCGCCGCCATGATGCTGCAGGGGCTGACCGTGCAGTACCTGTTCCGCCGCACCGTGCCGCTCAAGCGCGGCGACACCATCTTGTTCCACGCGGCCGCCGGCGGCGTGGGCCTGATCGCTTCGCAGTGGGCGCGCGCGCTGGGCGTGAACATGATCGGCACCGTCGGTTCCGACGAAAAAGCGGCGCTGGCCAAGGCCGCCGGCTGCAGCCATGTCATCAACTACAACACCGAGGATTTCGTGGCGCGCGTGATGGAGATCACCAACGGCGAAAAAGTCTCGGTGGTGTACGACTCGATCGGCAAGGACACCTTTATCAAGTCGCTCGACTGCCTGCGCCCGCTGGGGATGATGGTCAGCTTCGGCAGCGCCTCCGGCCCGGTGCCCGATTTTTCGCTGGCCGAACTGTCTTCGCGCGGCTCGCTGTTCATCACCCGCCCGACCCTGTTCAGCTACGCCGCCAGGCGCGCCGACCTCGAAGCGATGGCCGCCGACCTGTTCGCGGTGGTCGCCAGCGGCGAGGTGAAGATCGCTGTCCACCAGACCTACAAGCTGGCCGACGCCGCGCAGGCGCATATCGACCTTGAAGCGCGCAAGACGACCGGTTCGTCGATCCTGGTGCCATGAGCGCGCCGGATGGCAAGCCCGACGACGGCTCGCCCAAGTTCGGGCGCCTGTTGATCGCTCTGGTGCTGGCGGTGCTGCTGATCGTCGGCATCACCTTCGGTTCGGAAGCGTGGCTCGGCCATCCATGAAACAACGCGCTCCGTGGAGCGCGTTGTTTGTGATGCCGGCCAATCAGCCTTCGCGTTTCAGTTCGACCCGCCGCGCCACCCCGCTCACGCCCGGGAATTCGGCAAAGGCGCTGTGCACCAGCGCCGGCATCAGCGCCGGGGTGGACATGTTGCGGCTCATGTTATGCACGGTGACATCGAACAGGCGCTTGCCGTCGGGGATGGACTTGATGCCGACCTGCAGTTCGCGCCGGTACTGGTGATCGATGCGTTCGCGGTACATCGGCGCGCCGGTCCAGAACGGATCGTAGAAGGGGCTGTGCCAGCCGCCCCAGTAGCGCCGCGCGCCCCAGTGGCGGCCGCGATAGCCGTAACCGCCGAAGGCGAAGCGCGGGCTGGCGTAAAAGAAGGGATCGACCACTTCGACGATGCGCACCGGGATATCGGTGGTGGTGAAGCGCATCGAGATTCTCAGGGTCGGCTTGCCGCTTTCGCCGGCGTCGCGAAAACCCAGGCGCGTCAGCTCGCCGCGCACCAGGTTCTGGTAGCTGCGCAGTTCGAGCGTGTCGTCCTGCACCGGCGGCGCTTCGAACACATAGGTCTTGTCCTGCAGCTCGGCCGGCCACTGGTGGAAGGTGGTCACATCGCTGCGGATGGTGCTCGCGCAGCCTCCCAGCAGCAGGGTCAGCGCCGCACCGGCGGCCATCAATAATCGTCTCATCGCATTACTCCCATGACGCTACTCCCATCACTCAAAACGGATTTCACCGAAACTAACTTTATGGCTCACAGTCTATTTTCGCAGAATTTTTACAAGTTGTTACCCGCATTCACACTGCGATACAGACAAATGCGAGGCAATCCGAAGCAATGAGGCGCGGCGCAAGCTTGTGGTATTGGTAAAATAGACTCCCGACTCACTGTCCCTTCCGAGATCCCATGCGCACAGACACTCCGCAAACCATCTATCGCAAAGATTACTCCCCGCCCGGCTTTATGGTGGAAACGGTCGAACTTGGCTTTGATCTCGACCCGCAGCGCACCATCGTCGCCAGCCGCCTGACCATGACGCGCAATCCGGAGAGCAAGGTGCGCGAGATTGAGTTGCACGGAGAAAATATCGTCCTGGTGGCGCTGCGCATGAACGGCAAGACCCTGTCCAAGCGCGATTACCGCCTCGACGACAAGATGCTGGTCATCCCCAACGCGCCCGACGCCGTGACCCTGGAAATCGAAACCCTGACGACACCGGTCAAGAATACGACCTTGAACGGGTTGTACGTATCGAACGGCAACTTTTTCACCCAATGCGAGGCGGAAGGTTTCCGCAACATCACGTATTTCCCCGACCGTCCCGACGTGATGGCGAAATACACGGTGATGTTGCGCGCCGATAAGGCCACCTATCCGGTGCTGCTGTCGAACGGCAACCTGATCGAAGAGGGCGAACTCGGCGATGGGCGCCACTTTGCCAAATGGGAAGACCCGTTCAAGAAGCCATCGTACCTGTTCGCGCTGGTGGCGGCGCGCCTGGTGTGCCAGGAAGAAACGTTCAAACTGGCCGACGGCCGTTCGGCGCTGTTGCAGGTATGGGTCGAAGAGGGCAATCTCGACAAGACCGATTACGCCATGCAGTCGCTCAAGAACTCGATTCGCTGGGATGAAGCGCGTTTCGGGCTCGAACTCGACCTGGACCGCTTCATGATCGTCGCCGTGGGCGACTTCAACATGGGCGCGATGGAAAACAAGGGCCTGAACATCTTCAACACCAAGTTCGTGCTGGCCAACCCGCGCGTGGCGACCGATATCGACTACGCCGGTATCGAAGCGGTGGTCGGGCACGAGTATTTCCACAACTGGACCGGCAACCGCATCACGTGCCGCGACTGGTTCCAGCTGTCGCTGAAAGAAGGGCTGACGGTGTTCCGCGACCAGGAATTCTCGGCCGACATGATCGGCACCGAGAGCGGGCGCGCGGTAACCCGCATCGACCAGGTGCGCACCCTGCGCCAGGCCCAGTTTCCGGAAGACGCGGGGCCGATGGCGCATCCGGTGCGGCCCGATTCTTTTGTGGAAATCAATAACTTCTACACCGTCACTGTCTACGAAAAAGGCGCGGAAGTGGTGCGCATGTACCAGACCCTGCTCGGGCGCGAACGCTTCCGCAAGGGGATGGACCTGTATTTCGAACGGCATGACGGCCAGGCCGTGACCTGCGACGACTTTCGCGCCGCCATGGCCGATGCGGGCGGGCGCGACCTGTCGCAGTTCGAGCGCTGGTACAGCCAGGCCGGCACGCCCGTGGTGCGCGCCGAAGGACGCTACGACGGCGACGCTCAAACCTACGAGCTGACCCTGACCCAGCGCTGCCCGGCCACGCCCGGCCAGGAAAACAAGCTGCCGTTTCATATTCCGGTGGCGGTGGGCCTGCTCGGCGCCGACGGGCGCGACCTGCACCTGAACGTCGATGGCCTTGACGCCGTGACCGCCGTGCTGGAACTGACCGACGCCACTCGCACCTTCCGCTTTACCGGTGTGAAGGAAGCGCCGACGCCATCGATCCTGCGCGATTTTTCGGCGCCCGTGGTGCTGGAATACGATTACACCGATACCGAACTGCTGCACCTGTTCAGCCACGACAGCGACCCGGTCAACCGCTGGGAAGCGGGCCAGCGCCTGGCCATGGCGCGCCTGCTCAAGCTCACAAGCGCCGTGGCCGCGGGCGACACGCTTGAACTGGACAGCACCTTCATCGAAGCGCTGCGCAAGATCCTGGCCGACGAATCGCTCGATGCCGCCTTCCGCGAGCAAGCCTTGCTGCTGCCGTCCGAGAGCATGATCGCCGACCAGATGGAGGTGGTTAATCCGCAGGCCATCCACCAGGCGCGCCAGTTCGTGCGGCGCACCGTCGGCGAGGCGCTGCGCGTCGAGCTGCGCGCACAGTACGACGCCAACCAGACCCCGGGCGCGTACAGTCCCGATGCCTTGTCGGCGGGGCGACGCGGCCTGAAGAACCTGGCCCTGGCCTACCTGGCGTCCACCTCCGGCGAAGACAGTATCGCGCTGGCGCAGGCGCAGTTCGACAACGCCAGCAACATGACCGACCGGGTGGCCGCGCTGGCGGCCCTGATCCACTCCGGCGCTGGCTCGGCGCAGGCTGCGCTGCAAGCGTTCTACGCCGATTTCGACAACGAGGCGCTGGTGATCGACAAGTGGTTCGCGATGCAGGCCTCGGCCCCGGCCACCGACGTGGCGGCGGTGCGCGAGTTGATGCGCCATGCGGCCTTCAACATCAAGAATCCGAACCGCGCGCGCAGCCTGGTATTTACATTCTGCGTCGGCAATCCGTCGCAGTTCCACGCGCCCGACGGCAGTGGCTACGCCTTCTGGGCCGAGCAGGTAATCGCGCTCGACGCCCTGAACCCGCAAGTGGCCAGCCGCCTGGCGCGCTCGATGGACCGCTGGCGCAGGTACGCGCCGGCCCTGCAGGCGCACATGAAGAAGGCCCTGCAGAAGGTCGCCGGCGTGAAAAAATTATCCAACGACGTGCGCGAAGTGGTGAGCAAGGCGCTCGCCAATTAATCGCCGCGATCGGCACAGTATATTAAACACACCAAAGGGAAGTGAATGAAACGCGTCAGTCTCACGCAACACCTGGTCGAAGAACAACGGCTGCATAACTCCATTCCGGCCGAACTGCGCCTGCTGATCGAAGTGGTCGCGCGCGCCTGCAAGACCATCAGCCATTCGGTCGGCAAGGGAGCGCTCGGCGATATTCTCGGCAGCGCCGACACCGAGAACATCCAGGGCGAAGTGCAGAAAAAGCTGGACGTGATCTCGAACGAGATCCTGCTGGAGGCAAATGAATGGGGCGGCCACCTGGCGGCGATGGCGTCGGAAGAGATGGAATCGATCCATCCGATCCCGAACCGTTATCCGATGGGCGAATACATGCTCTTGTTCGACCCGCTCGACGGCTCGTCCAACATCGACGTCAACGTCTCGATCGGCACCATCTTCTCGGTGCTCAAGGCGCCTGAAGGCATGGGCACGCCAACCGAAGCGGACTTCATGCAGGCCGGTAGCATGCAGGTCGCCGCCGGTTACGCCGTGTACGGCCCGCAGACCATGCTGGTGCTCACCACCGGCAATGGCGTGAACTGCTTCACCCTGGACCGCGAAATGGGTTCCTGGGTGCTGACCCAGCGCCACATGATGATTCCCGAAGCGACCAAGGAATTCGCGATCAACATGTCGAACCAGCGCCACTGGCATGCGCCGGTGCAGCGCTATGTCGACGAGCTGCTGGCTGGATCGACCGGCGTGCGCGGCAAGGATTTCAATATGCGCTGGATCGCTTCGATGGTGGCCGACGTGCACCGCATCCTGAACCGCGGCGGCATCTTCATGTATCCGGCCGATACGCGCGACACGTCGATGCCGGGCAAACTGCGCCTGATGTACGAAGCCAATCCGATGGCGATGATCGTCGAGCAGGCCGGCGGCGCCGCCACCGACGGACGCACCCGTATCCTCGATATCGCGCCGCACAAGCTGCACCAGCGAGTGCCCGTGTTCCTCGGTTCGAAGAGCGAAGTTGAGCGCGTGAGCAGCTATCACGCCGAGTAAAACTGGTTTTTTTAACAAAAAACCGAAAGAACGCGCATTCGGACTAGCAATTTTGCCGGGTTGTTTGCTAGAATACGCGTCTTCGCCGATTTAGCTCAGTTGGTAGAGCAGTTCATTCGTAATGAAAAGGTCGCCAGTTCGATTCCGGCAATCGGCACCAAGTATATGCAGTAAGTCAGAACCCGCACGCCTCACGGCGTAGCGGGTTTTTTCTTGCGGGTGGCCGCTGTTGGCGGGGGACGGTGTTCATGGTGTTGTCAGGGCTCTGTCGATGGGCGCAGGATTGGGATCGGTAACAGCGTTTTTCCGCCCTGCGCGCGGGCGGTGTTTTTGCCGGATTCGAAGCTGCTGATCATGCCCGACAGTAGCGTCGCGTTGAAGGCGGCGACCCCGAACACGGTTGCCAGGGATGCCGTGATGGCGGTGATGATGACCGTTTTCTTGAGGTCTTTCATGTCGGCCTTGATCTCAAGGTAGTGGCGATCCATGTTGTCAAAGCGCTCATCGAGGCGTTTTTCGTATTCAGCGCGCCGCTCCGCCTCCAGGCGCCGGTACTCGACCCACTGTTCCCGCGCCTCACACTGGTGCTCGACTTCCCGTTGTTCGCGCTCGGCCGACTGGCGACGGTGCTCGGCCCATAGCTCCGCTTCGACACGTTGACGTTCTTTTCGTTCTTCGAGCTCGGCTTGATGCCATTGCGCTTGCGTTTGCCGCCATTCGGCGTCGGCTTTCTTGTATTCCGCTTCCAGGCGTTCGCGTTCCTTTTTGCTTTCGGCTTCGGCTTGCTTGCGTTCAGCTTCCAGGCGTTCGCGTTCCTTTTTGCTTTCGGCTTCGGCTTGCTTGCGTTCAGCTTCCAGGCGCTCGCGTTCCTTTTTGCTTTCGGCTTCGGCATGCTGGCGTTCAGCTTCCAGGCGCTCGCGTTCCTTCGCGCTCTCGGCTTCCCGGCGTTCGCGTTCTCTCCTGATTTCCTCTCGTTGTTCTACTTCCAGTCGATAGCGCTCGGCACGCTCCGCGTCCAGGCGCGCATGCTCGGCCCGTTGTTGTTCGCGCCACTCTGCTTCCAGCCGCGCCCGTTCAGCCCGACGCTCGGCGTCTATGCGGTCGCGTTCGTCCATCCGCAGGACCAGCGTTTGGACATTCGCGTCGATCAAGGACATGCGTGTCTCCGCCCAGCTTCTGTGGGCTGCCAGGCGTGACTCGATCTCCTCGCGTGATGGTCCGTTCATCAGTCAAGCATAACGTCGTGCCGACCAGCGTCAAGACCGCGCGTTTGAGGCAGCGCAATGCAGATACCCACTTTACCTATTCGCCCGACTAATTTTTATGGCGAGTAGTCCGACTGATAATTCGACGTGCGACGACGGCCGACAGGCGCGTCAACATGCCCGCACAGGGCGGGCGCGGTGAGGTAGGTCGACAGTGAAATCCATCCCTTGGATGCCCGCAGGCGTCCTCAGACGCGATTCATCAAGGTGCGCGCTTCCTGCCGGACCACGCGTCCGACGATGATGCATTCGCCGCCGCGGCAGGCGCGCCGGTGGTAGGCCGGGTCCGGATTCATGGAAGACAGGTACCATTCGCGGCCCTCGCGCACCAGTTGCTTGACCACGGCTTCGCCATCGAAATTTACCGCGTACAACTCGTTGTTGATCGGTTTGGTGTCGGCAATATTGATGACGACCACATCGCCTTCGATCATCAGCGGCCACATGCTGTCGCCCTTGACGCTGATGGCCAGCAGGCATTGCGGCACCAGGTCGTTTTTCTCGATGAAGCGGCGCGGCAGATTGATGGTGGTGTCGGTTTGATCCTCCTGCGATGCCTCGAAGCCCATGACGCCGGCGCGCAAGGTCAGGCTGACCTTCTTGATGGGGATGGTCTCGTCCTGATCGGCATCGATCGTGATGCGCCTGCCGACCAGGCGGAAATCGTTCTCGCGCGACTGCGCCATGGCCATCGCATCCTTGGCTGCGGCGTAATCGTCCGCGTGCGAGGCCAGCGCGGCGCTGAAGGCGGAGATCGGCACGCCCAGCAGTTTCGAAAACTTGATGGCGACGTCGATATTCAAGGGGATTTTGCCGTTGAGATATTGGTTCAACGCGCTTTGGCCGAACTCCATCTGGTTGGCGGCGGCTTCCTGGGACGCAGGCAGCCCTTGGCTGCGGCGCGCGTGTTGCCACTCAATGAAGAGTTGCTTGAGCTGCGCTGCTTCCGCGAGCTCGTGTTGGTTTAGGGGGAGGGCTGGCATACACCGAACAATATAAGGAAAACTAATAAAAAGCAATCAGTCTGACTGTTGACAAACGTGATTAGTAAGACTAATATACTACTTATGAACACAGCGATATCTGTCCGGATTTTACCCGGCTTTACCAGCGCCTTGCTGCGTCCGGAGCTCACGGTCACCAGCCGCGCGCGCGGCCGGTGCAAGTCTTCTGACGCGGCCATCCGGCCGAGCCTGCGTGTTGCGCCGGTGGCTGGCACGATCGGTCCAGGCGATGGATGTGGGCCACCGGTACCCGCGCGCCGTGCTGCGCGCCGGGCCTGATCCGGCAGTTCGACCAGTTTGACCCCAAGTCCGGCGTCATTGCAGTTGCAATGGCGGCCGCCCCGCCACGCCCGCGCCAGCGGGAGGCATTCCACCAAGGAGAACAGATGACCGTCCAACCAGAACTCAATCACGAAGCGCGCCAGTTGCTCGCCGTCGCATGCGCCTGGCGAGAGAGCCGCAACGCCGCCGTCGCCGCCGGTGGCGTGATCGGGGAATTAACCGCGCTGCGCCATCGCCTCGACGGCGATGCCCTGGCCCAAGCCATCGACACTTACTGGAGGGCAGCATGAGACGTTATCTGGTTGATCAACTGCGTTGCAACATCCTGGCCGCGCTCGCGCACGGTCCCACGCAAGTCGCCCCGCTGGCCCAACGCCTGGGCGCCGACGCCGAAAAGGTGCGCCAGCAATGCCTGGAGCTGTTCCGCGAAGGCGCCATCGGGCGCGATCCGCGCACGCGGCGCGCGCACATGGTATACCGGGCCGCCGGCCTGCCCGATCCTACCGAACCGGATCCGCACCCGATCCAGCGCGTCCTGGCGTCGGAATGGAAGGGCCATCCTTACCGCGATCCGCTGGTTGCCGCGCTGTTCGGCCCGACGGGGAGGGCGCATGGGGCCGGTTTTGGCTTGTCGCATCATGGCGGCCATCGGGCCGACTGCTAGTCTTACTGTGTCACAAAGTAAGTTTAATCTGAAAGCAGCAAGGGCAACGCTGTAGTTGAGTTGCGATTGCACTGGCGATGAGCGCGCGTAGCGTTGTAATGGAGTCAGGGACATGACGTTGCG
>NZ_WHJI01000120.1:0-1652 GCF_011682155.1 Massilia sp. CCM 8734
ATTGTTGCGCTAGTTCTGATGTTACGGTTCCGTGTTGGTTACGGCCTCGAATGGCAACAGGCTGCATGGAGCGGACTGTTTCACTCAGTTTCGGCATTTAATAACGCCGGCTTCTCAATCCACGCCGACAGCGTCATGCGTTACGCTCCAGATGTGTTAGTACTCCTGCCGCTCATGTTGGCGATTTTTATCGGCGGCATAGGATTTCCAGTGCTGATGGACCTGCGAGACAAAACACGGTCGCCGCGCAGCTGGTCTCTGCATACAAAGCTGACGCTTGCAGTGACGGGCTTCCTACTACTCGTGGGCTTCCTTGGCGTCCTATTTTTCGAGTGGTCCAACGCAAGGACTCTTGGTGCAATGTCGGTACCTGATAAGGTTTTGTCGGCAGCGTTCACTTCGGTTTCGGCAAGGACTGCGGGATTCAATTCCATCGATTTCGCGGTGGCCAGTCGAGAAACATGGGCTCTACATTATCTGCTGATGTTCGTGGGAGCCGGCAGCGCCGGCACCGCCGGAGGCGTCAAGGTCGGCACGGTGGCGATTTTGTTTTTGCTGGTCATAGCAGAGATACGGGGTCAACCCGATAGCGAAGCGTTTGGTCGTCGAGTCGGCAGCCCAGCACAGCGTCAAGCGATTACTGTCCTGGTACTTGGTGGTGCAGTAGTAATCCTCGGGACTACTATATTGCTGTCTGTAAGCGATGCGTCGACCGACCGTATCATTTTTGAGGTGATTTCCGCTTTCGGTACGGTTGGCCTTTCGACAGGAATCACGGCCGATCTTCCTCCCGTGGGGCAATTTGTACTTGTTATATTGATGTATTTAGGCCGCATAGGAACGATCACCTTAGCGACTTCACTCATACTCGGTGAACGGCGAATGCCGTATCGCTTTCCAGAGGAGCATCCAATTGTTGGGTAGAATTTTCACAGAGCAGTTTGCATTTTCCGCCAGCGACAGTGTTTTGGTTATAGGCTTAGGCCGGTTCGGCAGCGCTGTTGCCCAGTCGCTTGTCCGCCTAGGTCATGACGTCATGGGGGTCGACAACAATGGCGAGCGTGTACAAGTTTGGGCAGATAAGCTAACCCACGCAGTGCAGGCCGACTCAACCAAAGAAAGCGTCATGCTTCAGCTGGGCGCTGCTGACTTTTCACATGCTATCGTAGCAATTGGAGGGGACATTGCAGCTAGCCTCTTAACACTGATGGTACTGACTGAATTGGGGATCAAGGACATTTGGGTCAAGGCTCTCGACCACGACCACGGCCAGTTAGCAAAAAAGATGGGGGCCCACCATGTGGTGATGCCTGAGGCAGACATGGGCGAGCGAGTAGCCCATCTGGTTACAGGGCGGTTGATCGACTTTCTGGAATTCGATGACGGGTTTGCCATCGCGAAGATCCACGCCCCTGTCATGACTCACAACAAATCGCTCACCGAGTCACGAGTTCGTGAGCAGTTCGGGGTAACAATTGTCGGCGTTAAGCGAGCAAATACGGACTTTCAGCACGCTACCCCCGAGACATCCGTACAACCTGCTGATCTACTCATTGTTTCCGGTCCCACGCGCAAGATTGAGTTATTTGCTAGCGGCACCAAAGCAAAAAAATAGGCATGTAGTGATAAGCAGGCCTGTTTCCGTGAGCGCA
>NZ_WHJI01000121.1:0-1640 GCF_011682155.1 Massilia sp. CCM 8734
GTAAAGCTTTTCCCTGCCACGGATGCCGGCAATGTGATCGTCGTGTTTGCGGTGGTCGTGAACTTCTGCACCGTCCCGTTGGTAAGATCGACCGCGAACGAAGCGCCCGGTGCCGGCGCATACGTGGACTCGATGAAGTTTTTTACGGTTGGGTTGATCAGCGTCTTGCCGCTCATCGTCTCCACGCCGCTCAAGGACGCTTTCAGATCGAGCGTCGCCTGGGTGGCCGCGCTGATTGGTTTGACGGACTCGCCGTTCGCCCTGGTGTAGCTCATCATCTGCCAGCTGCCGCCACCAAGGGAAATCCATTCCGCCCAATCGCCTGGCGCCGTCACGATGTCGGCGCCACCAATCAAGCGCATGGAAACCGGGTGGTAGGTGAAGGTGGCCGCGCCGGTGAATGTCATCCGGCGAATCGCTCCGGGTGCGATCGCATCGAACGCGGTAATGACGGCGGTGCCCGATACCGCAAGCGTGTTCGCCCCAGTCGCGGCGATCGCCATCGACGTGGAGCTGACCATAGGGACGGTCGGCGCCTCGTTCACCGGGCCTGTCAGGGCGCCTCTATATACCGGCAGAATCGCGCCAGCGGTGAGACGCAGACTGACAGGGTCGCCCGCGTTGAACGGGCGCGGCGTGCTGCCTTCGATGTACCGTTCGATCGTCAGTACATCGTCCGCGCGCGCGGTGCATTTGACAATCTCCCAGTTCATCTCGATGCCGCCCACGCGCTGCAGGAGAGTGATCAGGAAGTAGTCGCCGTCGAGCGGGTTGGGGAACAGCGCCCCCTCCCCGGCCTTGACGGTGATACTCGTTGCCGCGGCTGTGATGCCAACAGCAAGAACTGATTCGGCGTTGTTGGTAAAAATCTGTGTCATCACTGCTCCTTGACTTTGATTTTGAATTCGTCCTGCTTGATACGTCCGTCGTCCGTCTCGACCGTGACCGTGACCTTGTAAGTCACCCCGTTCTCCCCGCCGGCGAGCCATGCCTTGAACGCGAATGTGGAAACGTTCTGGTGCGTCAACGTCAAGCCGGGTTTGTCGATCGTGAGTTCGACCGACTTGAGTCCATCGCCTGGGGTGAGCCAGTCGTCATAGAGGACGTCGTAGTCGAGCTTTTCGATCGGTTGCTTGGTAAAAGTGGCTAGGCTCATGTCGCCCTCATGGTGCGTAGGTCAGTTGGAATGCGCGCGCTGCGGATCACGCGCTGGACGCGCGTGGTCCGCATGGCAGGTGCCGGGACTGCGGCGTTCGTGGCAGGTTCGGCGTGCACGGCAAATGCCATCAAAGCAGTTGCCGCGCCCATGCGAATGCGCACCCCGTCGGCCAGAAGCGCGCTTGTGAGGTAGGCGGGCGCCTCCCCCATGCGATATGCCCCGGGTGCCGAGGTCAGGCAAGCCAGGCCCGCCATCGTCGCGGCGCCTTGCAGGGCCAACCTGCCTTGGGCGTACAGCGTGGCGGTACAGCGAAAATTCGCAGCGCCCTGCAGGGCCAGACGTCCGTCAGCCGTGCATCCGGACTCGAACAGGACCGGCTGTGCCGCGCCCTCGATCGTGACCATAGGTACGGCCGCGATCTGTAGGCTGGAAGTAAACTCGGCCTGGCCCGGCTGGGTCAGCGTCGGCTGCGCGCTCAACG
>NZ_WHJI01000122.1:0-1595 GCF_011682155.1 Massilia sp. CCM 8734
AGCATCGGCGCCGAGAACAGCATATTGCCGGCATTGAGTGCATCAAAAACGGCGACGTGCGTCACGGTGACAGCCGCGCCGGTCACTGCGGGGAAGGTGATTGACGCCGAGTTCGAGACTTGCTGTCCGGCGCCGCCTGGCGCCGGCGCGGTGAATGCGCCGGTCAGCTGGCGCGTGTACCAGGTACCTGACGCAATCTCGTTCAAGTTGCCCGCATCGGTCGGGTCGGCCGTGCACAGCGCCAGGCGCAGCGCGGCCGTCGGCGGGGCCACAAAATTCGTACCGCGCAGCAGCGCATTGAGTACTGCCGTTTCGGCGTAAACGGATAATCCTGCCATGAATGGCTCCTATAAAGGTATGAAGGGGAAATCAGGTGGGGGGTGCGGACGCCGGCGCCTTACCCTTGACAAGGGCGTTGAAAGCACCCCGGTGCAGGGCCGCGAAACCGGCGCTTTCTGGCGCGTACTCGCTGTCCTTTTCGTAGGCGCGGTACATGAGGTAGTCGACCAGCGCGCCCACGTAGCTGTCATCGAGCGCGATCGGGTCACTCAATGCCAGCGCTGGAGGCACCGCCTCATAGACGGCCGTCACCGCATTTCCGCCAGGTGACGGTGGGTAGACATAGAACGTTTTTGGGTCGTCGCCCGAAAAGCAGAAATGCAGCACCTTCGTTTTGGCGCGCGCCGGCGCGTGCCAGTCGGGTACCTGGGCATCGAGCGCCTTGCGCGCTATGCGCGTCACCGCGTAGCCACTGGCAGTGCGCGGCACGTCCAATAGCGCCTTGCCATCGAGCGGCAAGCGTTGCAGGGTGCCGGCGGCAAGCGTCACCGCCGTGGTGATGACATAGATCGACGGGTTGATCAGGCCGGCCTCGCGTTGGCCGTCGATCAACCAATCGAGCATTTCTGACTGGGTCCAGCGGATGTACTCGTGGTCCTGCAGCAGACGGGCAGCGCGGCCGACGACGGCGCTGGCGATCGTAGTGGGCATGCGTTTCCTTGCGTGTGTGGGGCGAACAGGTGCCCTGGGAAGTGTTAGCCGAAAGCGCGCGGCCGGACCCGGCTCGTGGTGCGGCCGAATGACTGCTCGGCGCGGATACGCGCGGCGGTGCGTGCGATCTCGTAGTCGCGGGTATAGAGACCCGCAGCGGCAAGGTTGGTAAATTCGTGCCCGGTTATCCGCAGCAGGCGCCCGATAACGCCCTGTCCGATCTCAAAGGCATAGTCGTCCAGCAGAACATCGGCCACCGTGTCGGCCGTGCGTGCGGGTTTGGTCGCCACCAGCAGCTTGATTGCCTGGGCGGCGTCCTGCGTCGGCGTGGCGTCGAGCGTAAAGACGTTGGCGGCCGCCTGCTGAATGCCCGACGGTTCCCCGGTGCGACCCTGCAGGGATGCCACGTGCATGTCTCCCGTTTTGAAGATCCGTAGCGGCCGTGTGTAGTACGCCGCCTCAAGGATGATCGTGGCCACGGTGCCGGATGGGGTTTCGATGTCGTATTGCCGCTCGCCACTAATCACGTCGAGCGGATCGGTCATCAGCTGCGCGACAGGCGCGTGGATGCAAAAGTCGATGCAGATATCGCGGATATGCTGTTC
>NZ_WHJI01000123.1:0-1571 GCF_011682155.1 Massilia sp. CCM 8734
GCGATCGAGTCTTGCAGAACGCTTTCTCGCGGCATCCAAATCGCTTCAAGAACACGCATCCACGGCCACCGGCACTGCCGACCGAAGCCGGCATCAATATGCCAAAAGCGACAATCCTGGGAGATGTGCAGACTGAAAAATGCTCCCTAAACTAATTGCAAAACCGGTCTTAAATAGTTTGACACGCTCCGCAGGTCCACTCTCGTTAGATTTTGCTGCTCCAGCAGGCGCAGCACGTTGTTGACGAATATTTTGTTGTACATGCCTACTTGTCCTTGTCTTTGGAATCGGTGCTGCCGGCAGCAGCCGCTATGTCTTTACAGTCCGACAACAGGTCCTTCAACGTTGTTCGGGTCACGAAGATTGGGAGCCGCTGCTTAGGTCCAGTCAGGACCAGCTCCTTTGCAGTCATCAAGACTTCCTTTCCGACTGGTGCAGTTGCCATAAATGTGCCCGTGAAGAGTTACTCGGCGGACTCAGACAGGACCGCATCCCACTTTCCAAACAGGGTCAGCCCTGCCGCCTTGGCGAGCGCGACGGATGCCGCATTGTCGAGTTGGCAGCGGTATTGCGGTTCATAGCCCCGTGCGTAGGCATGACGGCTAATCGCGCGGATGACGCGGCGCGCATGACCCTTGCTCCGGAACGGTGGCAGCGTCAGGACGCCGACATCGGCAATCTTCTGGTCATCCCAAGGATACATGCTCGCGGCACAAACCAGCCGATCCTGCTCGAACGAACCGAACACGACCCAGTGATCGAGCTCGACATAGGCATTGTCAAGATCCTGCTCCGACGCATTGGACTGGAACTCGGCAAACATCGCGTCGTCAGTCGCGCTGAGTTGCCGCAGGTCGTCTGGCAGAGGTTCCTGCAGCAGCGCCTGCCGCTCTGCCTCAGTGAAGTGGAAAACATAGTCGGCACCATGTAACCGGACATTGGTGTCTTGCAGCTTCTGGCGTAACATCGCCTCGGTCAAGTCCTGCTGGTGGTACAGTCCCAGCTTGTCTGCCAGCGCAGGGGTTAGCACCACCATCGCCTTGCCGTCCGTAGTTTCCAGCAGCATCAACTGCCGGCCGGCTTCCATATCTGGATTGGCCGCCACGATCAGCGTGTCGCTGCGGTAAAGGATGTCGCCAGCGAGGAAAAACTCCTGCCAGAAGGATTCGATGGTTTTGGAAAATTTAGACATGTGTTTCTACTCGACTTGGTTGAGAAAACTTGGTTGAGAAAATGGACTGTAAAAAAGTGATGGCCGGTAAAATTTTAGGCCATCTATCCGGACAAGACTGGCTCCTGCCGGGCAAGCTTGTGCGCCCGTTCCTCGAGCCAAGGGATGAATTCTGGGCTAGAGAACAGGTAAAAATGCCCGCCTGGAAAGAGCCTCTGCGTGACTAACGCGGCAAACACTCCCCCCAGTCCGCCAGCCGCGAAACGGGAACCTGCGGAGCGTGTCAAACTATTTGAGACCGGTTTTGCAATTAGTTTAGGGAGCATTTTTCAGTCTGAACATCTCCCAGGATTGTCGCTTTTGGCATATTGATGCCGGCTTCGGTCGGCAGTGCCGGTGG
>NZ_WHJI01000124.1:0-1512 GCF_011682155.1 Massilia sp. CCM 8734
CCGCCGTTGTCGATCGCAGCCTGCACCCGGCCCTTGAACGCCAGGGCGGACTCGCCAGCTTGCGCCGGTTGCAGTCCCAGCCGCGCAGCTTCGGCCGCGACGCTGGCGTCCGACGCCCACCAAGCCTGGCTGGCCCGAGCGCCAGTCGCACGTTCCGGGCCTCGGGCATTGCGGCACCAGTTGCGCCACGGGCCTTCCCATTCGAGCTTGACCCCACGGGAACCTGCCATCGGCACCCAGTGGTCCCGGAACGTCTCAGCCACCTCGCGGACATGGTCTTCGGTCCAATCCGGAAACTTCGCCAACGCCCAGTCACCCCATGATTTCGGAAGTGCAAAATCTTTGGGCAAACGGGTACCGGTTGCCGTGTTCCGGTTAACTGATGATTCAATTGATGGTTTACTGATGGTTATGGGTGCGAGATCTGCGGGGGTTTTTGGCAGAATCTGCGGGGGTGGGGGTGCAGATTTTGCGGGGGTTGGGTGCGAATTCTGCGGGGGTGCAGATTCTGCGGGGGCGTCGAAATGGGCCGAATAGATGCGGTAATTCGTGCTGCGGCCACGCCGCATTTCGCGCCGAAGGATGCCGAGCGCTTCCAAGGCCGTGATGTGGCCTTGAACGGTACGCTCGCCCATGCTGCATTTGTACGCTATCGTCGCGATCGACGGATAACACTCTCCCTGGTCGTTGGCGTTATCGCACAGCGCAATCAACACAAATTTCTGCCCCGACGGCAACGGCGACTTCCATGCTGCTGTCATTAAACTAATACTCATTTGAATCCTATGTGCTGCATCAGAACGGCGCGCCGCCCGTCATGGGTTCGATACGGTGTTGACCACGCAGTCTCTGCTGGGCGACTTGCGCGACAATTGCCGCCAAGAAGGCTGGGTTCACTCATCGGATGTCATTCGGCGCGACCGCCGCGCGAACGCAGTGGACGCATTTGCCGTACTGGGCCAGCTGCTTGGCGAACACGTTCTTCCCGCAAGCGCATTTCATTGGCCTGAGCACCGGCCCAGGCTTGGACGCCCGCGTCCGCTCGCTAAACATGTCGGAGCCGATCCGACTTCCGACCGCCCACGTCACGCCGCTTTCCAGGTAATGGCACCGCTCGTGCCGTTTGGCTTGATCTGGCCAAGTGTTTTCAAGCGCTGCAGGGGCGCATACAGCTCGGGCGATTTAACGCCGAGTGCATTGGCGATCTCGGCCACAGTGCGGCCGCCGTGCGCGCGTACGTGCTCAAACGTCTTGCGCTCGATGTCGCTGGGCGGGCGCCGTCCTGCGCGCCGCGCAGGTTCATCAAGCACATGCCTGGCGTGCAGCGCGGCGTGCTGCGCCGCAAAGTGTTGAAATGCATTCATTCGGTCTTCTTTATTGGAGATCATGTTTCCGGTCACACGGACAGACAGTAGGGGCGGCACAACGCCGTCCGCTAAAAATGCAGACTTGCGCACTTCATGTCAGCGGCCTCGATTAGGAGGTCAACTGCGGGGCACTAGGTTTTCATCG
>NZ_WHJI01000125.1:0-1490 GCF_011682155.1 Massilia sp. CCM 8734
TGTCAGTATTTTGAGTGAGCGATCTGTCCGCAAGGACATTAAACAGAGATTGAACTGAAGAGTTTGATCCTGGCTCAGATTGAACGCTGGCGGCATGCCTTACACATGCAAGTCGAACGGCAGCGCGGGGCAACCTGGCGGCGAGTGGCGAACGGGTGAGTAATATATCGGAACGTACCCTGGAGTGGGGGATAACGTAGCGAAAGTTACGCTAATACCGCATACGATCTAAGGATGAAAGTGGGGGCTTCGCAAGAACCTCATGCTCCTGGAGCGGCCGATATCTGATTAGCTAGTTGGTGGGGTAAAGGCCTACCAAGGCATCGATCAGTAGCTGGTCTGAGAGGACGACCAGCCACACTGGAACTGAGACACGGTCCAGACTCCTACGGGAGGCAGCAGTGGGGAATTTTGGACAATGGGCGAAAGCCTGATCCAGCAATGCCGCGTGAGTGAAGAAGGCCTTCGGGTTGTAAAGCTCTTTTGTCAGGGAAGAAACGGTGAGGGCTAATATCCCTTGCTAATGACGGTACCTGAAGAATAAGCACCGGCTAACTACGTGCCAGCAGCCGCGGTAATACGTAGGGTGCAAGCGTTAATCGGAATTACTGGGCGTAAAGCGTGCGCAGGCGGTTTTGTAAGTCTGTCGTGAAATCCCCGGGCTCAACCTGGGAATTGCGATGGAGACTGCAAGGCTAGAATCTGGCAGAGGGGGGTAGAATTCCACGTGTAGCAGTGAAATGCGTAGAGATGTGGAGGAACACCGATGGCGAAGGCAGCCCCCTGGGTCAAGATTGACGCTCATGCACGAAAGCGTGGGGAGCAAACAGGATTAGATACCCTGGTAGTCCACGCCCTAAACGATGTCTACTAGTTGTCGGGTTTTAATTAACTTGGTAACGCAGCTAACGCGTGAAGTAGACCGCCTGGGGAGTACGGTCGCAAGATTAAAACTCAAAGGAATTGACGGGGACCCGCACAAGCGGTGGATGATGTGGATTAATTCGATGCAACGCGAAAAACCTTACCTACCCTTGACATGTACGGAAGCCACGAGAGATCGAGGTGTGCTCGAAAGAGAACCGTAACACAGGTGCTGCATGGCTGTCGTCAGCTCGTGTCGTGAGATGTTGGGTTAAGTCCCGCAACGAGCGCAACCCTTGTCATTAGTTGCTACGAAAGAGCACTCTAATGAGACTGCCGGTGACAAACCGGAGGAAGGTGGGGATGACGTCAAGTCCTCATGGCCCTTATGGGTAGGGCTTCACACGTCATACAATGGTACATACAGAGGGCCGCCAACCCGCGAGGGGGAGCTAATCCCAGAAAGTGTATCGTAGTCCGGATTGTAGTCTGCAACTCGACTACATGAAGTTGGAATCGCTAGTAATCGCGGATCAGCATGTCGCGGTGAATACGTTCCCGGGTCTTGTACACACCGCCCGTCACACCATGGGAGCGGGTTTTACCAGAAGTAGGTAGCTTAACCG
>NZ_WHJI01000126.1:0-1488 GCF_011682155.1 Massilia sp. CCM 8734
CCCCCTGTGTCAAACTGTTGTGAGACAACTTCATCAGTCTAATTAAGGAAGTTGGCACACATATGGAATTGAACATGACAGCAGCATCACATCCGTCCGACGTTTCGGAAGCGGCAGCAAGTACTGAGGTGGTCGCCGTGGCCAAGCGCCGCAAGTTCACGACGGCGTATATGCAGCGCATCGTGCGTGAGGCAGATGCATGCACGGCGCCAGGTGCCATCGGCGCACTGTTGCGTCGCGAGGGCCTGTACAGCTCACATCTGAGCAAGTGGCGGCTGTTGGTCGCGGCAAGTGAGGCGGCCATACCGAACACGAAGCGCGGACCGAAGCCGGATGCGGCAAAAGCGGTGGACAGGCGCGTCGCCAATCTGGAACTGACCAATGAAAAGCTCACCAAACAGCTTGAGCGGGCCAAGCTCATTATCGCGGCCCAAAAAAAACTTTGCAATCTCCTGGGCTTGCCAACGGAAGAGGATT
The DNA here is from genome assembly GCF_011682155.1 of Massilia sp. CCM 8734. NCBI lineage: Bacteria > Pseudomonadati > Pseudomonadota > Betaproteobacteria > Burkholderiales > Oxalobacteraceae > Massilia > Massilia sp. CCM 8734. The sequence continues at coordinate 478 of NZ_WHJI01000126.1, forward strand.
CAGTGTGATGGAGGCGACCTCGGAACTCGTGGGAGAGATGGGCGTGCGCGCTGCCTGCGCCAGCATGGGGCTGGCACGCGGTAGCTACTACCGTGCCCAGCGAGAAACGCGCCAGGCGCTGCATACGGTACGCCGTCCGCGTCGCTCGCCGCTTGCGCTGAGCGAGGCTGAACGGCAGGAGATCATCGATGTACTCCATTCGCCAGAGTATGTCGACGTTGCACCGCGCACGGCGTATGCCATGCTGCTCGATGCAGGGATATTCCTGGCGTCGGTGTCGACCTTCTACCGCATCCTGCGTGCCTGCAGCGGCACGCGTGGACGCCGTGACGAGTTGGTACACCCGGCCTATGCGCGGCCCGAGCTGCTCGCCACGCGGGCCTGTGAGGTGTGGTCGTGGGATATCACCAAGTTGAAGGGGCCGGTCAAGTCGGCACATTTCCATCTGTACGTCATACTCGATATTTTTAGCCGCTACGTGGTCGGCTGGATGATCGCCGATCGTGAATCGGACCTGCTCGCCGAAGCACTCATCGGGCACACCTGTGACAAAGAGGGGATCGCACCTGATCAGCTCACGTTGCACGCTGACCGGGGCGCCGCGATGCGCTCCAAGCTGGTCGCCGATTTGCTCGTCGATCTCGATGTCGTCAAAAGCCATAGCCGCCCTTATACGTCCGACGATAACCCGTACTCTGAAGCGCAATTCAAGACGATGAAGTATCGGCCAGGCTTCCCCGAGCGGTTTCACTCGTTGGATGAAGCGCGTGCCTTCTGTCAGACGTTCTTTGCTTGGTATAACTATGAACATCGGCACTCCGGAATCGGCTACATGACCCCGGCCGCCGTGCACAACGACGTGGCAAAAATCATCTACGAACAGCGCGATCGAGTCTTGCAGAACGCTTTCTCGCGGCATCCAAATCGCTTCAAGAACACGCATCCACGGCCACCGGCACTGCCGACCGAAGCCGGCATCAATATGCCAAAAGCGACAATCCTGGGAGATGT
>NZ_WHJI01000127.1:0-1453 GCF_011682155.1 Massilia sp. CCM 8734
TAGTTAACTTCGGTTGCCATGAACCCTACGCTCTGGCACAGTGTCACTACAGTTTCCATGTTGTAACATTATTGTTAGCAGATTAATACCATGTCCACCCAAAGCGCCGCTCAATTGAATCTACCAGAACCAGAAGTGCCCATCGAAAACGCCTCGTCGCACCAGGCGCGCAATGTCTTGATGGGTTTGTTCGACTCCACCTCGACCGCGTCAAAAGCGTATCTGTTGAACGTCGCGCGTTCACTCGCCATCGCAGATACCATCGCCGCCTTGTCGGCCACCATGCCACTCCGGAACGGCAATTGCGGCTAGTCCAAAGCTGCACCTTTTTCGGGTAATTTTTCTGATGACAGTTTCTCGGCATGCGTCGATGAGATCATCATCTGGTGTTGGCCTTGCTCCGTCGACTCGCGAAAGTTTGTCAGCAGCTTGGCTTCGAGCGGCTTGACGTACATCAGGATAAGGGAATCTTCGGTTGGTGGTGGACGTACCGTAGGCGTGCCGAATTTGAGGTATTCCGGGGTCACATTAAGGAATTCTGCCGCTAAGTCTAAGGCCCTGTCTCGCGGGAACTGGGTGCCTGTGAGCCACTTGCTGACGGCTTGCGGGACCACCTGCGCGTATCGCGCAAGCTCCGACGCATTGCCGCCATTTTTTCGCTGCAACGCCTCCCGAAGGCGCTGGGTGCGATCAGGGGCGTTTTTTTGCACATTTGTCATTTTTATATTTTTACCAAAATAATTTCTTAAAACCACTAAATGCAATAATTTATTGTAAAATCAGGCGAAAAACTGTAATATTTTGTTAAATTATTTATTTTTGGCAATAATGTTTGAAGTCGAGAAAACTGAAACTGACATTGCGGTGCAGTCGGGTAGCACGCAGTCCGCACGCGCCAAGCTTGTTGCACGTGGCGGAAAAGTTACTCGCCAAGCTCGACACGGATCTTTTCGACCATCTCATTCTTGCCTACCGCCGGTACTTTATCAATTTTTTACCCATGCAGCATAGGATTTCTCCATGCCTAACAGCTTCGCCATGGATACGGACCCGTCCGACGCCGAGTTTAGCAAGAGTGAACTGGCCGACCTGGCCCAAGTATCCCCGGAAATTACCGACCAGTCACGCAAGAATTTTACGACAATCTTGCATTTTATCAATAAAGCAACGGCTACCGCTATTGCGGACCGAATGGGTATGCACGAATCGTCCATTTCTCGTGCGAAATCGGGCGGGCAGCTCAATTACTGCGCGCGTTTGCTCGCAGCGGCCGGGCTCAAGGTCGTGCCCGTCGACGCCATTGTCTACCTGCAACCGGACGAGTACCGATGAAAACCTAGTGCCCCGCAGTTGACCTCCTAATCGAGGCCGCTGACATGAAGTGCGCAAGTCTGCATTTTTAGCGGACGGCGTTGTGCCGCCCCTACTGTCTGTCCGTGTGACCGGAAACATG
>NZ_WHJI01000128.1:0-1442 GCF_011682155.1 Massilia sp. CCM 8734
CGGACCTGTTCCGCGACCTGGCCGCGATCCTGTGCCAGCCGGACGATAAGGGCGTCAACAAGCGCCTTGAGCTGTTCGAGAAGGTCATGTCGCTAAATTCCCGTGCGGGCACCATGAAGACGCTGGCCGACGCTCTGCGCAATCTCATCGCCATGGAGCGCCAGGCGTTCGGGCTGGACGACAAGAAGGAAGACGAGGTGGGCTCGGGCGTGGAAGACGTCATCAAGCGTGTGATGGCCAAAAATGGCGGCGCCTAACGACGCCGACGTCGACGCGACGATTGCCGCGCTGCGCGACGATATCGAGCTGCATTGCGAGACGTGCATGTACGTGCTGGACAAGGCCGGCAAAAAGGTCCTGCTCAAGTTCAACCGGGCCCAGCGCTACGTCCATGCGCGCATCGAGGAACAGCGCAAAGAGATCGGCAAGGTCAGGGCGATCATCCTGAAAGGGCGGCAGCAGGGTGCTTCGACCTACATCGGTGCGCGCTTCTACTGCATTTCGTCCATTAACTTCGGCCGCTCGGCGTTCATCGTGGCGCACGAGCAGAAAGCGACCGATAATCTGTTCAAGATGGTCAAGCGCTATCACGGGCACAACCCGTTCGCCCCATCGACCAGTGCGACGAACTCGAAAGAGCTGGTCTTTGACAAGCTCGACGGTGGTTACAAGCTGGCGACCGCAGGCACGGCCGACGTCGGCCGGGGCAACACCGCCCAGGTGGCGCACCTTTCTGAATTCGCGTTCTGGAAAAACGCGCAGATGCACATGGCCGGGCTGGGTAACACGATTGCCGACCTGGACGAGACCGAGATCATCATCGAATCGACCGCCAACGGCACCGGTGGCGGTTTCCACAGCATGTGGCAGGACGCCGAGGCGGGGATCGGCGAGTACATCGCCATCTTCGTGCCTTGGTTCTGGCAGGACGAGTACCGCGCGACCGTGCCGGAAAATTTCATCGTCACGGCCGAAGATCAAAAGTACATGGACGCCTACGGGCTGGACATGGAGCAGATGGCGTGGCGCCAGAACAAGGTCATCACGTATGGCCAGGGCTTCGAGTGGCTTTTCGATCAGGAGTACCCGGCCACCGCCGCGCTCGCGTTCCGCTCGGCCACCACCGACCCGCTGATCAGTCCGACGAGCGTCATGGCGGCCGTCAACAGCACCTACCGCGAGCGCACCGGCGCCTTCGTGATCGGCTGCGATCCAGCCGAATACGGGCCTGACAGGACGGCGATCGCCTTCCGCCATGGCCGTACCGTGTTTCGCATCGAGTACCACGAAAAGAAGGGACCGATGGAGGTGGCCGGCATCCTTGCCGGCTACTACCGCGACATGCAGCCCGATGCCATCTTCGTGGACAAGATCGGCATCGGATCGGGCATCGTGGACCGGCTCAAGGAGCTAGGCGTGCCCGTCATCGGCGTGAACTCTGC
>NZ_WHJI01000129.1:0-1413 GCF_011682155.1 Massilia sp. CCM 8734
ATTGGGGGGCTCACTCGGGGACATCCTTCACTTGACCGCCGTTCATCACGGCTTGCAGGCCGACATAGGCTTCGCGCAGGCCAAGGGCCTGTTCGCGCCAGGCGAAGCAGGAACGCGCGTTGTGGGCATCGGCTTCTGCGATGTCAGTAAGCGAAACGGCGGCGGGTTCGCGGTCAGTGTCGGAGGCAGGTCCGGCAGGTTCATTGGTCCAGGCGGCGTCGTAGCTGCGCACGAAGCCAGCGTTAACGCCATAAGTACGGCTATCAGCAGCCGACACATAAACAGGTACTTGCTTTTCAATTTCGTCACCCTTGACGTAGATTTTCTCGATCCGGTCCCGATATTTTGTTTCGGTTTTCACCAAAACTTGAATTTGGGCCTTGGCGACCTTGACCACCCGGGCCGCCTGTTGGTTGATGTAGGCTATGTGGGCCTCCCCTGCCTTGCGTTCGCCATGCAACTGGCCCAGCATGAAGAGGCACCAACTGGCGGCCAGCAGCAGCAGGCAGCGCGCCCACACCGGAACGGGCGTCAGCAGCGCGCCCATCACGCCAGCACCTTGCGCGCCGCGTTGAACAAGGCAAGGCGGTCGGCCAGGCCGTTGACACCCCCCGTTGACGCGGCGGGTCACCGCGACCTGGTCGCCGACGTCGGCCAGCTCGTTCAACCCGTGGGTCTTCCAGAACCAGCCGGCCGAACGGCTGGCGCCTTCCGGCGTGACCAGCCAGGCCGACATGCGCTCGATCGGAATGTGGAAGTAGGCGGCGCACGCGACATGGTTCGCCGCGCCCGTCACCTGGATGAAACCCCGCCCTTTCCATTTCTGGCCGTCGCCGTCCGCTTCGGGCGTATTGCCCAGCCGGAGGGCGAGCCGGCCCGTGTCGTAAGCGGCGCCGGACGCCAGTTCCTCGACATAGCGCAGATGTGACGATTCATGGCCCACCTGAGCGATGAACGACGCCTGGCGTGCCGGCGTCGTGATGTCGAATTCGACCATGCTCGCATTGAGCCAGTCGAGGTACTTGGCTGCGCGCGGCCGCGCATACGGGAGAATGCGCACCAGCTGGTCGAGCGTCATGCGCCACCCCGCGCATTGCGAATGATTGCGGCCGCATCGCGGGCCAGTTCGCCAATGTCTTTGTCTTCGCGACGGCCGAACCAGCGCACGAAAGCGCCCAGCACCCACCATGCCGGCAGGCCGGCCAGCACGAGCACGGGCGCCGCGATGAAGACCACGCCCAGCGCCGGGTCGACGCCGTACATGGCCGCGATGTCGCGCGCAGCGTCGAACAGGCCGGGCCACCATGAGCGCAGCGCCACGACCAGCAGCGGGCCGAATACGGTGGAGAAAATGATGGTGGTGCCGATGCGGAGGAAGGCTTCTTTGCGGGTCTTGGGCCACATAAACATGAA
>NZ_WHJI01000012.1:0-190645 GCF_011682155.1 Massilia sp. CCM 8734
CGTCGTTGGATCGAGGAGCATCAAAAGCGAATGACTCTTCATGAGCTTGCTCAGGCCCTCACCCAGCTACGAAATATGATCAAGACATATGACGTTTGAGGGGAAGGGTCAGGGTCAGACCCCGGTTTTTCCGTTAGGGGTCTGACCCCGGTGTTAAGTCCCCGGTATCACACACCCTGGTCAGCGCTGGCGCGCGGCTTGCGGCGGCGCCGGATCAGCGCACCGATGCCGATCACGCCGCCCAGGGCGATCCCGGCAACCGGCAGCGGCACCGGGCTCGATGCCTTCGGCGGCGGCGCATTGGCGTCGCGCAGCGCGTCGGGAAACGGGCGCGCTCCGACCGGGACGATTTTCCAGTCGGCCTGGTTGGGCGGCGTGCGCTGCCTGTATTCGCTGAACGAAAACACCGGGTTCGATCCCATCACGCGGCTCGACGGTATTTGCGGAATGCGCACCAGCACCAGCGCCTCGATATCGCCCTGCAGCTGCTTTTCGTACGCCGTCAGCTTGCGCGCCTTGCCCTTGGTCGCGCCCACCAGTTGCAGCAGGTCGTTGCCGGCCGCCTCGAACGCCACCGCCGGATACAGGCGCACCTGTTCTTCGGTCAGGTAATCGTACATCTTGCGCCCGCTGGCCAGGCTCATGTCCTTGGCCGACAGGTAAGCGTACGCGCCCAGCGCCTTGAGGTTGCTGGTCGGTCCGCGCTGCGGCACGTTCCAGCCCAGCCCCTTGAACACGTCCAGGCTGATGCCGGCGCAGTTGGCCTTCGCATGCTGGTAGGTGAAGTCGTGGCGGTAGAACTGGTTGAACACGCGCTGCACGCCACCCTGGTAGGCGGCCGCCGTGCGCGCGTTGCTCAAGACCGCCACCAGCATGTACGAGGGCCGGTAATACTGCTGGCCGCTGTTGAGGTCCATCAAGTAGTTATCCATCGGGACCGGCGCGGCGATGATGCCTTTTTCGCTGACCGAATCGAGGTTGTAGAAGTTATTGACGATCCAGTCCGACCATTCGCCCTCGCGCCCGAGGTAGCCGGTGGCGACCGCGAAGTGGCCGCCGTAGGCTTCGTCGTCGTCGCCCTGGGCGCCGTTGAGCATCACGCCGATGACCGGCTTGTCCTGCCACTGGCGGGCCTGGCCGGGTTTGCGCTCCCACAGCAGGCGGGTCGAGAACGGGCTCGATGCGCCGCCGCCTTCCGCGCGCACGTAGGTGGCGAAGCTTTCGTCCTTGCCCAGCGGCTGCGCGCGCATCTTGGCCTGGTCGATCGCGAAGTCCTTGGGCCAGACGGTGCGCGCGACGAACGACGACTTGCCGTCCGCTTCGTTGTAGGTGCCGCGCATGCGCACTTCGCGCTGGGCGAAGAAGGCGGTGGTCTTGGGGTCCCAGTACGACAGGTTGCTGGCCAGTTTGGGCGCCAGCGCCAGGCTTGTTACGGCATCGTCGCTGCTGCGCACGTGGGCGCCGTCGGCCAGGATGTGGGCGTCATCGAGAATGTGCGGGGCGCCCAGCCACACCAGGCCGGGGAGCGCCAGCTGGTTGCTGGCGCCGTCCGGCGCCCACTCCTTGGTCCCGCGCACGATATCGCCGCTGCGCTTGAAGCTCGATACCGGCTGCGACGGCAGCGGCACCGCCAGTACTTCGTTCTGGAAATACCACAGGCCTTGCTTGACCGTGACGCAGTCCGGGCAGTTGCCATTGCTGAGCCGAAATTGCATGGCCGGCAGCAGCCCGAGTCGTTCTCCGGCGAGAGCGCTTTTCAGCCCTGCCGGTTCGGTTGCCTGTGTGCCTGCCGACATCAGCAGCACGCCGGCACCGAGTAAAGAACGGGTTTTCAACATAAGTTGTCCTTGAGCGTTAATGAGTAAAACCGCAAGCTTGCAAATCTACACGGGTTGCGTGACATCGCGATGATTTAAACTGCTTTAGAGCAAGAAAGAGGATGGAAAAGACACATTTTTCGACGTTCTGTTGTGATCACGGAAACAAGTAGTCAGCTTCTGTATCATTGTCGGCAACACAAGCATCCGCTCGGCGCCCGTTGCACGGCGCCTGTTGCACGACGCCCACTTAGTCGAGCGTCCAGACGTGTCGCATTTTGATAACATCCTGCACCGGCTTGGCGCCGAGGCGCGCCGGACGGAAGCGGCAGCGCGACAGCGCGACGATGGTGGCCTCATCCCACAGGCGATGGCCGGCGCTTTGCTCGACGCGTGCCGTGAGCACGCGGCCATCGGGCCCGATGACAAACGCAATCCCGACCGGGGCGAGCTCGTCGATCCGGACGCGCGTCGTGGCCATTGCGGCGCCGGGCAGGAGTTGGCGAGTACCGACGCCGGGATGCGTTCATGGGGTGATCGGGCGTACACCGGCGCGGCCAGCAACAGGCACGCGGGAAGCAGGAGATGGCGCATGAATCGGGCTGGGTCGACAGGGATACGCTTGCGAGGCCGCTAATGTACACCATCCTTGCCCGAATGGCGCCATCGGACAAAAACTGAGATAGACTTGGTTTTTCTCAACCTTCATGACGACGTAAACACGATGGCGATCCTGTCCCAACTGGTTTTGTACCCGATCAAGTCCTGCGCCGGCATCTCCGTGCGCGAAGCCACGCTGACGCGCTCCGGCCTGTCGGTCGATGCGGTGTACGACCGCGAATGGATGCTCATCGACGAGCACGGGCAGTTCCTCACGCAGCGCGAGCATCCGCGCATGGCGCTGATCGTGCCGCGCCTGTTGTCCGACACGCTCGAGCTGCGCGCGCCGGGCATGCTGCGCCTCGAAATCCCGCTCGGCCTGCCCGACCCCGACCACGAAGTCACGCGCGAAGTGACAGTCTGGGAAGACACCGTGCTGGCCTACGACTGCGATGAAACCACCGCCACCTGGTTTTCGAAAGCGATCGGCGTGCCGTGCCGGCTGGTGCGCTTCCACGCCACCGCCACCCGTTTTTCGAGCACCAAGTGGACCGGCGGATCGGCCGAGCCGACCCTGTTCTCGGACGGCTATCCGATCCTGGTGGTGGGCCAGGCCTCGCTCGACGACCTGAATCAGAAAATGCAGGCGGCCGGGCGCGATGCGCTCCCCATGAACCGCTTCCGCCCGAATATCGTCATCGAAGGCATCGAGGCCTTCGAAGAAGACTACGCCGACCATTTTGCGCTGGGCGAGGCGCGCCTGAAACCGGTCAAGCCCTGTTCGCGCTGCCCGATTCCGGCGGTCGACCAGGCCAGCGGCGAGCCGGGTCCCGATCCGCTCGACATCCTGCGCACCTACCGCAGCAAGCCGGCCATGGACGACAAAATCTGTTTTGGCATGAATGCGATCGTGACCGACGGCGATGGCGAGCGCCTGCAGGTGGGCCAGCCGGTGACCATGACATTGGCGTTCTGAGGCCGCGGGCAGTCCTCCAAATACGACACGGCGCAATTTTTCGTTTTCAAGGCCGGCCGGATGGCGTAAGGTGGCAGAATTGTCGAGGTCGACAGGAAAAAGGTGGGAACCGTATGCATGATCCCGGCGCCGCGGCGCGCGATGTGGAAGCCGAAAACGAGTCCTTGCGCGCGCGCCTGGACTATCTGGTGGAGCAGGCCGAGCGCAATCACGAGATCATGTGCCGGCACCAGGCGTTCGACCTCGAGATCGTCGGTTCCGACAGCTTCCAGGCGCTGATCGGCACCATCTTCCGCAGCCTGCCGGCGATTGCCGGTCTCGATATCGTCACACTGAGCCTGGTCGACGAAGACGCCGACATCCGTACCGTGATGGACAAGCTGGGTGTGGACTTCAACGATTTTCCGCACATGATTTTCGTGGACGCGGTGGCGGCGCTGGGCTTCGTGCCGTCGCGCAGCGAGGTGTTCACCGGCCCGCCCAAGCCGATGCTGGGGCCTTACCATCCGGCCGGGCACCAGCCGATGTTCCCGAACCAGCCGCCCGGCCTGCAAAGCATCGCGCTGGTGCCGCTGCTGCGCAACAAGCGCCTGATCGGCAGCCTGAATCTGGGCAGCCTCGATCCGACCCGCTTTACGCCGGCCATGGCCACCGACTTCATCGAGCACATGGCGTCGATCATCGCGATTTGCCTGGAAAACGTGATCAGCAACGAAATGCTCAAGTATATCGGGCTGACCGATTCGCTCACCGGGGTGTACAACCGGCGCTACATCGACCGTCGCCTGCTGGAAGAAATCGGCCGCGCGCGGCGCCAGGCGTACCGCATTTCATGCCTGTACATCGACATCGACCATTTCAAGCTGGTCAACGACAGCAGCGGGCACCAGGGCGGCGATGAAGTGCTGCGCGAGGTGGCCGCGCGCATCAAGGCCGAGCTGCGCCTGTCGGATGCGCTGGGGCGCTTCGGGGGCGAGGAATTCGTGGTGCTGCTGATCGATGCGAACCTCGACAGCGCGACCCAGGTGGCGCAGCGGATCTTGCAGAGCATCGCGGGCGCGCCGTTCGTCTTGTCGACTGGGGAAAACTTGCGTATTTCGGTGTCGATCGGGGCGGCCACGCTCGATGATTTCGAGCGCGATCACGCGATCGAAGGCGTGGCGCAGGAGTTGGTGGCGCATGCCGATTCGGCGCTGTACAAGGCGAAAGAGGGCGGGCGCAATCGGGTGGTGTCGTTTACCTGATCACTAGGAGTCTGCGCGGCAGAAGCTCGTCGGCCGAAACGGGTGGAGAAAAGTCCCACTTCCCACCCATTTCTCGATCTGTAGCGACGGCTACGGACCTCAAAAGTGGGCGTGAACTGGGTTCTTTTCCCACCCGTTCCGCCTCGACTCCTTCTGCCGCGCAGACTCCTAGCCCGTCGTCCCCGGCATTGCCGAAACCGACTCCCCGCCGGCGCGGGGACGACGGCATAGGGGCTAATGCAGCAAGCGCTCCTCGGCGCGGTTCACCGCATCGGCCGACCCGCGCAGCACCACCACATCGCCCACTTCCAGCTGCGTGAGCGGCGTCACATCGAGCCGCTCCTTGCCGCGTCGCACGGTGGTCACATCGGCCCCCAGCTGGCCCAGGTCCAGCTGGTCGATGCGCTTGCCGACCGAGGCCGCATCTTCGCGCAGGGTCACGGAATGGAGCCGCACGAACAAATGCTCCGGATCGTCGCTGACGTCGCCGCTGCCATGAAAATACCCGCGCAGCGACGCATAGCGCTCGTCGCGCGCGCTCTGCACCCGGTGCACCACGCGCCGCAGCGGCACGCCCATCATCACCAGCGCGTGCGAAGCGAGCATCAAACTGCCCTCCAGCGCTTCCGGCACCACTTCCGCCGCCCCCGCCTTTTTCAGCACATCGAGATCGGTATCGTCATAACTGCGCACGATCACAGGCAAGGTCGGCGCCAGCTCGTGCACCAGGTGCAGCACCTTGATCGCCGACGGCGTGCTGGCATACGTGATCACCAGCGCGCTGGCGCGGTAAATCCCGGCCGCCACCAGGCTTTCGCGGCGCGCCGCGTCGCCATACGACACATCCGCGCCGGCCGCCTGCGCTTCCTGCACCCGCTCCGGGTCCAGGTCGAGCGCCTGGTAAGCCACTTTTTCCTCGGTCAGCAAGGTCGCCAGGGTCTGGCCGCTGCGTCCGAAGCCGGCGATGATCACGTGCTTCTGGGTCGACATGGTGCGGCTGGCGATTTGCGTCAGCTGGAGCGACTGCATCATCCACTCGTTGGACGAGACCTTCATCACGATCTGGTCCGACTTGGCGATGATGAACGGCGCCACCAGCATCGACAGCACCATCGACGCCAGCACCAGCTGGATGATGAAGTCGTCGATCAGGCGCGCTCCGGACGTCAGGTTGAGCAGCACGAAGCCGAATTCCCCCGCCTGCGCCAGCGCCAGGCCGGTGCGTATCGACACGCCATCGGACGCGCCGAACAACTTGGCCAGCACCGCGATCAGGGCGAACTTGAGCAGCACCGGCAGCACCAGCAAGAGCAGCACCAGCCACCAGTTTTCCAGCACCAGGCCGACATTGAGCAGCATGCCGACGGTGATGAAAAACAGCCCGAGCAGCACATCGCGGAACGGCTTGATGTCTTCTTCCACCTGGTGCTTGTACTGGGTCTCGGAGATCAGCATGCCGGCCACGAACGCGCCCAGCGCCAGCGACAGGCCGGCGTGCTCGGTGATCCAGGCCGCGCCCAGGGTAATCAGGAGCAGGTTGAGCATGAACAGCTCCTGCGAGCGGCGCTTGACGACGATGGCGAACCACTTGCGCATGATCTTCTGGCCGATGAACAGCAGCAGCACCAGCACGATCACCGCTTTCACGCCGGCCCAGGCCAGCGTTTCGGCCAGTTCCTCCGGAGGTTTGCCGAGCGAAGGAATCAAGATCAGGAGCGGCACCACCGCCAGATCCTGGAACAGCAAGATGCCGATGATCTTGCGGCCATGCCCGCTTTCGAGTTCGAGCCGCTCGGTCAGCATCTTGACCACGATCGCGGTCGAGGACATGGCCAGCGCGCCGCCCAGCGCGAACGCGGCCTGCCAGGTGATTTTCAGGCCCGGCAGCTGGGTCGCCAGCAGCCAGCCAAACAGCATGGTGGCGACGATGGTGAGCACCACCTGGGCCATCCCCAGGCCGAACACGATGCGCCGCATCGCCATCAGCTGCGAGAGGGAGAATTCGAGCCCGATCGAAAACATCAGGAACACCACGCCGAATTCGGCCAGGGTTTCGGTGGTTTTGCTGTTTTCGGCCAGTCCCAGGGCGTGCGGGCCGATCAGGATGCCGACGGCCAGGTAACCGAGCATCGGCGGCAGGTGCATCATGCGGAAAGCGACCACGCCCAGTACGGCGCTGCCTAACAGAAGGAGGGTGAGTTCTAGTCCTGAAAACATGCGGTGCCGTGTAAAGAAATGGTAAAGGCCGGCCGAAAACACGGGGTAACCACGATTTCTGCGTCTGGCAAGTTTTTTGCTTTCGCAATTCGTTTATACTTCTGCCATGAGTGTAACCCATGAAAAAACAATGCTGAAAGCTTTTGACAAAAACCTCACGCAACGCGCCATGCAACTGGCCCGCGAGACCTTGGCAATCGAAGCGGACGCCATCCGCGCCCTGCACGCGCGCCTGGAGACCGACGACAGCGTCGGCCAGGCCGTCGGCCTGCTGATGGAGTGCGGCGGGCGCGTGGTCGTCTCCGGCATGGGCAAGTCGGGCCATATCGCGCGCAAGATCGCCGCCACCCTGGCCTCGACCGGCACCCCGGCCATGTTCGTCCACCCGGGCGAAGCGGCCCACGGCGACCTTGGCATGGTCACCGCGCAGGATGCCTTCATCGCCATCTCGAATTCCGGCGAGACGGCCGAGCTGATGTCGATCCTGCCGATCATCAAGCGCATGGGCGCACCGCTGATCGCCATGACCGGCAACCCGCAATCGAGCCTGGCGCTGCTGGCCGACGTGCACCTCGACGTCTCGGTGGCCAAGGAAGCCTGCCCGCTCAACCTGGCGCCGACCGCCAGCACCACCGTCACCCTGGCGCTGGGCGACGCGCTGGCCGTGGCGCTGCTCGACGCCCACGGCTTTAAAGAAGAAGATTTCGCCCGCTCGCATCCGGGCGGCGCGCTGGGACGGCGCCTGCTGACCCACGTGCGCGACGTCATGCGCAGCGGCGACGCGGTGCCGGCCGTGACTGCCGATGTGTCGCTCTCGGTGGCCCTGCTCGAAATCACCCAGAAGGGGATGGGCATGACCGCTATCGTCGATGACGCCGGGCACCCGGTCGGCGTATTTACCGACGGCGACCTGCGCCGGCTGATCGAGCGCGTGCAGGATTTCACGAAGATCACCATCCGCGACGTGATGCACGCCGACCCGCGCCGGGTCGGTCCCGACCAGCTGGCGGTCGACGCGGTGGCCATCATGGAAGAATTCCGCATCAACCAGATGCTGGTGGTCGATTGCGCCGGCAAGCTCGTTGGCGCCCTGCATATCCACGACCTGACCCGCGCCAAGGTGATCTGACATGACCGAGCCCGCAAACCAACTGGCCCACATGCAGCGCGCCGCCGCCGTCAAGGTCATGATTTTCGACGTCGATGGCGTGCTCACCGACGGCAGCCTGACCTACGGCCCCGATGGCGAAGCGACCAAGACCTTCAATGTGCTCGACGGCCTGGGCATCCAGCTGCTGCAAAAGAGCGGCGTGGCCACCGCCATCATCAGCGCGCGCCAGTCGCCGATCGTGGTGCGGCGCGCCGCCGACCTGGGCATCATGCACGTCCACCAGGGCATCCACGACAAGCGCGTCGCCTTTGCCAAATTGCTGGAAGCGACCGGCGTCACCGCCGCGCAGTGCGGCTACATCGGCGACGATGTGATCGACCTGCCGCTGCTGCTGCAGGTCGGCTTTGCCGTCACCGTGCCGACCGGGCATCCAGAAGTGCAGTACCGCGCCCATTACGTCACCAAGGCCGGCGGCGGGCGTGGCGCGGTGCGCGAAGTGTGCGACCTGGTCATGCGCGCGCAAGGCACCTACGACGCGGCACTGGCGCCGTACTTCGCCTGATGCACACCACAGGAGACCACCATGCATAAGCGCACCGCACACCGCTGGCGCCTGACCGCGATCATGGTGGTCGGGACCTTCTTCGCCTTCGGCACCTTCTGGCTGGTCCAGCTGGCGCAAAACGGCGACGACACGGTCGATCCGAACACCTTCAAGAATGAACCCGACTACATCGTCGAACAATTCAGCTTCGTGCGCATGACGCCCGAGGGCAAGCCGCGCTACCTGGTGTCCGGCGCCAAGCTCACGCACCGCCCGATCGACGATTCCTCCGATGTCGAGCTGCCGGTGCTGCAGGGCGTCGCGCCCGGCCAGCCGCTCACCACCATCACCTCGCAGCGCGCGCGCATCCGCCACGCCCAGAACCAGGCCGACCTGATGGGCGATGTCAAGGTGGTGCGGCCCGAGTCGCCCAACAACCGCGCGATGGAACTCAAGACCGAAGCACTGACCGTCTTTACCGACGAAGACCGCATGACGTCCGACCAGCCGGTCCAGGTCACGCTGGGCAATTCCACCATCAGGGGAACCGGCATGGAAGCGAACAACGCGACGCGCGAGCTCAAGTTCGCCAGCCGCGGGCAGATCGTGTATCCACCGAAAGCGGCGCGCGCAGCGCCAACCATCACAGGTAAACCACAATGAAAAAATTCCTAGCCATCGCCCTGCTGGGCCTGGCCGCGGCCACCGCGTCCGCCGAAAAGGCCGATTCCGCCAAGCAGGCGGTGATCACTTACGATTCCCTGGAGACCAATGAAGTGACCCAGGTGACGATCCTGACCGGGAACGTGGTCGTCACCAAGGGCACGCTGATTCTCAAGTCGGACCGCGCCGTCATCAAGGAGACGCCCGAAGGCGACATGTTCGTGACCCTGACCGCCAGCGCCGGCAAGGCTGCCACCTTCCGCCAGAAGCGCGACGGCGGGCCCGACCTGTGGATCGAAGGCCAGGCCCAGCGCATCGAATACGATGAACGCAACGACATGATGAAGCTGTTCTCGAACGCCAGGATCCGCCAGCTCGAAGGGCAGAAACCGACCAACGAAATCGAAAGCGAATTCATTTCCTACGACAGCCGCAAAGAGGTGTTCGTGGCGCGTAATGACGCCAGCGGCGTCAACAAGCCGGGCCAGGGTCGCGGCACCATGATCATCGCCCCGCGCAAGCCGCGCGCCGCGCCGGCCACGCCGGCGGCCGGCGCGCCGGCGGTGACGCCCGCACCAGCGCCGGCGCCCGCGCCGACCACCACGCCAGTTGCGGGAAATCCATGATCGAACCGAAAAATTGCGGCAGCACGCTGATCGTGCGCGGCCTGCAGAAAAGCTACGGCAAGCGCCTGGTCGTGCGCGACGTCTCGTTGCAGGTCGACTGCGGCGAAGTGGTCGGCCTGCTCGGCCCGAATGGCGCCGGCAAGACTACCTCGTTCTACATGATCGTCGGCCTGGTGCCGTCGGACGCGGGCACGATCGATATCAGCGGGGTCGATATTTCGAGCCTGCCGATTCACCGGCGCGCCGCGCTCGGCCTGTCGTACCTGCCGCAGGAAGCGTCGGTGTTCCGCAAGCTGACCGTGGAAGAAAACATCCGCGCCGTGCTGGAGCTGCAAAAGGTCGATGGCAAGTCGCTCACCAAGGCGCAGATCAACGAACGGTTGGATACCCTGCTGGCCGACCTGCAGATCGAAAAACTGCGCGAAAACCAGGCCATGTCGCTCTCGGGCGGCGAGCGGCGCCGGGTCGAGATCGCGCGCGCGCTGGCGACCAACCCGCGCTTCGTGCTGCTCGACGAACCGTTCGCCGGGGTCGATCCGATCGCCGTCATCGAGATCCAGCGCATCGTGCGCTTCCTCAAGCAGCGCGGCATCGGCGTCCTGATCACCGACCACAACGTGCGCGAAACGCTGGGTATCTGCGACCGCGCCTACATCATCAACCAGGGCGCGGTGCTCGCCTCCGGTCGTCCCGACGATATCATCGCGGATGAATCCGTGCGTCGGGTCTACCTGGGCGAACACTTCCGGATGTAGGCATGAAACAGTCCCTTCAACTACGCACTTCCCAGCACCTGGCCCTCACGCCCCAGTTGCAGCAGTCGATCCGGCTGCTGCAGTTGTCGACCCTGGAACTGCACCAGGAACTGGAACAGCTGTTGACCGACAATCCGCTGCTCGAACGGCTCGACGATCCGCTCGATCATTCGGTGCGCCTGTTGGGCGATGGCGCCATCAGCAGCACCTCGACGCCGACCGAAGCGACGCCCGAGCCGGGTGCGCAGGATGCGCCGGCGCCGAGCGAAGGCGAGAATTTCGAAGGCGGCGAAGCGGACAGCCCGTCCAGCAACGACAACGATGGCGAGTGGGGCGACCTCGGTCGCGCCAAGACGCCCGACGACGAGGATTCGCGCCCGCAGCTCGAAGCATCAAGCACCACCTTGCGCGAGCACCTGATGGAGCAGATGCGCGTGACCGTGCTCGAAGCGCGCGACCGGGCGCTGGTCGAACTGATCGTCGACGCCATCGACGACAACGGCTACCTGACCGAGTCGCTCGAAGAGATCCACGAGCGCATGCCGCCCGAGCTGGAGATCGAGATCGACGAACTGCGCACCGTGCTGGCGCTGCTGCAAAGTTTCGATCCGAGCGGGGTATGCGCGCGCAATGCGTCCGAATGCCTGGCGCTGCAGATCCGGCGCATGCCCGGCGTGCCGATGGTGACGCGGCGCATGGCGCTGACCATCGTCGAAAACCACCTGACCTGGTTCGCCCAGCGCGAATTCAACAAGCTGAAAAAAGCGCTCGATTGCGACGATGAAGACTTGCGCGAGGCGCAGACCGTGATCCGCCAGTGCAATCCGCATCCGGGCGCGGAGTTCGCGTCCGACGTGTCGGACTACGTGGTGCCGGACGTGATCGTGCGCAAGGCAAAAAACGGCTGGTCGGTGATGCTCAATAACGACGTGATGCCGCGCCTGCGCGTAAACAGCATGTACGCCGCGCTGCTCAAGCAGGGCAAGGGCGAAGGGCAGATGGGCGCGCAGCTGCAGGAAGCCAAATGGCTGATCAAGAACATGCGCCAGCGCTTCGACACCATCTTGCGGGTGGCCGAAGCGATCGTCGAACGCCAGCGCAATTTCTTCTCGCACGGCGCGGTGGCGATGCGACCGCTGGTGCTGCGCGAAATCGCCGACACGCTTGGCCTGCACGAGAGCACGATCTCGCGCGTGACCACGCAAAAGTACATGATGACGCCGCACGGCATGTTCGAGCTGAAGTATTTTTTCGGCAGCCACGTGGCCACCGAAGCGGGCGGCGAAGCGTCATCGACGGCGATCCGCGCGCTGATCGTGCAGCTGACCAGCGCCGAAGATCCGAAGAGCCCTCTGTCGGACAGCAAGATCGCCGACATGCTGGGCGAGCAGGGCATGGTGATTGCGCGCCGCACGGTCGCCAAGTACCGCGAAGCGCTCAAGATTCCGCCGGTCGCCCTGCGCAAGTGCCTGTGACCGGGCGGGCAGGTTTGCGCAGCGCTTACAAGAACTGCGGGTAGTCGCGCAAGAGCGACTGTTCCAGTTGGTCGACGTTGCCGAACAGGTCGAGCTCCCCGCCGTTCGAGATGCGTCGTCCCGCATCCCAGCTACGCCAGGCGCGCACGGTGTCGTCGCTTCTGTAAAGGGACATTCCGAGGCCGGCGTAGGCCGATGCCATTGCCGGATTGGCCTGCAGCGCCTTGGCGTACAACGCAGCTGCTTCGCGGTACCTACCCAACTCTTTGAGGTTATCGGCTTCAAACAGCATCAGGACGTGTTGCTTGCGTGTAGTGTGCTTGCGCAGTTCCTGCAGCGTGGCGAGCGTCGCTTCCAGTTCCGCCTTGGTCTCTTGTTTGCGCATCACCGCCGCAAGGCTGCTCAACTGCGGGTTGGCCTGGAACAGCGCCCGCTGCGCCGGCGTCGGCATGACCGGATCGCCCCCCCCGGAGAATACCCATTCGTTCATCCCCAGCATAGCGTCCAGCACGCGATTGTCGGCGAACGCCTGCGCGGTTTCGCGCTCGAACGCCTGCCTGGCCGCCGCTGTCGGCGGTGCTGCGCTGATGGCTCCCTTGTCGAGCACCTGGTCGATCTCGTCACCTTGCGGCGCGCGCAGCTTGTACGCGGCCAGACTGTAGCTGGCCGGTGCGCCTTGCTTGACGGCGCTGATCGTATAGGTACGCGTTTCGCTGTAGCCTTCGATCTGCTTGTGGTAGGTGACCAGGCTGGCCGGCAGGCGTGGTTGGGCGGAGAGGCGCGTCAGCACGCGCGGATGGGTACCGAAAGTGCGCAGGATGCGTGCGAACATGGCCGCGTCGCCGGCGCTGACGCTGGTTCCGCCGGCGCCGATACTGGCCAGGCGAAAGCCGTCGACAGCCAGCACCGTGGCGCCGCCTTCGGTCGATTCGGTCAGCGTGCGCGCCGCCACCTCGACCGACAGATTGTTTTCCAGCTCGATCAGGCCGTAGGTCGGCGTGAAGCTGCCTTTCTTTTTGACTGCGAGCAGGCGATAGGCGATGGTGTCGAACATCGAATAGGCCACGTAGCTGCGGCTTGGCTCGTCGATTTGATAGCGGCGCCGCGTGACCAGGTCGACAATCGTCGTTTCCTTCGCGTCTTGCACGGTCAGATAGCGTTCGCCCTGCGTGACCTTGAATTTATGCGTCTCGTTCGGTATGGGGACGCCGCCGCGCGTGGCGCCCGTGTAGTTGACGGCGACATGCAAGTCGAAGGTGATGGCGGCGCACGCCGGCGCGCCAGCGGCGCCCAGGGTGCCCAGCATCGCCAGGCGCAGCAGGGAAGTGGAGGTGTATCGCGTGAACATGGTTGGCCCGCTATGGTGGTGATAGACGGACCATTATAAGAGGAAGAGATTGTCGTAACGCTATCTTTTGGCGGTCAGCCGGCGGCTGCGCGCAGGGTAGCGCAGCTCTGTACCGCCGGTATCGGAGCGTCATTCTTCTTGCGTGCGGGCCGTCCGACGCCCTGCGTCGGTCGCCCTGCGCAAGTGCCTGTGACCGGGAGAGCAGGTTTGCGCTGCGCCTACACGAACTCCGGGTAGTTGCGCAAGAGCGTTTGCTCCAGTTGATCGACGTTGCCGAACAGGTCGAGCTCCCCACCGCTCGAGATGCGTCGTCCCGCATCCCAACTGCGCCAGGCGCGCATGGTATCCTCGTTTCTGTAAAGTGCCATTCCCAGGCTGGCGTAGGCCGACGCCATCGCCGGATTGGCCTGTAGCGCGCTGGCGTAGAGCGCAGCAGCTTCGCGATATTGGCCCAGCTCTTTGAGGTTGTCGGCTTCAAACAGCATCAGGACGTGTTGCTTGCGCGTGGTGTGCTTGCGCAGGTCCTGCAGCGTGGCGATGGCCGCTTCCAGTTCCGCCTTGGTATTTTTTTCGCCCATTGTCGCGCCCAGCCTGATCAACTCCGGGTCGGCCTCCACCAGCGCATGTTGCGCCGCCGTACGCGTTATCACATCGCCCCCCGAACATACCCATTCGTTCATCCCCAGCACGGCGTCCAGCAAGCGATTGTCTGCGAATGCCTGCTCAGTTTCGCGTTCGACGGCTTGTCTGGCCGCCGCCGTCGGCGGGGCTGCGTTGACTGCTGCCTTGTCGAGCACCTGGTCGATGTCGTCACCCTGCGGCGCGCGCGGTCTGTATGCGGCGAGGCTGTAGCCGGCCGGTGCGCTTTGCTTGACGGCGCTGATCGTATAGGTACGCGTTTCGCTATAGCCTTCGATCTGTTTGTGGTACGTGACCAGGCTGGACGGCAGGCGTTGTTGGGCGGAGAGCCACGCCAGCACGCGCGGATGGGTGCCGAAAGTGCGCAGGACGCGTGCGAACATGGCCGCGTCGGGGGCGCTCACGCTGGTACCGCCGGCGCCGATACTGGCCAGGCGAACGCCGTCGACGGCCAGCACCGTGGCGCCGCCTTCGGTCGACTCGGTCAGCGTGCGCGCCGCCACCTCCAGCGACAGATTGTTTTCCAGCTCGATCAGGCCGTAAGTCGGCGTGACGCTGCCCTTCCTCTTAATTGCGAGCAGGCGAGAGCCGATGGTGTCGAACATCGAAAAGGCTACATAGCTGCCGCTTGCCTCGTCGATGTGATAGCGGCGCCGCGTGGCCAGGTCGGCAATCGTCGTTTCCTTCGCGTCTTGCATGCTCAGATAGTGTTCGCCCTGCGTGATCTTGAATGTATACGTGTCGTTCGGTATGGGTATGCCGCCGCGCGTGGCGCCGGTGTAGTTGGCAGCGATATGCAGATCGTAGGTCATGCCCGCGCACGCCGGCACGCCAGCGGCGCCCGAGGGCCCCACGGTCGCCACGCGCAGCAGGGCAGTGGGGGTGAATTGTGTGAACATGGTGGCTCGCTATGGTGGTGATAGACGGGCCATTATAGGGGGAGGGATTGTCGTAAATGCTATCTTTTGACGGTCAGCCCGCGGCTGCGCGCAGGGTAGCGCAGCCCTGTACCGCCGGTATCGGCCTGCCATCCTTCTTGCGGGCCGTCCGGCTGGCGCACCGTCGCGCCGGCTCAAAAATATTCCGGATGCTCGCGCAGCAGGTTTTGCTCGTGCTGGTTCACCGCTTTGAACAAGTCCAGCGCGGGCGCCATGCGCCGTCCCGCGTCCCAGCTGCGCCAGGCGCGCGGCGTTTCGTACATCTTGTAGAGCGCGTCGCCCATATCCTTGTACGCCCCGGCCAGCGCCGGATTGGTGCGCAGGACGCTGGCGTACAAGGGCAAGGCGCCGCGCACGTCTCCCAATTTGCCGCGCAAATTGGCTTCGAACAGCATCACGATGTGCTGCTTGCGCGTGCTTGACTTGCGCAGTTCCTGCATCTTCGCGACCGCCGCTTCCAGCTCCGCTTTCGACTTGAACCGCATCAAACCCAGATAGGCCTGGGTGGCCGGATCGGCGCGCAGCAGCGCCGTGCGCTGCGCAGTCGGCTTTATCGGCTCGCCGCTGACAAACGACCATTCGGCCATGCCGAGCATGCCGTCGAAGATGCGCTTGTCGGCAAACGCCTGCGCAGTTTCGGCCTCGAACGCTTGCTTGACCGCCGCCGTCGGCGGCGCCGCATTCGCCTGCGCCTTGTCGAGCAACTGGTCGATCTCGTTACCCTGCGCGGTGCGCGCCGTGTACGGCTTGAGGTCGTAGCTGGCCGGGGCGCTGTGCTGGAGCGCGCTGATGGTATAGGTGCGCGCTTCGCTGTAGCCAATCTGCTTGTGATGCATGACGAAGCCGGCCGGCACCCGCTTTTCGCCCGACAGGCGCGCCAGCACCAGCGGATGGCCGCCGAAACGGTAGCGCATCATGCGCTCGAACTGGGCCGCGTCGCTGGCGCTGATGCTGGTGCCGCCGGCCGGGATCCGCGCCAGCGGGTTGCCGTCCACCGCCAGCACGGTGGCGCCGGCCTCGTTCGATTCGGACAGCTTGCGGCCGGCCGCGGTGAGCGAAAAATTATGCTCGTCGAAGACCGGGTCGAACACCGGCCCGGCCCCGGCCTTGCGCAGGTTCTCGCCGAGGAATGCGCGGTTAAGCAGTTCCGACTTGCGCGAGCCGATGCCGTCGAACAGCGAATAGTCGACATAGCTGGCGCTGGCCAGGTCGACCTGATAGCGGCGTCGCTGCGCAAAATCGTAGATCATCGATTCGCCCGCCGCGCTCACCGACAGATAGCGTTCGCCCAGCACCACCTTGTACTGCTTGATGTCGTCCGGCGGCGGGTTGTCGCCATGCATGGCCACCGTGAATTTGGTGCTCACGCTCATGTCGAAACTGAGAACGGCCAGGGCCGGCGCGGCGGCGGCGCACAGGGCCCCGGCCAGGGCCAGGCGCAGCAGGAAATTGGGGGCGGTTCGCTTGAACATGATCGGCTCGGATAAATGGCGGGGGGACGATTCTAGGCGAAACCGCCGGCCGCAAAACGACGATCCGTTTTCTGCTACTTTTTGATCCCGCCGGTATCGCGAGCTTATACCGCACAGAATATATCGGGTATTTTCCCTTGAAACTTTCCCGCTTTGTGCTTACCTTGTGCTATGCCAAATAACTGATACACTTGGTTCTACACGAGAGAAAGTTGCTCGGGTACAAAATGAAGGAGTTGAATCCCATTAAACCCATTAATCGATTGGCAATTTTCCGGACATAACAGCATCACATCGTCCGTGCGGTAATAAAGCAGTTCCTCTGCGCTGCCAAGCGTACGAACCGACAGTAACAAGAAGTGCCATTATCATTAGGAGTGTGTGTATGAATCTCACAATCAGTGGACATCATCTTGAAGTAACGCCAGCCATCCGTGAATACGTACAGAGCAAGCTTGAGCGCGTAAGGCGCCATTTCGATCAAGTGATCGATATCGCAGTCATCCTCACCGTCGATAATCTGACGGAAAAAGAAAAACGTCAAAAGGCCGAGATCAACCTGCGCCTGTCGGGCAAAACCGTGTATGTGGAAAGCCTGTCGCACGATCTCTACGCCGCCATCGATACCCTGGTCGACAAACTGGATCGCCAGGTCATGAAGTACAAAAACAAGGTCCAGGACCACAACCACCAGGCCATCAAGCACATGCCTGAAGAAATGCCTGAAGAAGAGACGCCGTCGGCCGCATAAGCAGGCCCCGTCCCATTCGCCAAGGGGCGCCCGCGTGGCGCCCTTTTTGCATCCATGCGCGATAAAATAGCGCTCCTTTTCTTCTTCCGGCCAGCCCCATGAGCGAATTCGTCCAGACCCGCATTGCCAATCGTACCGGCGTGATTACCCTCGACCGTCCCAAGGCCCTCAATTCGCTGTCGCTGGCGATGGTGCGCGACTTGGCCCGGATCCTGGGCGCGTGGCGTAATGATGCCGCCATCGACGCCGTGGTCATCGGCAGCAGCAGCGACAAAGCGCTGTGCGCCGGCGGCGATATCCGCTTTTTCCACGATTGCGGCCATGCCACGCCAATGGGCGGCAGCGCCTTGCTGGAAGATTTTTTTACCGAAGAATACGCGCTCAATCACCTGATCCATTTTTACCCCAAGCCGTATATCGCGCTGATGGATGGCGTGGTCATGGGCGGCGGCATGGGCATTGCCCAGGGCGGGCCGGAATGCCGCATCCGCATCGTTACCGAAAAAACCAAGATGGCCATGCCCGAGGTGAATATCGGCCTGTTTCCGGATGTGGGCGGCAGTTATTTTCTGTCGCGCGCGCCCGGGCAGCTGGGCCAGTACCTGGGCCTGACCGGGCTGACCATCGGCGCGGCCGACGCCTTGTATGTGGGGTTGGCCGACCTGTTCGTGCCGCAGGCGCGGATGGCCGAGCTCAAGGAGCTGATCGACGCCACCCCGGGCGCCGGCCTGCGCGCGGCCATTGCGGCGTTCGCGGCGCCATTCGCCCTTGATGCGGGCGCGTCCACCCTGCAGGCGCAGCGCGATGGCATCGACCGCCATTTCGGCGCTGCCTCGGTGGCGGCCATCATGGCCTCGCTCGAAGGCGACGATGGCGAGTTCGCGCAAAAGGCGCTGGCCGCGATGCGCCAGCGTTCCCCGCTGATGATGTGCGTCACGCGCGAACTGCTGCTGCGCGGCGCCGCGCTCGACGTCGCCGACTGCCTGCGCATGGAACGCAGCGTGGTGCGCCACAATTTCGAACACGGCGAAGTGCTCGAAGGCGTGCGCGCCCTGGTGATCGACAAGGACAATGCGCCCAAGTGGAACCCGGCCAGCCTCGATCAGGTCGACGCGCCGATGATCGAGCGTTTTTTTGCGCCGGTGTGGCCGGCGGCGGCGCATCCGCTGCGCCATCTTGACTGAACCGGCGTAGTCGCCATGGCGTATGACCTCGTCGCCGGTCCCGGCAGCGAGCACGGGGAAGCGCCCGCTGACGCCACCAGCATCGACTTGCACGACCTGCCAGCCCTGGCGCGCCTTTTGCGGCGCGGCCATTGCGATTTCCTTGAACGGATTTCGCACCTGGCACAGGACCAGGCGTTCGACCTGCGCCAGGTCGACGCGGCCCTCGACTGCCTGCTGCCACTGCGGCACGCCAGCCTGCATCCGGACGAACGCACCTTGCTCCACAAGCTGATCGGCGTACTGTCGTTTGCCAGCCGCACGCAGCAAGGGCTGTACGGCATCTGCGACTGAACCGGATGTGGCTTGACCTTATGTGACAAATGTCGCATACTTGCCCCATCAGTCACAATGTGGAGCATGACCATGTCAGCCATTCCTTCGGTTTCAGAACTGAGCCTGCTTAAAGTCCTCTGGAAAGACCAGCCCCTGAGCGCGCGTGAACTGCACGAGCGCGCCGTGGCGGAACTGGACTGGTCGTTTTCCTCGACCCGCAAGACGCTCGAACGCATGCTCGACAAGCAGATGGTGGCGCAGGACATGCAGCACGGCGTGCAGGTCTACCGCGCCCAGCTCGACAAGGTGAGCACCCTGGCCGCTTTCGCCCACGACTTCGGCCGCCGCGTGATGGAAATCGACGCGCCGCTGCCGGTCAATATGTTCACCGGCAGTAAACTGGTCGACCGGCAGGAGCTGGCCGAACTCGAACAGATGCTGCAAGACTGGCCCGACGCGAAGGACTGAGCATGTTGAACGCGATCGCCTTTTCCTTCCTCAAAGCGAGCATCACCTGCGGCATTGCCGCCGCTGTCATCCTGGCGCTGCTCACGCTTGCCACGCGTGTGTGGCCGGTGCTGGCCGGGCACCGTTCGGTGTGGCTCTGGTCGCAGGCCGCCATCGCCTGTGCTTTCGTGCTGGCGCTGCTGCCGCAAAGCGCCAGCTACAGCGTGGTGCCCGCCATCGAGATCGCGCGTCCCGCACCAGCGGCCACGCAGTCTTCCGTGCAGCCGCAGTCCGATGCGTACGAAGCCGATGGCCTTGACGACGACATCGACCCGCTCGAACTGCTGGCGCAAGCCTGGCTGGCGCTGTACGTGGCCGGCTTGCTGGCCGCCAGCGCGCGCTGGGTGCATGCGCAGCGCGGCCTGCGCGCCTTGCTCCATCATGCCCGTCCGCTCGATACGACGGCATTGGCGCAGCACGCCGGCTTCGATGGCGAACCGGTGGCGGCCTTGCTGCGGCGCGGCCTGCGCGTCTGCGAAACCGATGCGTCCATCTCGCCCATGCTGGCCGGCCTGGCGCGTCCGCACCTGCTGCTGCCGCGCCATCTGCGCAGTTTCAGCGACGAGCAACAGCGCCTGATCGTCGCCCACGAACTGACGCATTGGAAGCGCCGTGATCCCCTGTGGCTGCACGCCAGCATGCTGCTGCAAACGCTGTTCTGGTTCAATCCCCTGTTCGCGGTGCTGACCCGGCGCCTGAACTGGGCGCAGGAACTGGGGTGCGACCACGCCGTGCTGGCCGGCCGTCCCACGCAGCAGCGCAAGCAGTACGCGGCCGCGCTGGTGGCCCAGCTGAAGGTGCAGCAGGACAGACTTGGCGCGGGCATCGCCTTCGGCCACGGAAGTCCCGCCTCGCTGCGCGCCAGGGTCGGCCTGATCCGCGAGCAGGGCTTGCGCGCCCCTGGCTTGCCCGGCAAGGCCGCGGTGGCCGCCGCGCTGGCCTCCGTGCTGGGCGCGAGCCTGTTGCTGCAGCCGGCGTTTGCGTGGCGCGCGGCGGAACCCGGCGTGCCAGCGCCATCGGCCAGCGTTGCGGCGCCCGCCGCCGGCGCGCCGCAGCAGTGGCAAATGCCGCTCGAGCGCGTGCGCGTGACCAGTTTTTACGGCGCCGCGCGCAAGAAGCTGGACGGCGGCCATCACGGCATCGATTTCGCCGCCCGCACCGGCACTCCGATCCTGGCCGCTGCCGGCGGCACGGTGATTGTATCGACCGCGCAGTACGAGGGCGGGCCGCAGTACGGCGATGTGGTCCTGATCGAACACGCCAACGGCGTGCGCTCGCTGTACGCGCACCTGAGCGTGCGCTCGGTCGAAGCGGGCCAGGTGGTGCGTGCCGGCGAGACGATTGGCCTGGCCGGCGCGACCGGCAAAGTCACCGGCCCGCACCTGCATCTGGAAGCCTTCAGGGATGGTGAGCGCATCGATCCGCAGCAGATGTTCACTGGCCTCGACGCGCTCGCGACCTCCCAGGCGCTGCGCAAGCGTCCCGCCAGACTCTAAACACCCCCCTGGTCAAGCGCGGTTTTCCGCACGGCGCAGCAGCGCCGTGCGAGCGCGCTCGTCCCTCCACAGCACTGAAGGAAACCCATGCAGATTCGTCCGTATGCCTGCGCTTGCGCGCTGGCTTTATCGTTACCGGCGCTGGCCGAAGAAGTCATTCCCAAGATCGAAATAGCCGGTGCGCGCTACGACCAGCGCGGCGAGGAAACCGCCGCCAGCCTGGTGGTCGGGCGCGAAGAACTGATGCGCCACGGCGACCGCTCGCTCGGCGACGCGCTCAAGCGCGTGCCCGGCATCACCATCGGCGACGGTGGCGGGCGCACCAGCGACATCCGCCTGCGCGGCCTGGGCAACGGCTATACGCAGGTGCTGCTCAACGGCGTGGCCGCGCCAGCCGGCTTTTCGCTCGAATCGCTGGCGCCGGAACTGATCGAGCGGGTCGAGGTGGTGCGCGGCGCATCGGCGGCGACCAGCATGCAGGCCATCGCCGGCAGCGTGAACATCGTGCTGCGCAAGTCGGCCACGCGCCTGCGTTCCACCATCAAGGCCGGCGTGGACACGCAGCACGGCCGGCGCTCGCCGAGCCTCTCCGGAGAGGTGAGCGGCAAGAGCGATGCGTTTTCTTACTCGGTGCCGGTCAGCCTGTCGTATGCGCCCGTGCCGGCGCCGTCGCGCGAAGAAGAAACGGCGTCCGATACGGCGCCGGGCCTGCGCCGCAGCACGCTGCTGAACGAAATCAACACCACGCGCCTGGCCAGCCTGTCGCCGCGCGCCAACTGGAAGCTTGCCAACGGTGACACCCTCGGCTTGCAGGCATTTATCAGCAACAGCCGGCGCGCGATCGACGCCTGGGCGCTTGAAACCACCCACATCGGCGCGCCGACCCTGCACCCGCAACGCGCCGCCGTGTTCAATATAGCGGCGATATGGCTGCGGACCGACCTGGAATGGGCGCGCAGCCTGGGCGAGGGCGCGCGCCTAGAAGCCAAGGGCGGCATCCACCGCAGCCGGCGCGAATCCGACTTCGAGTTTGGCGACATGATGAACGGACGGCGCGCGCCGGCGCTCAGCTTTGTCACCTCCGACTTGCGCGAGGGCGGCTACCATCTGGGCGCCACCTGGACGCGGCCTTTCGGCGGCGGCCACGTGCTCAGCGCCGGCTGGGATGGCGCCCACACCACGCGCAGCCAGACCCGCGTGGGCAGCGAGCGCGATACCTTCGACGAGGCGCCGGAGCTGAGCGACAACCGCTATCGCGGCGTCATCGACCGCTTCGGTGCATTCGCGCAGGATGCCTGGGAAATCAGTCCGGCGTGGTCGCTCTCGGCCGGCGCGCGCTGGGAAACGTTGCGCACCTCGGTCGCGCAAGCCGGCGTGGCGGCGGTCAGCCAGCGCAGCGCGATTCCGGCGCCGGTGCTGCAGGCGCTCTACAAACCGGCCGCCGGCCACCAGTTGCGCGCGGGGCTGGCGCGCACCTACAAGGCGCCCACCATGGGCAGCCTGATCCCGCGCCGCTACACGGTTGACAACAACAACAGCCCCACCAATCCGCACAACGAGGGCAACCCCGCGCTGCGGCCCGAAAAAGCCTGGGGCCTGGACATCGGCTACGACCGCCAGGTCGGCAAGGATGGCTTGCTGGCCGCCAGCGCGTACCTGCGCAAGATCGATGACGTGACGGTGACGCGCTTGTTCCAGGATGGGACGCAGTGGGTATCGACCCCGGCCAACCAGGGCAGGGCGAGCGCGCGCGGCATTGCGCTGGAAGCGAAGTTGCCGCTGCCCGGTTTTGCGCAAGTATCGTTAAATGGCAACGTGGCGCGCAACTGGTCGCGCATCGACAAGGTGGCGGGGCCGGATAACCGGTTGGCGGATCAGTCGCCCTTGACGGCCAGCGTAGGCATCGACGTGCGCACGGCGCTGGCGTTTGGCGCCAGCTTCACCTACGAGCGCGGTGCGCGCACGCGCTACGCGCCCGAATGGAGCGAAGCGAACGGCGGCACGCGCCTGCTCGATATGTATGTCTTGTGGGGAGGGGGCAAGCAGACGCGCTTGCGGGTCGGGCTGACCAATGTGCTGGACCGGCCGCGCGTATCGCAATCGACCTATGGCAGTCGCAGCACCCGGCGCGAACTGATGCCCGGCACGGCGTTGCGCATCACGTTCGAACACGATTTTGAACGGCTCAAATGAGCCGATGAAGTCAGCCTGATACTCAGGACTGTTCGCGGTGGCGCAGCACGACTCGTTCGGTCGGGCTGAAGTAGGCGGCCAGGCGTTCGGCCATGTACACCGAGCGATGCTGGCCGCCCGTGCATCCGAGCGCCACGGTCAGGTAGCTGCGGTTGTCGGTCTTGAACGACGGCAGCCACTTCTCGACGAAGGCGCGGATATCTTCCAGCAGATCGGCGGCGCTGGGCTGCGCGTCCAGAAAAGCGATGACCGGCGCGTCCATGCCGGTGAGCGGGCGCAGGGTCAGGTCGTAATAGGGATTCGGCAGGGCGCGCACGTCGAACACAAAGTCGGCGTCGAGCGGCACGCCGAGCTTGAAGGCGAACGATTCGAAGAACAGCGTCAGTGGCGCGCGCTCGATCTCGACCAGTTCCTTGATCCACGCGCGCAGCTTGTTGGCCGACAGGTCGGACGTGTCGATCACATGGCCAAGCTGCTCGATGGCCGACAGGCGCTCGCGCTCTTCGAGAATGCACTCGATCAGCGTGCGGCGGGAGGCCGGGTTTTCGTCGGGGCGCAGCTGGTGCGACAGCGGATGGCTGCGCCGCGTTTCGGAAAAGCGTGCCACCAGCGAGTGCGTGTTCGAGGTCAGGAACATGACTTTGATGTCGTGTCCCTGGTCTTTCAGCAGGCGGATATTGGCGGGCAGTTCGACCAGCGACTGGGCGCTGCGCGCATCGACCGCGACGGCGGCGCGGGCCGTGCCGTCGGCGATGAGCGCGTCGATCAGGCTCGGTAACAAGGCTGGCGGAAGATTGTCGACGCAGTAGTAGCCTGCGTCTTCAAGGACATTGAGGGCGACCGACTTGCCCGATCCGGAAATACCTGTAATGAGTACGATGCGCATAGGCCCGATGATACCCCATGCGGGTGGGCTTTGCTCAGGCACTATGCATCATTCTCACGAGGCAACAGGGATTTTACAACGGTCCCTATACATTTTGATTGGTTTAGTCGGAACTCATTGCCTGGTGAAGCAGGGAATTCACGGAGCACCGCTCCGTGCCTGCGGAACGGTGTGCCCTTGCAAGGGCACACTCCGTAAACTGGCCTAGTCGGAACTCATTGCCTGCCGTTGCCGTTCCATGAATTCCTGCAGCGTGTCGATACCTCGTAACTGAAGAATCGTATTGCGTACCGCGGCTTCCAGCAGCACCGCGATGTTGCGGCCTGCGGCCACGGGGATCACGACTTTGCGGATCGGCAGCCCAAGTACATCCTCGGTCGGGAACAAAAACGGCAAGCGTTCGACTTCTTCTTCCAGCGCGCTGCGGCGCACGAGATGAACGATCAATTTCAGCCGCATCTTGCGCCGCACGGCCGTCTCGCCGAAGATCGCCTTGATATCGAGCAGTCCCAGTCCGCGCACTTCCAGCAGGTTTTGCAGCAGCGCCGGACAGCGTCCCTCGATCATGTTCGGCGCAATGCGCGAGAACTCCACCGCGTCGTCGGCCACCAGGCCGTGGCTGCGCGAAATGAGTTCCAGTCCCAGCTCGCTCTTGCCCAGGCCCGAGTCGCCGGTGATCAATACGCCCACGCCCAGCACGTCCATGAACACGCCATGCATGATGATCCGCTGCGCCAGTTTCTTGGACAGGTACACGCGCAAAAAGTCGATCACCTGCGCGGCCGGCAGCGGCGTGGAAAACAGTGGAATATTCTGCTCGTCGCAGATGGCCAGGATGTCGGGCGGGGTATCGAGTCCCTGCGCGATGATCAGCGCCGGCGGCCCGCCGGAAATGAGTTCGCCAATCACGTGGCTGCGCGAACCCGATTTGAGGCGGTGGTAGTAGGTCAGCTCCTGATGCCCGAACACCTGGATGCGGCCGGGGTGGATCAGGTTCAGGTGGCCGACCTGGTCGGCGGCCGAGGCGACATCGCCCGAAATGAGGCGTTCGCCGCCCGGAAAGCCGGCGAACCAGCCCAGCTGAAGACTTTCGCGATTGTCGTCGTACAGCCGTTGGATGGTCAGCGGAGTTTGCAGCATGAACGGGTCTTCAGAAAAGTGAGGGCGCCAACGCGCCCGGCACCCGGAAGTTTAACCCAGTGCTTGCAGACTTGGTTGCCAATTGATGATGCGCGAGTGAACCGATTTCGGGTCCGGATCGGTCGCCAGCGCTGTGCGGAATCCGTCGTCCGAAAACATCTCGGCGATCTCGGACAAAATCTCGAGGTGCTGCTGGGTCACATGGTCGGGAATGAGCAGGAAGAACAGCAGGTTGACCGGCTGGCCGTCGGGCGATTCGAACGGAATCGGTTCGAGCAGGCGTACAAACGCGGCCAGCGGCGACTTGAGGCTCTTGCTGCCCTTGATGCGGCCGTGCGGCACAGCCACGCCATGGCCGAGGCCGGTAGAGCCAAGGCGCTCGCGCGCAAACAGGTTGTCGGAAACGGTCGAGCGGGCGATCCCGCAGTTGTTCTCGAAGATCAGTCCGGCCTGCTCGAAAGCACGCTTTTTGCTGGAGACTTCGAGATCAAGCAACACGTTCTCGAGCGATAAAATTTTGCTAAGGTTTGTCATAACGCTGAGTATTGATGCGAGGCACAAGGGTGCTTGCGAGCCAGAATTATAGGCCTGTTTTCCAGCCGTGTAATCGGAATTTGTCGTCGATTCATGTCAAGTTCGCATTGACATATCGCAAGTGGAATAGCGATTCATGCAAGACGGGAAAACCGCTCCCAAGCCGGGTGTCGAAAATTTGAATTTCCGGCACGAAATTGAGGATTTTGCACACAAATGCTGGTCCTTAATGCAGTTCGCCATTTTTCCTGTGCTTCCTGCCCGTTTTTTCAGCGCTTGGGAAAGAGTCCGCGCCTGTTGTTCATTTGTAAAGTTGGTGGCTTTCGCCTGTCGCCCGAAAAGCACACCCGTTCCCTTGCCAACCAAGGTATTCCCGCATGGCAATGTCGTCAAGCGTGCGCGCAAGCGAAAACCGGTCCCCTTGCGCTGCCTCAAACATCACTGACGCGCGGTGCGCAGATTAGGTGGACGACCCGAGCTGAAGTTGCTGCGCCATGGATTGATGTCCAGTCCGCCGCGCCGCGTGTAGCGCGCGTACACGGCCAGTTTTTGCGGCGCGCACTGGCGCAGGATGTCGGTAAAAATGCGTTCGACACACTGCTCGTGGAATTCATTGTGCTCGCGAAAGCCGATCAGGTATTTCAGCAAGCCGCCCTGTTCGATTTGGGGGCCGACGTAATGGATTTGTACGCTGGCCCAGTCCGGCTGGCCGGTGACCAGGCAGTTCGACTTGAGCAGGTGCGACACCAGTTTTTCCTCGACCGGCGCGCCGCCGGTGGCGGCGGTGAGCAGGGCGGGCGAGGGCGAGTAATGATCGATCTCGACGTCGAGGCGGTCGAGCAGCATGCCATCGAGTTCGCCCATTTTGACGGTGTCGAAGGCGTGCGGTTCGGTCAGGGTGATGTGGACCGGCGCGCCGAAGCCGCCGGCCAGGTCTTCGCGCAGCAGGGCCAGCAAGGCGTCGCTGCTGGACAGGCGCGTCTGGTTGAACGAGTTCAGGTACAGCTTGAAGGATTTCGATTCGACGATGTTGGGCGACTCGGCCGGCACCGTGATCGTGGCGATCGCCACCTGCGGCTTGCCGCGCATGTTCAGCCAGGAGATTTCGTAGGCGTTCCAGATATCGACGCCGAAGAAGGGCAGGGTGCCGGTGAGCTGGAGTTCATCGCGCTTGCCCTGGCGCGGGATCGGGAACAGCAGATCCGGCGCGTACTGGGTCTGGTAGGCGGAGGTTTTGCCCAGGGGAGATAGATCGGCGGTGTTGGTCATATATATTTAGTCGATAACGTAAGCTCCGTCGCTCCCGCGCAGGCGGGAGCCCAAGTTCGTTTAGCCGTCTGCAACTGCGGAAGGAACTTGGATCCCCGCCTTCGCGGGGAAGACGGATCATGGTGCGGAGCCATGCCGGGTGCGACGATGACTCTCGTCGGCACGTGCATCACCCCAAAAACATCTTATACACCGGATTGGCGCTTTCATCCCAATGCCGGTATCCGAGCGTGGTGAGGAACTGGCGGAATTGTTCCATTTCTTCCGCCGGCACCTGCAAGCCCACCAGAATGCGCCCCACATCACCGCCTTGATTACGGTAATGGAACAGCGAGATATTCCAGTTCGGCGCCATGCTGTCCAGGAAGCGCATCAGCGCGCCCGGACGCTCGGGGAATTCGAAACGATACAGCAGTTCGTCATGGGCCAACGCACTCTTGCCGCCCACCAAATGGCGGATGTGCAGCTTGGCCAGTTCGTCATGGGTCAGGTCCAGCGTCTTGAAGTCGCTCTGCTCGAAGGTACGCGCCAGCACGCCCGACTCGCCGCGGCTGGCAATCTGCACGCCCACGAACACATGCGCCTGCGCCGCATCGCTGATCCGGTAATTGAACTCGGTGACATTGCGCGGCCCGATCAGGGCGCAGAAACGCTTGAAACTGCCGCGCTGCTCGGGAATGGTCACCGCGAACACCGCCTCGCGCGCTTCGCCCAGCTCCGCGCGCTCGGCCACGAAGCGCAGGCGGTCGAAGTTCATGTTGGCGCCGCAGGCAATCGCCACCAGCGTTTCGCTGCGCACCGGGTTCTTGCTCATCGCCGAACGCTCGATATACGCCTTGGCCCCGGCCACCGCCAGCGCGCCGGACGGCTCCAGGATCGAGCGCGTATCCTGGAACACGTCCTTGATCGCCGCGCAGATCGCATCGGTATCGACCAGGATGATCTCGTCCACGTACAACTGCGCCAGGCGGAAGGTTTCTTCGCCCACCAGGCGCACCGCGGTGCCGTCGGCGAACAGGCCCACATCGGGCAGGGTCACGCGCTCGCCGGCTTTCAGACTGCGCGCCATCGCGTCCGAATCGGTCGACTGCACGCCGATGATCTTGATGTCCGGGCGGATCTGCTTCACATACGCGGCCACGCCGCCGATCAGGCCACCGCCGCCGATGGCGACAAAGATCGCGTGGATCGGTCCCGCATGCTGGCGCAAAATCTCCATGCCCACCGTGCCCTGGCCGGCGATGACGTCCGGGTCGTCGAACGGATGCACAAAGGCGAGATTCTGTTCTTTTTCGAGCGTGAGCGCGAAGTTATAGGCGTCGGTGTACGAGTCGCCGTGCAAAATGACTTCCACGTTGGCGCCGCCGAAGGCCTTGACCGCATCGACCTTCACGCTCGGCGTGGTGGTCGGCATGACGATCACCGCGCGGCAGCCGATCTTGGCGGCCGACAGGGCCACGCCCTGGGCGTGGTTGCCGGCCGAGGCGCAGATCACGCCGCGCTTGAGCTGCGCCGGCGCCAAGTTGGCCATCTTGTTGTACGCGCCCCGCAGCTTGAAACTGAACACGCTCTGCATGTCTTCACGCTTGAAGTAAATCCGGTTTTCCATGCGCTGCGACAGGATCGGCGCGAATTCGAGCGGCGTTTCGGTGGCGACGTCATAGACGCGGGCGGTCAGGATTTTCTTGAGGTAGTCGATAGTCATAGTCTGCAAACAAAGTGATTCTGGGCCGGAAAATCCGGAACGCGATGCTGTTGACGCTGGACTGTGTTGTCGGCGGATGACCGAGGCTTGCAGTGCGATGCGCGGTTCCGGATGGCGGGCTCGGCGTATCGTGTCGTTGCAATAGTTTTTCCTCATTATAATGGACGGCTTCAGCAGTCCTCAAAGTGCCTCCATGATCGAATCCGCTGTCCTCTGGCTGCTCAAATTGCTGGCCGCTCCCGCGGTCGGGCTCAGCTCGGTCTTCGTGATTGCGTTCGTGTCCGCCACGCTGGTGCCGCTCGGCTCCGAGCCGGCTGTGTTCGCCGTCATCAAGGCCAATCCGGCCATGTTCTGGCCGGCCATCCTGGTGGCGACCCTGGGCAACACGCTCGGGGGCGCGCTCGACTACTTCATCGGCTACCGCGCCAAGGTGGCGTTTGCCAAAGAGCGCAAGTCGCGCTGGTTCGCCTGGCTGGCGCGCTACGGCGCCAAGACCATGCTGCTGTCGTGGGTGCCCGGCATTGGCGATCCGCTGTGCACACTGGGTGGCTGGCTGCATCTGCCGTTCTGGCCGAGCCTTGGCTATATGGCGATCGGCAAGTTCGCCCGCTACCTGACCATGACCACCGCCCTGTTGTATGTGCCGGACAGCTTCTGGAAGGGACTCGGCGAGTCGCTGTCGAATTTCTGGCACATGCTGTTCTGAGGCCTACAAGCTCGTTTCCAGCACAATCCGCACTACCGCCACCGACGACGCGCGCACCGCGCGGGTGTTGCTGCCGTCAGCATCGGCGTACTCGCTGCCGCTGGTCCTGTCGCGGTGCAGCGCGTTCGCCATCGACAGGCGCAGCTGGGTTTTTGGGCTGGCCTTCCACACGCCATACAGATCGAGCACGCGTACCGGGCCGGCGTCGCTGTGCAGGTAGCGGCTCATTTGCGTGGCCCCGGCCAATTGCAGGTTCAGGTTCATCCCCGCCGTGTAGCGCGGCCCGATGCGCGCATCGACGCCCAGATTGGCCGTTATCCGCGCCTGGTCGCCCAGGCGGTTGTCGGGCCCCGGCACCGCGTCCAGGCGCGACCAGTTGCGCGCGCCGTTGGCGCGCAGGTCCATGTCCGGCGCCGCCGGCAGCACGCTGCGCAGCGGGAAGCGGGCATCGAATTCGAGTCCAGCCACCTTGGCCTTGCCGTTGTTGAAGGGCGTGGAGATCCATGCGCCGTTTTCCTGATACAGCGTCTGCACCGTCACCGCATCGATCCGGCGCGCATAGGCCGACACGCTGACCACGCCGCTCTTGCCGAAGTAGGATTCGTAGGCCGTGTCGATCCCCCACGCCAGTTCCGGCTTAAGTGCCGGATTGCCGCGCACGTCCGGATTGGTCGGCCCGTTGGCGTTGTTGACCGTGTAGCGGCGCGGCACCAGGTTGCGGATCGTCGGCGCCTTATAGGTGCGCGAGAGCGAAAAACGCAGCTGGTCCTTGCCATCGAGCTTCCACAGCAGCTGGGTGATGGGGCTGAGCACCGACGACTTGCTGCTCGTTTCATCGAGCATGCGGCCACGGGTAGCCGTGCGCAGCCCTTCCCAGCGCAGGCCCAGGTACGCCTGCAGGCGCGGCGAGACGGTCCATTCGTCCTGCGCGAACAGGGCCAGGCGGCCGACCACTGCGCGGTAGTCTTCGTCGAGCTGCGACAGATACTCGCCGGTGGCGGTGCTGTCGTTCTGGCGCCGCGATTCGGAGCGCTGGGTGCGACCGCCTTCCCAGCCGATGCCGATGTCGTGGCCGGGAACGAGCGGCGCCAGGTATTTTCCGCTCACGATGGCGCTGTCTTCGAGCGCGTCCGACAGCACCTTGCGCGCCAGCGTGCGCGACGCGCCCGCGCCCTGGAACAAATAATCCGATTCGCGCTTGTTGTGATTGAGGCCCGCCTTGACCGTCAGCTTGCCCTCGGTGCCGACATTGCGCGCCAGGGTGATGTCGCTGCGGGCGGAGACGAAGTTCCCTGTCAGCCCGAAATCGTTGACCGGATAGTCGGTGCTGGTCCCGGCGAACGTGGTTTCGACACTGTTGCCATGGTTGGATGCGCGCGACAGGTCGATGAAGGTCTGCCACGCAACACTGCCCCCCTGCGCCAGGGTCCAGTTCAGACGCGGCGTGAGGTTCAGGCGCGCCGTGCGGAACGAGATCGCATCGCGCAGTTCGCGCCGCGCGGCCGGCGTGCCGTCCGCGCCGGTTACGGTCTCCAGCGTCCGGTCACGGATGTCGGAACCCGTGCGCGCCATCTCGGCCGCCAGCGAATACGCCAGGTCGCCGGCACGCTCGCCCCATTGCATCGACACTGACGGCTCGCCCCGCCCCGCCAGCAGGTTGACCCCTGATTTCACGTCGCGCTGACTGGGCGCGTTACCCTTCTTGAGGATCACGTTGATGGTCCCGGCGATGGCCTGTGAGCCCAGTTCCGCCGTGGCCGTGCGCAAAATATCGATCCGCTCGATCATCGCCGGGGCGATGCTGTCGATCGAAAACCCGGCCGCCACCGGGTCGCCGTTGACCAGCAGCTGGGTGTAGCCGGCGCCCAGCCCGCGCATGCGGATCTCGCCGCCTGTCAGCGACACCCCCGGCTGGCGCTTGAGCACCGCCGACAGCGAGCTGTCGCCATACTGCGCTATCTCGTCGCGCCCCACCACGATGCGCGCTGCGGTGTCGTCGCGCCGTACGTTGGTGCCGGCGGCGCCGTTTACTTCGACCTGGACGATGGTGCCGCCAACGTCCTGGGCGTGCGCGGCGTGACCGAAGGACGACAGCAGGGCAAGCGCCTGCGCGGACAAAACGAGAGAGTATTTCATGAACGATGGCGTGATTGACAGGGAAGCCGATTGTGTCCCCTCGCACGGCCTGGCAACACCGGTATGTGACGAGTCGCCGGAACTGGATGACGAAGGCCGCAGCATGCCAGAAAAATGGCCGGGTGGCGCTGGTATACTTTGCCTCGATGATGACCGCACCCAATCCACCTGCCCCAACCCGCCTGCTCAAAGCCTTCCTGACGATTATCGCGATCTGGACGGTGCTGTGCGCCATCGGCGCCGTGGGCGATCACAGCGACGGCCTGCAACGCGCCGATTACGTGCGCTCCTACGCGCAGACGTTCTGGCTCTGGTGGCGCGAGCATGTGCTGTTGATGTCGATGAGCGTTGGCTGTTACGCCGTGTTCACCGCGTGCCCGGCGCTGCTGGGCAGTATGCCGCGCATCTTGGCCGTCTACCTGCTGGTCGCTGCCGTGTTTGCGCCACTCGAACTGCTCAATGGCACCATGCTGACCTTGTACGACAAGGGCAAGCTGTCGGGCGTGTCGGCCGTTGTGGATGCGGCGCTGGCGCGCTCGGGATTTGCGCAATTCATGGCGCTGATGTGGGTTAGCTTTACCTGCGTCGCCACGATCGCCGCCTGCATCTGGCGCGAAAGCCGCTTGCGCGAGCAGGCCTGGATGCGATCCCAGAGCGATAACCTCGCGCTGCGCCTCGAACTGGAGCAGCAACGCCTGCTGGCGCTGCGTGGCCAGCTCGAACCGCATTTTCTGTTCAACGCCCTGAACGCCATCAGCGCGCTGGTGCGCTCCGACGACAAGCGGGTGGCGCTGGACGGCATCAATCACCTGAGCGCTTTGCTGCGCTATGCACTGGAAGCGAGCGCGCACGATCATGTCAGCGTGCGCGACGAGCGCCAGTTCCTGGACGACTACCTGGCCTTGCAGCGACTGCGCTACGGCGCGCGCCTGAACGTTCACATCGACGGCGACAGCGAGTCCGTGCTCGGTGCCGACATACCGCCGCTGCTGCTGCAACCGCTGATCGAAAATGCGTTGCGCCACGACCTCGATTGCCATGACCGCGCGAGCGACATCCGCGTCGTCTTCAGCGCCGATGCGCAGTCCCTGGCGATCCACGTATCGAACCCCGCCAGCGATGCCCGCTCGGCCAATCCCGGCCTGGGACTGGGCCTGCGCCACGTGCGCGAACGCCTGCAACTGGCCCATGGCAGCAGCGCCGCGCTGCAAACCGGCCTGCACGACGGCCGCTTTGTCGTCGATATCCACATGCCGCTGCACGCGCGCGACGCATGAGGCATGAGGCATGACCGTGCGCGCACTGATCGTCGACGACGAGGAACCGGGCCGCATCAACCTGCGCTACGCCTTGGCCGAGCATCCGCGCTGGGAGGTGGCCGGCGAATGCGCCAGCGCGGCCGCTGCCCAGGCGCTCATCGCCGCGCAGGAGATCGACGTGGTCTTCCTCGACATCCAGATGCCGGGCGACTCCGGCCTGGTGCTGGCGCGCGCGTTGGCCGCCATGGCCACGCCGCCACTGGTCATTTTCGTCACCGCACACAATGCCTTTGCGCTCGACGCCTTTGAGGTGCACGCCCTCGACTACCTGCTCAAGCCCGTGCACGACGTGCGTTTGGCCACAGCCCTGGCGCGCGCCGAAGCGATGCTCGTCCTGCGCCAGCGGCCTGCCTACGGCGCCGCGCTGCGCGCCTGGGCCGATACAGATTCGCCTGCCACCGGTTACTGGCAGCAGGTAAGCGTGCGCTCGGTCGGGCGCATCGAATGTATCCAGCTGGCCGACGTCGACTGGATCGAAACCTGCGGTAACTACGTCAGCCTGCACCTGGCCGCGCGCAGCGTGATGCACCGGCTGCCCCTGAGCCGCCTGTTGTGCCATCTCGACCCGGCCCATTTTCTGCGCGTGCACCGCAGCGCCGTGGTGCGCGCCGGCCAGGCCGCCAACCTGGAGGTGGCGGGCGACGGTGCGTATCGCCTAACCCTGCGCTCCGGCGCCCTGGTCCCCGTCAGCGAGCGCTATGTTGACGCGCTGCGCAAGTCGATGGCTGAGCGGTGATTCAGTATTCCATATTGGAAATTCACGAATAGGCTGAATTTTGATCGTCAGAAGGCTGATTGAATTATCAAAAATATTGTCAATTTCTCAAATTGCCATCGTTTTGTTTGTGCACATTCCCTGCCTCTCCTATGCAAAAGCGATGGCCCTTCCAGCGTGGTGCAGCGCAATACGCTAGAATGAACTCCCTTAGGGTCAGTCCACATAGTCCACCAATTCATGAACGCCCCCGCACAAATCCAAGCACTCCTGGCCGAAACGCCAAACGGTCACGCCGCGACCCGCCTGCGCGAAATCCCCTATAACTACACCTCGTTTTCGGACCGCGAAATCGTGATCCGCCTGCTGGGCGAGTCGTCCTGGGAGCTGCTCGACGAATTGCGCGGTTCGCGCCAGACCGGACGCTCGGCGCGCATGCTGTACGAAGTGCTGGGCGATATCTGGGTGGTGCGGCGCAATCCCTACCTCCAGGACGACATGCTGGACAACCCGAAGCGGCGCCAGGAACTGATCGACGCGCTGCATCACCGCCTGGCCGAAGTGGACAAGCGCCGCACCAGCGTCGACGTGCCCGATGGCGACGATGCGACCGGCGAAGTGGCGCGCGCGCGCAGCGCCAACGTGGAAAAGCTGCTCAAGGCGGCTTCCAAGGCGGTTGAGGACTTCGGCAACGAATTCCGCCAGACCTGGGACCTGCGCAAGCGCACCACCAAGGTGCTGGGCCGCTACACCGAAAAGCACAACATCTGCTTCGACGGCATGAAGCGCGTCGCCCACGTGACCGACGCCACCGACTGGCGCGTCGAATACCCGTTCGTGGTGCTCACGCCCGATACCGAAGACGAAATGGCGGGCTTGGTCAAGGGCTGCATCGAACTCGGGCTGACCATCATCCCGCGCGGCGGAGGAACCGGCTACACCGGCGGCGCCATTCCGCTCACGCCCATGTCGGCCGTCATCAACACCGAAAAACTGGTCACCCTGGGCGAAGTCGAAATGACCATGCTGCCCGGCGTGGACCATGAATATGCGACCATCCACTCCGGCGCCGGCGTGGTCACCAAGCGCGTCTCCGACGCCGCTGAAAAGGCCGGCTTCGTGTTCGCGGTCGATCCGACGTCGGCGGAAGCGTCCTGCATCGGCGGCAACGTCGCCATGAACGCCGGCGGCAAGAAGGCGGTCTTGTGGGGCACGGCGCTCGACAACCTGGCCTCGTGGAAGATGGTCGACCCGAACGGCGACTGGCTGGAAGTGACCCGCATCGGCCACAATCTGTCGAAGATCCACGACGCGCCGACCGCCACCTTCAAGCTCGAATGGACCCACCCGAACGTGCGCGGCGAAGCCAAGGACGCGCCGTTCAAGACCGAGATGCTGGTCATCGAAGGCAAGCGCTTCCGCAAGGAAGGCCTGGGCAAGGACGTCACCGACAAATTCCTGTCCGGCCTGCCGGGCATCCAGAAAGAAGGCTGCGATGGCTTGATCACGTCGGCGCGCTGGATCCTGCACAAGATGCCGAAGTACGCGCGCACCGTCTGCCTCGAATTCTTCGGCCAGGCGCGCGACGCGATTCCGTCGATCGTCGAAATCAAGGATTACCTCGATGGCTTGCCGGCCAAGGGCGGCCCGTCGTTCGCCACCATCAGGCTGGCGGGCCTGGAGCATCTGGACGAGCGCTATCTGCGCGCGGTCGGTTACGCCACCAAATCGAAACGCGGCGTGCTGCCGAAGATGGCGCTGTTCGGCGACATCGTCGGCGACGACGAGAACGCGGTGGCGCAAGCCGCTTCGGAAGTGGTGCGCATCGCGAACACCCGCGTGGGCGAAGGCTTTGTGGCCGTCAGCCCGGAAGCGCGCAAGAAGTTCTGGCTCGACCGCGCCCGCACGGCGGCCATTGCGCGCCACACCAACGCCTTCAAGATCAACGAAGACGTGGTCATTCCGCTTAATCGCATGGGCGAGTACACCGACGGTATCGAGCGTATCAACATCGAACTGTCGATCAAGAACAAGCTGCAGCTGACCGACGAACTGCGCGCGTTTTTCGCCGCCGGTAACCTGCCGGTCGGTAAAAGCGACGACGCCTCGGGCGAATCGATCGGCGACGAAGAGATGCTGGGCGACCGCGTGCAGCAAGCGAGCGAACTGCTCGGCGCCGTGCACGCGCGCTGGACCTGGCTGCTGGCGCAACTCGACCAGCCGCTGGCCGGCGCGCGCGACGCCCTGCGCGCCATCGGATTGGGCCGCCTCGACGTCGTGTTCGACGAGCGCCTGGCGCAGCAGCCCGACGCCACCCTGTTCGACGTGGTGCAGGATCGCACCGTGCGCGTTTCGTGGAAGCAGGAGATCCGCGCGCAGCTGCGCCAGATCTTCAACGGCGCCGCCTACAAGCTGATTCTCGACGAATCGACCGCGATCCACCAGAAGGTGCTGCGTTCGCGCGTGTTCGTGGCGCTGCACATGCACGCCGGCGACGGCAACGTGCACACCAACCTGCCGGTCAATTCCGACGACTACGCCATGCTGCAGGACGCGCACGAAGCCGTGGGCCGCATCATGAAGCTGGCGCGTTCGCTCGATGGCGTGATCTCGGGCGAGCATGGCATCGGCATCACCAAGCTCGAATTCTTGACCGAAGAAGAAATCGGCGAATTCCGCGACTACAAGCTGCGCATCGATCCGGAAGGGCGCTTCAACAAGGGCAAGCTGCTCAACCTGCCCGAGTTCGGGGCCGACCTGCGCAACGCCTACACGCCGTCGTTTGGCCTGATGGGCCACGAATCGCTGATCATGCAGCAAAGCGATATCGGCGAGATCGCCAACAGCATCAAGGATTGCCTGCGTTGCGGTAAATGCAAACCGGTGTGCACCACCCACGTGCCGCGCGCGAACCTGCTGTATTCGCCGCGCGACAAGATCCTGGCGACGTCCTCGCTGATCGAAGCGTTCCTGTACGAAGAGCAGACCCGGCGCGGCGTCTCGATCAAGCACTGGGAAGAATTCGAAGACGTGGCCGACCACTGCACCGTGTGCCACAAGTGCGTCACGCCATGCCCGGTCAACATCGATTTCGGCGACGTGTCGATGAACATGCGTAACCTGCTGCGCAAGATGAACAAGAAGACCTTCCGGCCGGCCAATGCGGCGGCGATGTTCTTCCTCAACGCCACCGACCCGGTGACCATCAACGCCACGCGCCAGGTCATGGCCGGCTGGGGTTTCAAGGCGCAGCGCTTCGGCCACAACGTGCTGAAAAAATTCGCGAAAAAGCAGACCAAGGCCCCGCTGCCGACCACCGGCAAGGCGCCCGTGCGCGAGCAGGTGATCCACTTCATCAACAAGAAAATGCCGGGCAACCTGCCCAAGAAAACCGCGCGCGCGCTGCTCGACATCGAAGACGACAAGATCATCCCGATCATCCGTAACCCGAAGGTGACCACGGCCGATACCGAAGCCGTGTTCTACTTCCCCGGTTGCGGGTCGGAGCGGCTGTTCTCGCAAGTGGGCCTGGCCACGCAGGCCATGCTGTGGGAAGTGGGCGTGCAAACCGTGCTGCCGCCGGGTTACCTGTGCTGCGGCTATCCGCAGCGCGGCGCCGGCCAGTACGACAAGGCCGACAAGATGATGACCGATAACCGGGTGCTGTTCCACCGCATGGCCAACACGCTCAATTATCTCGACATCAAGACCGTGCTGGTCTCGTGCGGCACCTGCTACGACCAGTTGGCCACCTACGAGTTCGACAAGATCTTCCCTGGTTGCCGCATCATGGACATCCACGAGTACCTGCTCGAAAAAGACGTGAAGCTCGAAGGCGTCAGCGGCACGCGCTACATGTACCACGAGCCCTGCCACAATCCGATGAAGCTGCAGGATTCGGTCAAGACCGTCAACGCGCTGGTGTCGACGGTGGACAACGTCAAGATCGAAAAGAACGACCGCTGCTGCGGCGAGTCCGGCACCTTCGGCGTGTCGCGTCCCGACATCGCCACCCAGGTGCGCTTCCGCAAGGAAGACGAGATGGAGAAGGGCGCCGACAAGCTGCGCGCCGACGGCTTTACCGGCGACGTCAAAATCCTGACCAGCTGCCCATCGTGCCTGCAAGGCCTGTCGCGCTACAACGACGACGCCGGCACCACCGCCGACTACATCGTCATCGAAATCGCGCGCCACAAACTGGGCGAAAACTGGTTGCCCGAGTACGTGGCCCGCGCCAACAACGGCGGCATCGAGAGGGTACTGGTATGAGTTGTGAACTGTGCGAACTGGCGGTCGAACCGATCTGGCGCGACGACAAGCTGTCGATCATCCTGGTCGACGACGCCGCCTATCCGGGCTTTTGCCGCGTGATCTGGAACGATCACGTGAAAGAGATGACCGACCTGGCGCCGTCGGACCGCCTGCTCCTTACCGACGCGGTGTGGCACGTGGAACTGGCACTGCGCGATGTGATGAAGCCAGATAAAATCAACGTCGCCAGCCTTGGCAACATGACGCCGCACCTGCACTGGCATGTCATTGCCCGCTACGCCGACGATGCGCACTTTCCCAATCCCGTGTGGGCGGTGGCGGTGCGCGCGACCGACGAACCGACCCTGGCGGAGCGCCGCGCGCTGCTGCCAAAACTGGCGGACGACATCGTCCGTCGCATGGAAAAACCAGCATGAACCCGACCGCACTGACCGTCCACCAGAAGTCCCGCGTACTCGATATCGCATTTGACGATGGCAGCAGTTTTTCGATTCCGTTCGAGCTGCTGCGCGTGTACTCGCCGTCGGCCGAAGTGCGCGGCCACGGCCAGGGGCAGGAAGTGCTCCAGCTGGGCAAGCGCAATGTCGGCGTCACCGCGCTCGAACCGGTGGGGAACTACGCGGTGCAGCCGACCTTCTCGGATGGCCACAACACCGGCTTGTTCTCGTGGGATTACCTGTACAAGCTCGGTAACGAGCAGGCCGCCTTGTGGGCCGATTACATGGCGCGCCTGCACGCAGCGGGCTTCGAAGGCGACGCCGGCCGCGAACCGGGCGCCGAGCTGCC
Organism: Massilia sp. CCM 8734; assembly: GCF_011682155.1. NCBI lineage: Bacteria > Pseudomonadati > Pseudomonadota > Betaproteobacteria > Burkholderiales > Oxalobacteraceae > Massilia > Massilia sp. CCM 8734. The sequence continues at coordinate 38,340 of NZ_WHJI01000012.1, forward strand.
GGGCGCAGTCACAGCGCACCAGGGCTGCGGACACAAGCACTAAAAGGCAGACTCGCAACTGGCCGATATCTTTGTTCTTGGCGCAATGATAGCTAGATGCGGATACAGTTTGCGAAAAATCCGGCAGCGGCGTAGTGTTGTGTTAACTTTGCTGCGGAGGTAACGATATGGCCGTTAACATCACGTTTCGGACTCAGTTGCTCGGAGGCGTCGCTGAGTTTTGCCATAGTAGCAAATTGCCATTTCTCGCCAATTCCTTGCATCTGGTCGAGCTTGTCGTTCTTCTGGCGCGATATATGGAAGAGGGCGTCAAGCTCGTTCCCAAAGTTTATTTGACCGATGACATGACGCTGTTGAGTGCAATGCTCCCAGGCGGCGAACGCATGAAAATCGGAACCACTACCAGGGATGTCGACGGACTCAAAACCGCAATAAAGAAATGCGCTCCGCTTGCCGCTGGCGGGTGGATGATCTACATCGAGGATTTGGCTGATACGATCGAATACGGCGTTTTCAAGGATTCCGGAAATCCCATTGCGGTGCTGGTTGATCAGGTTCTGATGATCGAGAATAACTCATTCTCCGTTGTGAAGGTTTTTCAAGTTGCTGACGATTGTGTGGAAATTCGTTCGAATCAGGGGGCTTTTCATTATGTGTTCCTGAACCATCGCAAAGAAGACACCGCGCCACCCTTGCAATTTCTCGACGAACTGGTCCTGGCGATTGTGGCCAGTACGCAGGCAGATGTTCGCGAGGCGGCGCATGGCTATCTCACCCGCTTGTTGTTTGAAGCTCTCCGAAAATCGCACGGTTGTATCATTGCCGTCACGGACCTTGCGGAGCCGCCTGTCTTCCTGGCCGAAGACGGCGTCATTTTCGACGAGCCAATCGATTTCCCGGCATTAATCAACGAATTCAAAAAAGATCCTGCCCAACAGTCAAGACTTGAAAGCAAAGGCTATTTGCTTCAGGGGATGCTCAATTCCGACGGGATTATTCTGTTCGACAGCCGCGGGCGTCTGCTTGGCTATAATTGTTTTGTCAAACTGGAGCCCGAGGCGACAGCCGCTGCCGGCCTTGTTCAAGGAGGAGCGCGGCGACGCGCTTTTCGCAGTCTTAGTGGAAAAGTTGGAAATGACCTTCGTGCAGCATTCATGCAGTCGCAAGACGGATGGTCCGAATTTAAAGGGAGCGAACATGGATAATTTGGCGGTTTGGCAGCAAGAAAATGGAACGCTTCCGGCAGAGGCGAAATCGGCTCTGCAAATTTCGGACTATGCGTTGCAGTTGAGTACGAAGGATAAGGCTCAACTCGTTGCGGCGTTCGAAGCGCGGCACTACGAAATGGCCGTCAGTTATCTGTGGGGAAAGACCATTACCGCTCTGAAAAAAGAGCTGGCCACCGTTGGGGTGCGTCTGTTAGGGGAAATGCTCGGAAAACTGGACGTCGATGAAGATGACGACGTGGATGACATCCTGACTGTCAAGGATACGATACGTCTGGCGGAAGAGTTAGGAATTGTTTCCCCCACCGATGGCCTTCGACTCAGGCATACGTACGAATTGATCACGCACTTTTCCCAGATGGATTCCTTGGAAAGCGATGCCGAAGATATCGATGAATCGGAAGCGATATCTTCGCTAAAAGCCTGTGTGAAAGGCGTGTTGGGGCGTCCGAAAATAGAAGTCGCAAAAAAATTCGTGGATTTTCGCAAGGCGCTGGAAGGCGCGACGCTGGTTGATGAGGACCCGCACGTCGTCATGCTGAAGAGTTCTCCGTATTTTTTCTCTAAGCTCACGATCAGTGTGCTCATGAGCGCAGCGAAGAAAAATGCGGGGGGCAATTTGGACCATGCCCTTGCAAATATCAATGTGGTGGTGCCTGCTATCTGGCCAAGCTTGCGCGATACGGAAAAGTGGCAAATCGGACGTACTTACGCTGAAGCGTACGCGGATGGGAAAACCACGGTCGTGAGCGGGCTGAAAAGCGCTCTCCTGAAGGTGAAGGGTTTCGATTTCGTCCCTGAAAATCTTCGCAGCGACGCGTTTGTGAAAGCCGCCGATGCAATTATAAAAGCCCATGAAGGGCTCAATAATTTCTATAACGAAGCGTCACCCGTAAAAAACTTGGCGAAGCTGGGAACCACGATTCCGACTCCTGCGCTCCCTGCTTGCATTACCGCTTTGCTTTGCGTTGTACTGGGCAACTCATACGGCGTTGCCTGGTCCGCTGCGGAGGAAGCGTCCCAGATGCTTAACCGCCTGACCCAGGAGCGTTGGTCCTATTATCTGAACAATGTTTTCCCGGGTGATATTCGTGTGATTGGCAAATTGACGTCTGACAAGCCATTGAACCGATGGATAGATTTCGCCGAGCAGCATGGTTTCCAGGATATAGACTTGAAAGATGCCACGGTGAGTCAACTGGTACGCGCGTCTTCCGAGAAGGACGCGAGTAAGACCGCGCGGATTGCTGATCGGTTAATGAACGAATACTACGGCCGTACGCCGCCTTGAAGCGCCACGGCGTGCAAACCGGTGCGGAACTACACGAAAACCTGAGCATCCGCCAGCTGTATTTGCGCATCGCGGGCGGACGCGGTCACTTCACGGTGATCGCCACGGCGGCCGGCGTGGCCGACCAGATGCAGGCGTGGTTCGGGCAGGAAGCGGCCGACGGCTTCAACATCCTGCCGCCATCGCCATCGCCATCGCCGCCGCAGGGGCTGGATGACTTTTTGGCGCGGGTCGTGCCCGAAGCGCAACGGCGTGGATTGTTCAGAACCGCGTACGGCCACGCGAGCCTGCGCGGCCACCTGGGGCTAGCAGCCTGTCGGACTTGGGATCGTCGGCTGCAAAAATACCTGGGACGGTCCATATTTCGCCGCTTTCTCGGCCAATAGCTCGCTATTGGCACTGCGAAACCGTCAAAATCTGGCCTCGCCCAGCTATTTTTTCGCTTCGACTCCCCAAGTCCGACAGGCTGCCTAGGTGCCTAAATACCGTCGTAGCGCGCGATGAGCATGTCGCAGTGGTGCGCACACATGTGCGGCATCTCCTGCTGCCAGAGCGCCTCCGCTTCGGCAATCCGGCCGCTGGCCTTGAACGACAAGGCCATGTAGGCGCGCAGTTCGCGGCAAGTGAAGTCGATCAGCGGACTGTTATAGCGCCGTAGTTCGGCGTACACCGATTCGAACTGCGCCAGCGCGGCATCGTGCTTGCCGTCGACTTGCAGGAGCAGTGCCCGCACCACGCGCAAGCCGGCGGCATACAAGGCGGAGCAGGCGTTCGGCTCGATGCCGGCGCTCAGGCGCCTGGCGTCGTCGTAGTCGCGTGTATAACGCATCAAGGACCACGCCAGGTCCAGGCGCGCCTCGATGCTGTTGCCGCTGACGACGAGCAACTGGCGCTGGATGTCGATCTGCTTGGCGCGCTCGCCTACGGTGTCGTGGATGGCCTGGAGCTGCGTCAGGTAGGCGACAAGATCGGCATCGCCGGCATGCCCCGTGAACAATGCCAGCCCCTCGTCGATCCGCCCAAGGCCCGCCAGCAGCTTGGCTTGTTCGGCGTCGAGCATCATGGCCGAGATGCCCGCCGGTTTCGCCATGCGCAAGATGCCCAGCCACCACAGGCCGCGCGCAAACGAGCGGTTGGCCCTGGCCAGCAGCACCTGCTGGTAGGCCGCCGCCGGCAGCGACGCCATGAAGATGAGCACGATGGCGAGCAACAGCAGGGCGGCGCCTGTCCACACCAGGAACGACAGGGCGAACCACAATCCGGCGATCAATGCGAGAAGTCCCGGCAGCCACGTGATCCAGCCGCGCAGCGACGCCTTGACCATCATGAGCGCGAGCGAGCTATAGGCCGAATCGATCATCGCGGCGGCGATCTTCGGGTCGTCGCTGCCGCGCAGGTCGGCGTGCAGGAGGTCGTCGTTACGGATGCGGATGCCGGTGTGGCCGCTGCGCGTCAACTGCGCGTGCGCTTCGGCGACGCTGAGCGCGGCCACGGTGGCTTTCGTGACGCGGCCATCAGGGCCGATCGCCTCGTACAGATATTTTTTCACTATGCCGCCAGCGCCTGCGGCGGCACGCCGGCCGACTGCATTGCGCCGGCGCGCGCATAGATGGCGGCCGCCACCGGCGAGCTCAGTTTCACCACAAGGCGACGCCGGTCGGCGGTCGGGAGCTGCTCGTTGAGGCCCTCGAAGATCTCCAGCGGTCCCAATTCCTGGGCCTTGAGCTGCACGCCCAGGGCATCGAGCGAGGGATACTCCGCCAGCGTGGCGAGGACGTCGTCGGGATGCATGCCCGCGTGAATGACGATCAGTTGCGGCTCCAGCCGCGACCAGGTATCGACCGTCAGTTTGAGCTTGCGCCTGGTGTTGTCAAGCAGTGCCGCCTGCACGGACTCGCGCCAGGCCATCTGGTTCATTTCCAGCGCGTGGTCGAGCTGCTGGCCGTGCAAGGTGTCGGCGGCGCCCTGCGCGGCGGCGTGCGATTTGATTTCGGCCAGGGTCGGAGCGGCCTTGAGCTGGTGATCCATGCGCGCCGAATGCACGCGTTCGAACAGCACGATCAGGTTGTTTACGTCGAGCGCGCGTCCTTCCGCGGTGGAGGCAAACGCTTCGACCGCCGCGCGCCACGACGGGTTGGGCTTCGGTTCGACCGTCAAGGTGGCCACGCGCATGGCGCGCGCAGCCGGCGCGCCGCTCAGCACCCCCACCGTGCCGCCGCCGGAAAGCTTGAGGAATTCGACGAACGGGCGCATGCCGCGCTGCAGGCCCACCAGGCCGACGATCTTGTTGTCCGGGTGCTGGCCGATGATGTACACGCGCCCGTTTTCATCCGACGCGAAAGTGCCGATCAGTTTCATGCGGTGGTTGGTCATGCCCGACCAGAGTTTTTTCATCTCGGCGTAGGCGGCGGCATCTTCTTCGCCGATGTATTCACGTCCCAGCGGCTGCACGCGCAGGCGCACGCGCGCCGTTTGCTCCACCAGATACGGTGCGTACAGCTTGAAATCGCCGGCCAGCCTGCTGACTTGACTGCGCTGCAGGTAGAAGTAACCAGCCGCCACGGCGCCGGCCACGATCGCAAGCACCGCAATAATCATCAGAAAAGTCAACATGCTCATTCGCTAACAAAACAGGGGGAGACAGGGTAACATCAATCATCCCCCAAAAACCGCCAGCGGCCCAGCGCTCAGGTCGGTTATTGCGCAATTACAACATTAACCTTGGCTTCGCGCAGCACGCGGGCCAGGGCCTCGGGCGGTTTGGCGTCGGTGAACAGCACGTCGATCTGCGAGGCGTGCGCCATGCGCATCAGGGCCTGGCGGCCGAACTTGTCATGGTCGGCCACCAGCCACACGGCGCGCGACTGTTCGATGATGGCCTGCGCCACCTTGACCTCGCGCGGGTCGAAGTCGCGCAGGGTGCCATCGGGCTCGATGCTCGAAATGCCGATGATGCCGATATCGACCTTGAACTGGCGGATGAAATCGATGGTGGTTTCGCCGACGATGCCGCGATCGCGCCCGCGCACCACGCCGCCGGCCAGGATCACTTCGCAGCCCGGGCTGTCGCACAGGATGGATGCCACATTCAGGTTATTGGTGACCACGTGCAGTCCCTGGTGATGCACCAGCGCGCGCGCCACTTCTTCGGTGGTGGTGCCGATATTGATCAACAGCGAACAGTGCGACGGCACCTGCGCCGCCACCGCGCTGGCGATGCGGCGCTTGGCGTCCACGTTGAGCACCTGGCGGTCGCTGTAGTCGATGTTCTGGACCGACGAAGGCAGGCCCACGCCGCCGTGGTAGCGCGCCAGCAGGCCCGCTTCTTCCATCAGCTTGACGTCGCGCCGCACGGTTTGGGGCGTCACTTCCAGCTGCTGCGCGAGCGCTTCGAGCGACACCGTCACCTGCTGGCGCACGGCGTCGAGAATGCGGCGCTGGCGTGGATTGAGCGTCATGTGGGCTCCTGTAAAAGCGTTAAATTTATCACAAACGAACTAAAACGAAAACAAACACATAAATTGTTGTTTCATTTTTTTCGTTCTTGTCGTATTGTTTATCTTTGCAGTGTTTCCAGAATCCCCAATTGAAGCGAGAGCGGCATGGACAAGGCGGGCAATATCGCGTGTGATGTATTGGTGGTCGGCGGCGGCGTGAATGGCGCCGGCATCGCCCGTGACGCGGCCGGGCGTGGCCTGTCCGTGGTCCTGTGCGAGAAGGACGACCTGGCCTCGCACACCTCGTCGGCGGCCACCAAGCTGATTCACGGCGGCCTGCGTTACCTGGAGCAGTACGAATTCGGCCTGGTGCGCAAGGCGCTGATCGAACGCGAAGTGCTGCTGCGCGCCGCCCCGCACATCATGTGGCCGATGCGCTTCGTCACTCCGGTCGACAAGGGCCAGCGCCCGGCGTGGATGATCCGCGCCGGCCTGTTTTTGTACGATCACCTGGCGCGGCGCGAACTGCTGCCCGGATCCGAAGGCATCGACTTGCGCCGCCATGCGGCCGGCGCGCCGCTCAAACCCGACTTTACGCGTGGTTTTGTGTATTCCGACGGCTGGGTCGACGATGCGCGCCTGGTGGTGCTCAACGCGATCGACGCCGCCGCCAAAGGCGCGCACGTGTTTACCCGCACCGCCTGCGAGTCGGCGCGGCGCGAGGGCGAGCGCTGGGAAGCGCGCTTGCGCCGTGCCGACGGTTCGGCCATGGATGTCAGTGCGCGCTGCATTGTCAACGCCGCCGGTCCCTGGGCCTCGCGCTTTTTACAGGGGACCAACCCGGGGCCGGCCGACAAGTCGGTGCGCCTGATCAAGGGCAGCCATATCGTGGTGCCGCGCCTGTTCGACCATCCCTACGCCTACATCTTCCAGCACCCGGACGGGCGCGTGGTGTTTGCCATTCCGTACGAGCAGGACTTTACCCTGATCGGCACCACCGACCTCGAATACCATGGCGACGCCGGCAAGGTCGAAATCGACCAGGCCGAAATCGACTACCTGTGCGCGCTGTCGAGCCGCTACTTCAGTAAACCCATCACGCCGGCCGACGTGGTGTGGAGCTACTCCGGCGTGCGCCCGCTGCTCGACGACGAGTCGAGCGACGCCTCCGACGTCACGCGCGACTACACCTTCGAGCTCGATGACAAGGGCGCACCGATGCTCTCCATCTTTGGCGGCAAGATCACCACCTTCCGCAAACTGGCCGAGCAAGCCGTCGACCTGATCGCACCAAGGCTGGGCAACAGCCATGGAGCTTGGACCGTCAACGCCTGCCTGCCCGGCGGCGACGTGCACGGTCCGCTGCCGGACAACCGCAGCGTGCTCGAATTCGACCGTTTCGTGGCCGACCTGCAGAAGCAGTACGCGTGGCTGCCGGCGGCGCTGGTGGCACGCTACGCGCGCGCCTACGGCACCCGCATCCACCTGGTCATCGACCAGCGCAGCAGCATCGCCGCCATGGGCGCGCAGATCGTGCCCGGCCTGTTCGAGGCCGAAGCGGTGTACTGGATCGATCATGAATGGGCCACCACGGCGACCGACATGCTATGGCGCCGTTCCAAACTGGGCTTGCATCTGCCCGCCGACGCGGCCGTCGCAGTCGATGCCTGGATCACCGAATTTCGCAAGTAGAACAAGCAAATCCCGCGACAGGGATGCAGTAGCAAGAAAAGGGGAGATGAAATGCAGCTGGCATTGGAAAACGTGAGCACGAAGTATGGGGCGCAGGATCACCTGTACCCCATGTCGCTCGAACTGGTACCCGGTACCATCAACGTCCTGCTGGGCACCACGCAGGCCGGCAAAACCTCGCTGATGCGGGTCATGGCGGGCCTGGACCGGCCCACGCACGGCAAGGTGATCGCCGGCGGCAAGGACGTGACCGGCCTGCCGGTACGCCAGCGCGACCTGGCGATGGTGTACCAGCAGTTCATCAACTATCCGTCGTTCACGGTGTTCGATAACATCGCCTCGCCGCTGCGCATCAAGCGCGTGCCCGAGGCCGAGATCCGCACCCGCGTGGCGAGCATGGCCGAGCGCCTGCATATCTCGGCGCACCTCGACAAGCTGCCGGCGCAGCTGTCCGGCGGCCAGCAACAGCGCACCGCGCTGGCGCGCGCGCTGATCAAGGAATCGGCCCTGCTGCTGCTCGACGAGCCGCTGGTGAACCTCGATTACAAGCTGCGCGAAGAATTGCGCAAGGAGCTAGGCGCCCTGTTCGCGGAAGGCAAAACCACCGTCGTCTACGCCACCACCGAGCCGCTCGAAGCCTTGCAGCTGGGCGGCCACACGGTGCTGCTGCACGAAGGGCGCCTGTTGCAGCATGGCGCCACGCTCGATGTGTTCAACGCGCCGAACTCGGTCCAGAGCGCGCGCACCTTCAGCGACCCGCCGATCAACCTGATCCCGGCGACCGTCGGCGTCGATGGCATGGCCCGGGTGGCGGGCGAGCTGTCGATTCCCCTGAACGACGCCCAGCGCCGCCAGGCCGCGCAGCACGGCGAGGTGGTGCTCGGCCTGCGCGCCCACAGCCTGCGCGTCGCGCCCCTGCATGCCGACGATTTTCCGATCCAGGCCCAGGTCGAACTGGCCGAGATCAGCGGTTCCGAAACCTACGTCCACCTGCAGCGCGGCCCGATCGGGCTGGTGGCGCAACTGACCGGCGTGCATAACCTCGACCTCGGCGTGCCATGCACCGTGTACCTGCGCCCGGACGACCTGTTCGTGTTCGCACCCGGCGGCGCCTTGCTGTTTGCGCCGCCGCAGATCCAGGAGGCAGTGTAAATGGCCCGCATCGAACTGCCCGACCTGGCGCATGCCTACAAACCGAACCCGCAAAGGCCCGAAGACTACGCCCTGCGCCCGATGAACCTGACCTGGGACGACGGCGGCGCCTATGCGCTGCTCGGCCCATCCGGCTGCGGCAAGACCACGCTGCTCAACATCATCTCGGGCCTGGTGCGCCCCTCGCACGGACGCGTGATTTTCGACGGCAAGGATGTCACCGACCTGCCGCCCGAGGCGCGCAACATCGCGCAGGTGTTCCAGTTCCCCGTCATCTACGACACCATGACGGTGTTCGACAACCTGGCTTTCCCGTTGCGTAACCGCGGCTGGAAAGAAGCGGAGGTGCGCAAGCGGGTCGAACACATCGCAGGCATGCTGGAACTGTCCGCCGACCTGAAACAGCGCGCCAGCGGCCTGGCGGTCGACGCCAAGCAAAAGATCTCGCTCGGCCGCGGCCTGGTGCGGCCGGACGTGGCGGCGGTGCTGTTCGACGAGCCGCTCACGGTGATCGACCCGCACCTGAAGTGGCTGCTGCGCCGCAAGCTCAAGGAAATCCATCACGAGCTCAAGCTCTCGCTGATCTACGTCACCCACGACCAGGTCGAAGCGCTCACGTTCGCCGACAAGGTGGTCGTGATGACCCAGGGCGAAGTGGTGCAGACCGGCAGCGCGCAGGAACTGTTCGAGGAGCCGGCGCATACGTTTGTCGGCTACTTCATCGGCAACCCCGGCATGAACCTGCTGGCCTGCCCGGTGCGCGACGGCCGCGCCTATTTTGGCACTGACGCCGGCGTTGACGGCATTGCGCTGCCGGCCAAGGCACAAAGCGCGCTGGCCGGCGGCGCGGCCGTTACCATCGGTATCCGTCCGGAATTCGTCGAATGCGTCGCCGCGCAGGCAAGCGACACCGTGGCCGCCGTGGTGGCCAGCGTGCGCAACATGGGCACGCACTTCATGGCCGATTTTTCCGTGGGCGAGCATACCGTCACGGCCAAGCTGCGCGCTGCCCCGGCGCGCGCCGGCGAAGCGGTGTGGCTGCGCTTTCCGCCCGAGCGCACTCTTTACTACGTCAACGACAAGCGGGTGGCCTGACATGAAAACCTATAACAACCGCGCCTGGCTGCTGGTGCTCCCGGTGATCATCTGCGTGGCCTTTTCGGCCGTGCTGCCCCTGATGACGATCGTGAACTACTCGGTGCAGGACATTCTCAGCCCGACCAACAGTGTTTTTGTGGGCACCGAATGGTTCAAGATGATCATGCGCGACAGCGAACTGCATGGCGCGCTGGTGCGCCAGCTGGGCTTTTCGATGGCGGTGCTGTTGATCCAGCTCCCGCTCGGCATCCTGATCGCGCTGACCATGCCGGCGGCCGGCTGGCGCGCTTCGCTCGCGCTGGTGCTGATCGCACTGCCGCTCTTGATCCCGTGGAACGTGGTCGGCACCATCTGGCAGATTTTCGGCCGCGACGACATCGGCCTGATGGGCAATACCATTAACCGCATGGGCATCAGCTACAACTACACCGGCAGCGTGGTCGATGCCTGGGTGACGGTATTGGTGATGGATGTGTGGCACTGGACGCCGCTGGTGGTGCTGCTGGCCTACGCCGGCCTGCGCTCGATCCCGGACGCCTACTACCAGGCGGCGCGCATCGACGGCGCTTCGCGCTTTGCGGTGTTCCGTTACATCGAACTGCCGAAGATGCGCAACGTGCTGATGATCGGCGTGCTGCTGCGCTTCATGGACAGCTTCATGATCTACACCGAACCGTTCGTGCTGACCGGGGGCGGACCTGGCAACGCCACCACCTTCCTGTCGCAGTACCTGACGCAAAAAGCCGTGGGCCAGTTCGACCTGGGTCCGGCCGCCGCGTTCTCCTTGATTTACTTCCTCATCATCCTGCTGTTCTGCTTTGTGCTGTACAGCTGGATGCAACGTCTCGGCACGGGAGAGTCCAAATGAAGCGCATCTCGACACCGCTGCTGGTGTTCTACCTGGTGCTGGCGATGCTGCCTATCTACTGGATGCTGAACATGTCGTTCAAGACCAACGAAGAAATCACCGGGGCGCTCACCTTGTTCCCGCGTGAATTCACGCTGGCGAACTACCGCACCATCTTCACCGACCCGTCGTGGTACAGCGGCTACATCAACTCGATGATCTACGTGATGATGAACATGGTCATGTCGGTGTCGGTGGCGCTGCCGGCCGCGTATGCGTTTTCGCGCTATTCGTTCATCGGCGACAAGCACCTGTTTTTCTGGCTGCTGACCAACCGCATGACGCCACCGGCGGTGTTCCTGCTGCCGTTCTTCCAGCTCTATTCCACGGTCGGCCTGATGGATACCCACCTGGCCGTGGCGCTGGTGCACATGCTGTTCAACGTGCCGCTGGCGGTGTGGATCCTGGAAGGCTTCATGTCCGGCATTCCGAAAGAGATCGACGAGACGGCCTACATCGACGGTTACAGCTTCCCGCGCTTCTTCTTCAAGATCTTCCTGCCGCTGATCAAATCGGGCGTGGGCGTGACCGCCTTCTTCTGCTTCATGTTCAGCTGGGTCGAACTGCTGCTGGCGCGTACCTTAACGTCGGTGGACGCCAAGCCGATTACCGCCATCATGACGCGCACCGTGTCGGCCGGCGGCATGGACTGGGGCGTGCTGGCGGCGGCCGGGGTACTGACCATCGTGCCGGGCGCGCTGGTGATCTGGTTCGTGCGCAATCATATTGCCAAGGGCTTTGCGATGGGGAGGGTGTGAGATGGAAAACTTGTTTTCATGGATGGCGTGGTCGCCGCCGGTGGCGATTTTCTTCAGCTGCATCGGCCTGATGCTGGCCGGGATGACGATCTGGCAGGTGCGTTCGCCGTCGATCGAACGGCGCGGCTTTTTGCCGATGGCGACCACGCGCGGCGACCGTTTGTTTATTGGCCTGTTGACGGCCGCGTATGTTAACCTCGCGTGGGCGGGCCTGTCCGATCTGCATCAGGGTTTCGGCGCGGCGATCGGCTTTGTGGTGTTGTTGATTGTGATGCGCTGGGGCTGAAGCGGGCAGCGGCGCACGGGTGGGGTACTTTCTTAACGATGTACATATAAAAAAAGGCGGAGACATGAAACTGAAAATGACACTGATGGCGGCGGCATTGCTGGCCACGGCGAGCGCTTGGGCCGACACCAAGGAAGCCGAAAAATGGATTGGCCAGGAATTCCAGCCTTCCTCGCTGTCGAAGCAGCAGCAGCTCGACGAAATGAAATGGTTCATCGACGCCGCCGCCAAGCTCAAGGCCAAGGGCATCAAGGAAATCAGCGTGGTCTCCGAAACGATCGATACCCACGTCTACGAGTCGAAGGTGCTGGCCAAGGCCTTCGAGGAAATCACCGGCATCAAGGTCAAGCACGACATCATCCAGGAAGGCGACGTGGTCGAGAAGCTGCAGACCTCCATGCAGTCCGGTAAAAGTATTTACGACGGCTGGGTGTCGGACTCGGACCTGATCGGCACCCACTACCGCTACGGCGCGATCATTCCGCTGTCGGACTACATGGCAGGCGAGGGCAAGGCCTTCACCAACCCGGGCCTGGACCTGAAGGACTTCATCGGCGCGAGTTTTACCACCGCGCCGGACGGCAAGCTGTATCAGCTGCCCGACCAGCAGTTCGCCAACCTGTACTGGTTCCGCGCCGACTGGTTTGCGCGCAAGGACCTGAAAGACAAATTCAAGGCCAAGTACGGCTACGAGCTGGGCGTGCCGCAGAACTGGTCGGCATATGAAGACATCGCCGAATTCTTCACCAACGATGTGAAGAACATCGACGGCAAGAAGGTGTTTGGCCATATGGACTACGGCAAAAAGGATCCGTCGCTGGGCTGGCGTTTCACCGATGCCTGGCTGTCGATGGCCGGCGCCGCCGACAAGGGCATTCCGAACGGCCTGCCGGTCGACGAATGGGGCATCCGCGTAGCGGCCGACAAGTGCACGCCGGTCGGTGCGGCGGTGGCGCGCGGCGGGGCCACCAATTCGCCGGCGTCGGTGTTCGCGCTGACCAAGTATGTCGATTGGATGAAGAAGTACGCGCCGCCGCAGGCGGGCGGGATGACGTTCTCGGAGTCCGGCCCGGTGCCGGCGCAGGGCGAAGTGGCGCAGCAGATTTTCTGGTACACGGCGTTCACCGCGTCGATGATGAAACCGGGCCTGCCGGTGGTGCAGGCGGACGGCAAGCCGAAATGGCGCATGGCGCCGTCGCCGCACGGCCCGTACTGGAAAGAGGGCATGCAGAACGGTTACCAGGACGTCGGCGCGTGGACGTTCTTCAAGTCGACCCCGCCGGACCGGCGCGCGGCGGCGTGGCTGTATGCGCAGTTCGTCACGTCCAAGACGGTGTCGCTCAAGAAGTCGATTACCGGCCTGACGTTTATTCGCGAGTCCGATATCAAGCACGAGTACTTCACCAAGAACGCGGATAAATACGGCGGCTTGATCGAGTTTTACCGCAGCCCGGCGCGGGTGGCGTGGAGCCCGACCGGGAACAACGTGGCCGATTATCCGAAGATGGCGCAGCTGTGGTGGAAGAACGTGGCCACTGCGGTGAGCGGCGAGAAGACCCCGCAGGCAGCCATGGATAACCTGGCCGAGGAGATGGATGCGGTGATGGCGCGCCTGCAGCGCGCGGGGATGCAGAATTGTCCGCCGAAGCTCAATCCGAAGGTCGATCCGGCCACGTATTTGAGCGACAAGGCCGCGCCGTGGAAGAAGCTGGCCAACGAGAAGCCGAAGGGCGAGACGATTGCGTATGACGTCTTGCTCAAGGCGTGGAAGGAAGGGCGGGCGCGTTAAACGGTAAGCTACGTCCGTCTTCCCTCGAACCTCAAAACCGTCATCCCCGCGAAGGCGGGGATCCAAGTTCGTGCCGTAGCGACCGAGCTAACTTGGGTTCCCGCCTTCGCGGGAACGACGGCTTTACCAGCGACCCCAGCATGACCAAATTCATTCTCGCCATCGACCAGGGCACCACCAGTTCGCGCGCGATCCTGTTCGATCGCGCCGGTCACATTCACGGCGCGGCGCAGCAGGAGTTCCGCCAGTTCTTCCCCCAGCCCGGCTGGGTCGAACACGACGCCAACGAAATCTGGCAGTCGCAACGCGCCGTCATCGACGACGTCCTGCGCACCAACAAGGTGCCGGCCACCGACATCGCCGCCATCGGCATCACCAACCAGCGCGAAACGACCGTCCTCTGGGACCGCGCCACCGGCGAACCCGTCGCCCCCGCCATCGTCTGGCAGGACCGCCGCAGCACGCCCTGCTGCGAAGCCCTGCGCGAGGCCGGCCACGAAGCGCTGTTCCAGCAAAAAACCGGCCTGGTGCTGGACGCCTATTTCTCCGGCCCCAAACTGAAATGGCTGCTCGATAATGTCCCCGGCGCGCGCACGCGCGCCGAGAAAGGCGAACTGGCTTTCGGCACCGTCGACAGCTGGCTGATCTTCAAAATGAGCGGCAAGCACCTGACCGACCCCAGCAATGCTGCGCGCACCCTGATGTTCAACATCCACACGGCGCAGTGGGATGATGAACTGCTGGCCCTGCTCGACATTCCCGCCGGCCTGTTGCCAGGCGTGGTGGCCAGCAGCGGCGTGGCCGCGCACACCGATGCCAGCCTGTTCGGCGTGGCGCTGCCGATTGCCGGCATCGCCGGCGACCAGCAGGCCGCCACCTTCGGCCAGGCTTGCCACAGCCCCGGCATGGCCAAGAATACCTACGGCACCGGCTGCTTCATGCTGATGCACACCGGGCAGGCGGCCAAGATGTCGCAGAACAAGCTGATCAGCACGATCGGCTGGTCGCTCCCAAACCAGACCGATTACCTGCTCGAAGGCAGCGTCTTCATGGCCGGCGCCGCCATCCAGTGGTTGCGCGACGGCCTCGGCATCATCGCGCACGCCGACCAGGTCGAGGAACTGGCCCTGGCGGTGCCCGACAACGGCGGCGTGCTGTTCGTGCCCGCCTTTGCCGGCCTCGGCGCGCCGCACTGGGACGCCTACGCGCGCGGCACCATGGTCGGCATGACGCGCGGCACCAACAAGTCGCACATCGCGCGCGCCACCCTGGAAAGCATCGCCCTGCAAAGTGCCGACGTGCTCGACGCCATGCAAGCCGACGCCGCCATGCCGCTGACCCAGTTGCGCGTCGACGGCGGCTGCGCCCGCAACGACCTGCTGATGCAGTTCCAGGCCGATATCCTGGGCGTGCCGGTGGTGCGTCCGGTGGTCACCGAAACGACGGCGCTGGGCGCGGCCTTCCTGGCCGGGCTGGCGGTGGGTTTCTGGGCCTCGCAGGAAGAAATCGCCGCCCAGTGGCAGATGGAGCGCCGCTTCGAGCCTGCCATGGCGGCCGATGAGCGGGTGCAACGGATGGGCGAATGGCGGCGCGCGGTGGAGCGCTCGCGCGCCTGGAGCCAATAGGAAACGCATAGCGTACCGCTGCCGTTCGTCGCTTGTATAATGCACGCAGACAAACGGCAGCCTACTATGACAAACAGCACACATTTCGGTTACAAAACGGTCTCCGAGGACGACAAGGTCCACGAAGTGGCCAAGGTGTTCCATTCGGTCGCATCGAAGTACGATGTGATGAACGACCTGATGTCGGGCGGCTTGCACCGGCTCTGGAAAACCTTCACCATCGCCAACGCGGGCGTGCGCCCGGGCTTCAAGGTGCTCGATATCGCCGGCGGCACGGGCGACCTGGCCAAGGCCTTTGCGAAACAGGCCGGCAAGACCGGCGAAGTCTGGCTCACCGACATCAACGAATCGATGCTGCGCGTCGGCCGCGACCGCTTGCTCGACAAGGGCCTGATCACCCCGACCCTGCTGTGCGACGCCGAAAAGCTGCCGTTCCCCGACAATTACTTCGACCGGGTCAGCGTGGCTTTTGGTTTGCGCAACATGACCCACAAGGACCAGGCGCTGGCCGAAATGCAGCGCGTGCTGAAACCGGGCGGCAAGCTGCTGGTGCTGGAATTTTCCAAGGTCGCCGCGCCCCTGCAAAAGCCGTACGACGTGTATTCGTTCTCGGTACTGCCGTGGCTGGGCCAGAAAATCGCCGGCGACGCCGACAGCTACCGCTACCTGGCCGAGTCGATCCGCATGCATCCGGACCAGGAAACCCTCAAGACCATGATGGAAACGGCCGGCCTGGAGCGGGTCCAGTATTTCAATTTGACGGCCGGGGTGGCGGCGTTGCACACGGGTATCAAATTCTAGGAACGGTACGATGAAAAAATTTGTTGCAAGCACGCTTTTCGCCCTGAGCGCGTTCAGCGGCGCGGCCATGGCCCAGCAGGCTCCGGCCGCGGCGTCGGCGCCCACGTCGGAATATCCGCCCACGGTCTACATCGGCGGCGCGGTCATGCTGTTCGGCCTGGCCGGTTTCTTCGGTTACCGCAGCATCCGGCGGCGCGGTGCCGCTGCCAAACCGGCGCCGGCCCCGGTCAGCGCCAAGCCGGCCATTCCGCCCGGCGTCGACACCGGCGCCTTGCTGCGCCAGGCCAAGGCCACCTTCATCCGCATGCAAAAGACCTGGGACAAGGCCGACGCCAACGACCTGCGCCAGTTCACCACGCCGCAGGTGTACGCCGAGCTGCAACCGCAAATGCAGGCGCCCGGCGCCAGCGTGACCGAAGTGGTGGCTATCGAGTCCGAACTGCTGGGCGTCGAGATGGTCGGCGAGAGCTACCGCGCCACCGTCCGCTTCAGCGGCCAGATCCGCACCGCGCCCGGCGCCGCGCCCGAGCCGCTGGCCGAGGTGTGGAATATGTCCAAGCCGGTCAAGGGCGGCGGCGACTGGAAGCTGGCCGGCATCGGGCAGCTTTCCTGATTATTCTTTCTCAAAGTAACAGTGCTGCCGGAAAAGTGCCTGCCGAACTGGTAAGATCAAAACCGCCTTGTTCCCCGGCGGTTTTGTTTTTTAAGCGTGCCCACATGTCACCACCGAACTCGTTTAGTCCCCACTCCGCGCTGATGGCGCCCGCCATCGCCGCAATCAATCATTTGCTGGCGCAGGAAGCGTGGGCCAGGGATGCGCTGGCGCCGCATAGCGGCAAAGTCGCCTGCATCGACGCCAGCGGCATGGCGCTGCGCCTCCTGGTCACGCGCGACGGCATGGTCGAGGTCGCTCCCGCCGAGACGGAAGAGGGCGCCAACGTCACCATCCGGATCAAGCTGGCCGACCTGCCGCTGATCGCCCAGAACCGCGAACGGGCCTTTTCTTACGTCAAGATCGAGGGCGACGCCGAGTTCGCCAATACGATTTCGCAACTGAGCAAGGGCTTGCGCTGGGAAGCCGAACACGATCTCGAACGGGTGGTCGGCCCGATCGCCGCCAACCGCCTCGCCGGCGGTGCCCGCAGCCTGTTCGACGGCGTGCGCGCCTTGCACGGCAAGGTGACTGAAAACCTGGCCGAATACTTCCTTGAAGAGCAGCCCCTGCTGGTGCGGCCGAGCGCCGTCGAGGAATTCGGCGCCGACGTGAACCGCCTGCGCGACGATGTCGAACGCACCGCCAAGCGCCTCGCGCGGCTCGAACACAAGCTGGCGCACCCAAGCGCCGCACCGGATGCGCTCAATGCCGCCGGGCAACAGAAAACGGATCTTTAATGGTATTGAAATTCCTGCGCCTGCTCAAAATTCTCCGGGTCGCGGTCAAGTACGGCCTCGATGAAATCGCCATCTCGGGCCTGAAAGTGCCGCGTACGGCCAAGCTGATCGACAATGTGATTTTCTGGCGCGATATTTCGGCCCCGCGCGGCGTGCGCCTGCGCATGGCGCTGGAAGAGCTGGGCCCGATTTTCGTCAAGTTCGGCCAGGTGCTCTCGACCCGGCGCGACCTGATGCCCTTCGATATCGCCGACGAGCTGACCCATCTGCAAGACCGGGTGCCGCCGTTCAGTTCCGACCTGGCTATTGCCCAGATCACGCGTTCGCTGCGCGCCCATCCGGACGAACTGTTCGCCAGTTTCGACCGCACGCCGGTGGCGTCGGCCTCGATCGCCCAGGTCCACTTCGCCACCCTGAAAGATGGCAAGGAAGTCGCCGTCAAGGTGCTGCGCCCCGGCATGAAAAAATCGATCGACGAAGACGTGGCGCTGATGCACATCGCCGCCGAGTGGATCGGGCGCATCTGGGCCGACAGCAAGCGCCTCAAGCCGCGCGAAGTAGTCGCCGAGTTCGACAAATACCTGCACGACGAGCTCGACCTGATGCGCGAGGCCGCCAACGCCAGCCAGCTGCGCCGCAACTTCGCCGGCTCGAACCTGCTCATGGTGCCCGAGATGTACTGGGATTATTGCGCCAGCAGCGTGATCGTGATGGAACGCATGCACGGCATTCCGGTCTCGCAGATCGACCGCCTGGCGGCCGAGGGCGTGGACCTGAAAAAACTCTCCAGCGATGGCGTGGAGATCTTTTTCACCCAGGTGTTCCGCGATGGCTTTTTCCACGCAGACATGCATCCGGGGAATATCTTGGTCTCGGTGGCGCCGGAAACCTTCGGCCGCTACATCGCGCTCGACTTCGGCATCGTCGGCACCCTGAATGATTTCGACAAAGATTACCTGTCGCAAAACTTCCTGGCCTTTTTCCGGCGCGATTACAAGCGCGTGGCCGAAGCGCACATCGAATCGGGCTGGGCCCCGCGCGAAACCCGCGTCGACGAGCTCGAATCGGCCGTGCGCGCCTGCTGCGAACCGATCTTCGACCGCCCGCTCAAGGATATTTCGTTTGGGCAAATCCTGCTGCGCCTGTTCCAGACCTCGCGCCGCTTCAACGTCGAAGTCCAGCCGCAACTGGTGCTGCTGCAAAAGACCTTGCTCAATATCGAAGGCCTGGGGCGCCAGCTCGATCCCGACCTCGACCTGTGGAAGACCGCCAAGCCCTACCTGGAACGCTGGATGGGCGAGCAGGTCGGCGTGCGCGGCATGGTCGAGCGCCTGAAAGCCGAGGCGCCGCGCTACACCCATATCCTGCCGCAATTGCCGCGCCTGGTGCATCGCGCCTTGCAGCAAGCCGCCGAGCCGTCCACCGTCAACCAGGACTTGCTCAAACTGCTGGTGATCGAACAGCAGCGCACCAACCGCCTGCTCTCGCTGGCGCTGGGCGGGGCCGCGCTGATCGTCGCCGGCGCGACGGTGGCGCTGGTGTACGGGCGCTGGGCCCATCTGTTCTGATGGGTCTGCCCGGATGAATGACTTCGCCAGCCGCGATCCGCAAGCCCCCGCCTTCTGGGACGAGCGCTTCACGCGCGGCGTCACGCCCTGGGACCGGGGCGCGGCGCCGGCCGCGCTGCGCGCCTTTGTCGAGCGCTCCGCGCGCCCGCTGCGCACCCTGATTCCCGGCTGCGGCGCCGCATACGAACTGGCCTGTCTGTGCGAGGCCGGGTGGGATGCCACCGCCATCGATTTTTCGCCGGTGGCGGTGGCGGCCGCCAAGGCGGCGCTCGGGCCGTGGAGCGCGCGCGTGTGCGAGGCCGATTTTTTTACCCATGCTCCGCCAGACGCGCTGGAATTGATCTACGAGCGGGCGTTCCTGTGCGCCTTGCCGCGTGCCATGTGGCCACGGGTGGCCGCGCGCTGGGCCGGCTTGCTGGCGCCGGGAGCCTTGCTGGCGGGATTTTTCTTTTTTGACGATGCGGCCAAGGGGCCGCCGTTCGGCATCAACCAGGCCGCGCTCGATGCGCTGCTGACGCCGTCATTTCACTGTGTGGAAGATGCTGCCGTGGAGGATTCGATTGCCGTGTTCGCCGGCAAGGAGCGCTGGCAGGTGTGGCAACGCAAGTGAACCGTTCCTCCTGAGAGGGAAGAACCGTTCCCCCTGGGAGGGAACGGCCGTGATGCGCGCGCGGCGCGCATCACGCAGTGCTCGCTTACTTCGATGCGGCCGGGGTTGCCGCTGCCGGCTCCGCAGGGGCCGGGGTTGCCGGTGCCGTCTCCACAGGCGGCGCCGCCGGAGCGTTGCCCGACATGACAGGCGTGGACGAATCAGTCTTGATCTTGATGTCGATCTTGGCGTCCGCCTTGAGCTTGTCCAGGTAGGTTTTCATGTTGGTGCGCTGCTGCTGCTGCTTGATCTGTTCCTTGACCTGCTCAAGCGGCGGCGGTGCGATCGGGCGCGAATCTTCCAGCATGATCACGTGGTAGCCGAACTGCGACTTGACCGGCTCTTCGGTGAACTTGCCTTTTTCCAGCTTGGCCACGGCCGCGCCGAACTCGGGCACCATGCTGGCCGGATTGAACCAGCCCAGGTCGCCGCCGTTGACTTTCGAGCCCGGATCCATCGACTTGTCCTTGGCCAGGCCGGCGAAGGCCTTGGCGTCTTTTTTCAGCTTGGCGATGATGCTTTTCGCGTCAGCTTCTTCCTTGACCAGGATATGGCGCGCCTTGTATTCGGTGCCGCCGGCCGAGGTGACCATCTTGTCGTATTCGGCCTTGACCATCGCGTCGGTCACCGGATTGGCTTTCATCCAGTCCTGGATGAAGGCGTTGGCCGTCATCGACTGTTTGATCAGTTCCAGCTGGCGCGTGACGTCCTCGCTCTTGTCCAAGCCCTTCTTGATGCCTTCGTTGGCCACCAGGGTTTGCATGGTCAGGTTGTCGATGATGGCCTTGCGCAGCTCCGGGGTGTCCGGCTGGCCCTGGGCGGTGCGTTCCTTGACCATCATGTCGACCGTGGCAGTCGAAATCACGGTGCCGTTGACGGTGGCGGCAACGCCGGCAGGCGCGGCGGCCGATGCGGCCGGCGTATTCGCCGCAGGAGCGGGCGTGGCCTTGCTTGCATCTTTTGGGCCGCAGGCGGCCAGAGCCAGCGCCGAGGCAGCGCCGATGAGCAGAACACGAGACTTAATCAACATCGTTCAATTTCCTTTTTCAAGTTAGCCCGGCGCATGCCGCGCAGCAGGCACGCATCTTACCATCCCCGTGGCTGGGCATTTATGCTTGCGATCTTGAAAAAGCTTATAATTCAGGGTTTTGACGATTTTTGCGGAGTATTCAATGCCGATTTACGCCTACCGCTGCGATGAATGCGGTTTTGCCAAGGATGTATTGCAGAAGATCTCCGACCCGGTGTTGACGGTCTGTCTGTCCTGTGGCAAGCCTTCTTTCAAGAAGCAATTAACCGCCGCCGGCTTCCAGCTCAAGGGAACCGGCTGGTATGCCACCGACTTCCGCGGCGGCGCCGCGCCTTCGAAAGGGACCGCCAGCGGTCCGGCCGAGGGCGGCGCAGCCGCGTCGGCTAACGCGGGCGCAACCCCGGCCGCCGCACCCGCCGCCGATTCGTCGGCGCCGGCGGCGCCCGCCAAGCCCGCAGCCACCCCCGGCAGCACGACCTGAGCCAAGGGACGCGGTGCGTCCTGCCAATCACCGAGAGCCGAATGCGTAAATATTTCATTACCGGATTGCTGGTCCTGGTCCCGCTGGCGATCACCCTGTGGGTCCTGAACCTGGTCATCAGCACCATGGACCAGTCGCTGCTGCTGGTGCCGGCCCACTGGCGTCCGGCGGCCCTGTTCGGACGCGACATTCCGGGCCTGGGCACGATCCTGACCATCGCCATCGTGTTCCTCACCGGCTTGCTGGCCAATAACCTGGTCGGCAATTACCTGGTGCGCCTGTGGGAACGCCTGCTGCACCGCATTCCCGTGGTCAGTTCGCTCTACGGCAGCGTCAAGCAAGTCTCGGACACCCTGTTTTCCTCGTCCGGCAACGCCTTTCGCAAGGCCGTGCTGCTGCCGTATCCGCATGCCGACAGCTGGACCATCGGTTTCCTGACCGGGGTGCCGGGCGGCGACGTCAAGAACCACCTGGTGGGCGACTTCGTCAGCGTCTACGTGCCGACCACGCCGAACCCGACCTCGGGCTTTTTCCTGATGCTCGAACGCAGCAAGGTCATCGAACTCGACATGAGTGTCGACGCGGCCCTCAAATACATCGTC
The DNA here is from genome assembly GCF_011682155.1 of Massilia sp. CCM 8734. Classification (NCBI taxonomy): domain Bacteria; kingdom Pseudomonadati; phylum Pseudomonadota; class Betaproteobacteria; order Burkholderiales; family Oxalobacteraceae; genus Massilia; species Massilia sp. CCM 8734. Next base: position 60,124 of record NZ_WHJI01000012.1, read on the forward strand.
TCGATGGGCGTCGTCGCCCCCGAGCATTTGCCAACCAAAGAGAGTGCGGCGCTTGTTTCCGCGCCCGTTGAATAACCAACCTAGACTGAAAACACTATGTCCTCCATGCGTACAAACTACTGCGGCCTTGTCACTGAAGAACTGCTGGGCCAAACCGTCAGCCTGTGCGGCTGGGTACACCGTCGCCGCGACCACGGGCAACTGATTTTCATCGACCTGCGCGACCGCGAAGGCCTGGTGCAGGTCGTCTGCAATCCGGAGCAGGCGGAGATGTTCAAGGTCGCCGAAGCGGTGCGTAACGAATACTGCCTGCGCGTGACCGGTGTGGTCACCGCGCGTATCGGCAACACGGTCAACAGCAACCTCAAGTCGGGCAAGATCGAAATCGTCGCCAGCGCCGTCGAAGTGCTCAACGCCTCGGTGCCGGTGCCGTTCCAGCTGGACGACGACAACCTGTCGGAAACGACCCGCCTGACCCACCGCGTGCTCGACCTGCGCCGTCCGCAGATGCAGAACAACCTGCGCCTGCGCTACAAGGTGACGATGGAAGTGCGCAAGTACCTCGACAACCTCGGCTTCATCGATATCGAAACGCCGATGCTGACCAAGTCGACCCCGGAAGGCGCGCGCGACTACCTGGTGCCGTCGCGCGTGAACGCCGGCAGCTTCTTCGCGCTGCCGCAGTCGCCGCAGCTGTTCAAGCAGTTGCTGATGGTCGCCAACTTCGACCGTTACTACCAGATCACCAAGTGCTTCCGCGACGAAGACTTGCGCGCCGACCGCCAGCCTGAATTTACCCAGATCGACTGCGAAACCTCGTTCCTGACCGAACAGGAAATCCGCGACCTGTTCGAAGACATGATCCGTATCGTCTTCAAGAACACGCTCGACATCGACCTGCCGAACCCGTTCCCGGTGATGGATTTTGCGACCGCGATGGGCCTGTACGGTTCGGACAAGCCGGACATGCGCGTGAAGATGGCATTCACCGACCTGACCGAAGTAATGAAAGACGTCGACTTCAAGGTCTTCTCGGGCGCCGCCAACATGGTTGGCGGGCGCGTGGTCGGCCTGCGCGTGCCGCAGGGCGGCGCGATGCCGCGTTCGGAAATCGACGCCTACACCCAGTTCGTGGCGATTTATGGCGCCAAGGGCCTCGCTTACATCAAGGTCAACGAAAAAGCCAAGGGCGCGGAAGGCTTGCAGTCGCCGATCGTGAAAAACCTGCACGCTGACGCACTGGCCAAGATCATCGAGCAAACCGGCGCCGAAGACGGCGACCTGATTTTCTTCGGCGCCGACAAGGCCAAAGTCGTGAACGACGCCATCGGCGCGCTGCGCGTCAAAATCGGCCATTCCGACTTCGGCAAGAAAGCCGGCCTGTTCGACGACGTGTGGAAGCCGCTGTGGGTGGTGGACTTCCCGATGTTCGACTACGACGAAGAAGCCGACCGCTGGACCGCGACCCACCATCCGTTCACGGCGCCGAAAGACGGCCACGAAGACATGCTTGAAACGAACCCTGGCGCCTGTATCGCCAAGGCTTACGACATGGTCTTGAACGGCTGGGAACTGGGCGGCGGTTCGATCCGTATCCACCGTGAAGAAGTGCAGAGCAAGGTGTTCCGCGCACTGAAGATCGATGCCGAAGAAGCCCAGCTGAAATTTGGCTTCCTGCTCGACGCGCTGCAGTACGGCGCGCCGCCGCACGGTGGCCTGGCCTTCGGCCTGGACCGCATCGTGACGATGATGACCGGCTCGGACTCGATCCGCGACGTGATCGCCTTCCCGAAAACCCAGCGCGCCCAGTGCCTGCTGACCAACGCCCCGTCTGAAGTCGACGAGAAGCAACTGCGCGAACTGCACATCCGCTTGCGCAACGCCGAACCGAAGATCGTTTAAACTGAAAAGCACGGTTCGCCGTGCTTTTTTTTGGTCCCGAGCTTTGCCTTGGTTTTTATCACGATTCATGCCCGCTAAAATTCCGGAATCCGTCCTCGTCGTCATCCACACGCCCGCGCTGGAGGTGCTGCTCATCGAGCGCGCCGACAAGCCGGGATTCTGGCAGTCCGTCACCGGTTCGCTCGATGCGCCCGATGAACCGTTGCCGGACACCGCCGCGCGCGAACTGTTCGAGGAAACCGGCATCGTGGCCGACGGCAGCCGCATCGCGCTGCGCGACTGGCATTTGTCGAATGTGTATGAGATTTACCCGGTCTGGCGGCACCGCTACGCGCCGGGTGTCACGCACAACACCGAACATGTGTTCAGCGTGTGCGTGCCGCGCGAGACGCCCATTGTGTTGAGCGCGCGCGAGCACTTGCAGCATGTCTGGCTGCCTCACGTGGAGGCGGCCGACCGCTGTTTTTCATCGTCCAACGCGGAAGCGATTTTGCAACTGCCGCGTCGGCTGAGCTGAGCTGAGCTGAGCTGAGCGGCAGGGCAGGTTTGCCGATGCCTTAGGCGATTGGCATCGTGTTGCCAATCAGTGCTATATCGACCTCCGCCGACGGCGTCTCCAGCCACGCCGCACTGGCCGGGACCGGCGTGGTATCGGCCAGCAGCTCGGCCTTGATGCGTGCCAGATCCCATGTCACGCCATCGGCAAAGCTGATTTTCTGCAGTGGGTTGTACCAATTCGATGTTTCTTGCCATATGAAGCTGTCCACCCGAATCTGGTCGGTGGTGCCGGCGATCTTGATGAGCAGGGCGTGGCCGGCTGCGCTCAGTTGCAGATCGCTGCCAGCAATGCCGGCCTTGAACTGCAGCGTATCGATCGTGGTGGGGATTGACTCCGCTTTGCTGGCCTTGACCGTGTCCTGGCCGTCGCCCTTGCCGAACACGTAGGTATCGTTGCCTGAGCCGCCCTGAAGCTCATCCATTCCCTTGCCACCATCGAGCGTATCGTTGCCGGCCGCGCCATCCAGGGTGTCATTGCCACCACGACCAGTTATCTTGTTGTCAGCTTTGGTGCCGCCAATCATGTCATCAATTTCTGTTCCATTGAACAACTTGGCCTCAATTGCCGGGAGATCCCAGCTGGTGCCATCGGGGAAGGTAATCCGTTGCAAGGTATTGTGGGGATTGGCTGTCGTTCCGTCTGTCAGAAAGGTGGAAAAATGGATCTGTCCACTTCCGTCGAGGAATCTGACCATCAACGTCGTTGCCCCACTCATCAGTTGAATATTGTCGGGAAGTATGCCCGCTTTGAATTGCAGCGTGTTAAATCCATTTCCTATTGAGCTGCTGACGAAATCGACAGTATCGTGCCCGTCTCCATGGCTGTATACATACGTATCGTCGCCCGCTCCGCCTTGGATCCTGTCTCCTCCGGCGCCACCCTCCAGCGTGTCGTTGCCTTCGGCGCCAAAAAGCGAGTCCGCCCCATCCTGGCCGTAGAGTCGGTCGTTGCCCCCTGTGCCATTGAGCGTGTCGTCACCGCTGGTTCCTGCATACAACTTCGCATTGATGGCCGCCAGGTTCCAGCTACTGCCGTCGGCGAACAGGAACTGCTGCAGCGGATTGGTGTAGGTATTGGCAACCGGCAGGGGCACGTAACCATGTGCCGTCACCTGGTCGGTGCCGCCTTTGATCTTGATGATGAGCGTACTCTCGTTCGCCGTCAATTCAATGTCGCTGGGCAGCACGCCTGCCTTGAACGAGAGCGTGTCGACCGAGCCCGTTTGCTGGTCAAGGTCGGTAACGATGGTGTCCTGGCCGTCGCCTTTGCCGAACACATAGGTGTCGTTGCCGGCCCCACCATACAGACGGTCGTTGCCAGTGCCGCCATCGAGGGTGTCGTTGCCGCCGTCGCCGCCGAGAGAGTCGTTGCCGCTGCCGCCGTCGAGGACATCGTTCCCCGTTTTGCCGCTGAGCGCGTCGTCGCCAGCGCGGCCGCTGATGCGATCGTCCAGGTAGGTGCCGTTGCGCGTGTCGGCCAATTCGGTGCCGGCGTACAGGGCCGTGCTGATGGCCGCCAGGTCCCAGGTTGTCCCGTTCGCAAACGCCATTTGCTGGAGTGGATTGGCGGTGTTGCTCATGCTATTGCCGTACAGGAAACCGTCGATCCGCACCTGATCGGTGCTGCCGATGAGATTGATGAGCAAGGAATTACCGCTCATGTCGAATGCGATATCGGCCGGCAGCACGCCAGTCTTGAAGCGCAGGGTGTTGATCTCGCCGAGTGGGCGCACGCCGGCGTCGAATACGATGTCGCGCCCGTCGCCGCGCCCGAAGAGATAGGTATCGTTGCCGCGGCCGCCATCCATGATGTCGTTGCCGGCACCGCCGTCGAGGGTGTCGTTGCCGGCCAGGCCGTACAGCTTATCGGCGCCGGCCAGGCCGTTAAGGACGTCGTCGGTATCGCCGCCGGTAAGGGTGTCGTTGCCCGCAGTGCCGAGATAGGCGGCGGTGACGGAAAGAAGGGCGTCGTGCGTGTTGGTATGCATGTGATTTTCTGGGTTATTGTTGAGCTTGCCGATATGGCTGTCTACATTGTCAATTTTGAGAGAATTGACTTTAAGATAATATCACTCTGGAAATTAATTCCAAATGAAATCTTAACATTTGAATAATTTAAAGGAATACGATCCGACCGGCATGCCCGGCGCCGGCCGGATCGGCGCTCCCGCGACTGCGCGCAGGATGCTCCAGCGGAAACCGGGCGGCAGGGCGCCGGCCAGTTGCCCGCTTTCTGCCAGGCTTACATCACGAACGGCACGGCGAGGCCGACCAGGCCGATGTCCAGTTCGGGCGCCGCCATGCTGGCGAACGACGCCGATGCCGGGGCCGGCGTGCTGTCGGCCAGCAATTCCGCGTTGATCCTGGCCAGATCCCAGCTGACGCCATCGGCGAACTTGATCTGTTGCAGCGGATTGGCCGGATTCGGCGTGCTCGTTTGCGACAGGAAGTTGTAGACCGTCAGCTGGTCGGTGCCGCCGGCGATCTTGATGATCAAGCTGGTGCCCGACTTGCCCAGTTGCAGTTCGCTACCGACGATGCCAGCGTCGAATTGCAGGGTGTCGATCTCGCCCGCTGCCGTGTTATTGTTCCCTGACAGGATGTCCTGGCCATCGCCCTTGCCGAACAGGTAAGTGTCGTTGCCGCTGCCGCCGATGAGCTGGTCGTCGCCGCCGCCGCCCCGGATCGTGTCGTTGCCAGCCTTGCCGTCGATCGCATCGTTGCCGCCCTGGCCATTGATGACGTCGGCCTTGACGGTGCCTCTGATCTCCTCGGCGCCGCCGGTGCCGGCGTACAGCACGCTTTCCACCTTTGCCAGGTTCCATACGGTGCCGTCGGCGAAGCGAATTTCTTGCAGCGGGTTACCGGCGTTGGCGGTATCGTCCTGGGCCAGGAAACTGCCGACCTGGACCTGATCGCTGCCGCCAGCGATCTTGATGAGCAGCTTGTCGTATGACGTTGCCAGCGTGATGTCCGCTGCTGCAATGCCCGCCTTGAACTGCAGCACGTCGACCTTGCCAAGCGAATAATCGTAGGTGGGCATCAAGGTATCGACGCCATCGCCGCGACCGAACAGATAGGTATCGCTGTCGCCGCCGCCTTTGATCGTGTCGTTACCCAGGCCGCCATCGATGGTATCGTTGCCAGCGTTGCCTTCCAGGAAATCATTCCCGCCCAAACCGAACATGATATTGGCATTCGCGGTGCCAGATACGCGGTCCGCGCCGGCGCTGCCGCCGTACAGCTGCGATTCGATCTTGGCCAGGTTCCAGGCGGTGCCGTCGGCAAAGCGAATCTGCTGCAGTGCATTGATGTCGGTGCTGGTATCGTGATTGGGCATGAATTGCTCGACCGTCACCTGGTCGGCGCTGCCCTTGATCTTGACCACCAGGGCGCTGTAGGGCGACGCTTCGAGCAGCACGTCGCCCGGCAGCACGCCTTGCTTGAACTGCAGCGTGTCGACGCCGCCGCGGTTGTAGACGGTGATGTTGTCCTGGCCATCGCCTTTGCCGAACAGGAAGGTATCGTTGCCGTCACCGCCGTTGAGGGTGTCGTTGCCGCTACCGCCATCGAGGGTGTCGTTGCCGCCGCGCCCTTCGAGCCTGTCGGCGCCACCGAGCCCATTGATCAGGTCGGCGCCGCTGGTGCCGCTGATGGTGTCGTCGGCGTCGCTGGTGGCGTTCAGTTTGGCGAGAATGGCGGCGGCGTCCCAGCTTGTGCCGTCATCGAAACGGATTTGCTGCAGCGGATTGAAGGAATTGCCGATATCGTCGCCATTGAGGAAGAAACTGACCGTGACCTTGTCAGTGCTGCCCTTGATGCTGACGATCAGGTCCGACTGGTAGCGGCTCAGGATAACGTCGCCAGTGGCGATACCAGCCTTCAATTGCAGGGTATTGAGCTTGCCTGGCGCAGCATCGTCCACGGCGCGGATATCGTCCTGGCCATCACCTTTGCCGAACAGATAGGTATCGTTGCCGAGGCCGCCATTGATGACATCATTGCCCGTGCCGCCATCGATGGTGTCGTCGCCGCCTTTGCCGTCGATCCAGTCGTTGCCGCCCTGGCCGCTGATCAACTCACCTTTGACCGTGCCTTCGAGGCGGTCGGCATCCTTGGTTCCCGCATACAAGGCAGCTTGCATGGCAGCCAGGTTCCAGGTCGTGCCGTCCGCAAATTTGACTTCCTGCACTGGATTGTAGGGCAGGGCCGGGTCGTTTTGGCTCAGGAAACCCTCGATCGTCACCTGGTCCGAACTATCCTTGAGCTTGAACACCACGCCGCCATAGCCAACCGGGCCCGGGGTGACGATGACGTCACCCGGCAAGACGCCCTCCTTGAACTGGAGCGTGCCGATGCGGCCAGGTTCAAGGCTCCTGCCTGTCGAGATGGTGTCCTGGCCGTCGCCTTTGCCGAACAGATACACGTCCTTGCCGAAGCCGCCCGTGAGGCTGTCGTTGCCCGCGCCGCCGTCGAGCGTGTCATTGCCATCCACGCCATACAGGTCGTCGTTGCCGCTGTTGCCCAGCAGCAGATCGTTATCGTGCCCGCCTTCCAGGCGATCATTGCCCGCGCCGCCATCGAGCGAGTCGCTTCCCGAGGCGCCATACAGCCGGTCATCGCCGGCGCCGCCGTCGAGCTTATCGTCGCCCTCGTCGCCCGACAGACTGTCGTTGCCGCTTGCGCCGGACAATTCGTCGTTGCCGAGACCGCCGATCAGCGTGTCGTCGTCGGCGCCGCCATCGATGGTGTCCTTGCCAGCTTTGCCGTCGAGCAGGTCATTGCCGCCCAGGCCGGTCATGGCGTCGCCCAGATACGTACCGGCGCGCACGTCGGCACTGGCGGTGCCGGCATACAACTTGGCCTGGATCTCGGGAAGATTCCATGTATTGCCGTCGGAAAAGATAATCTGTTGCAGCGGATTGGCGGTGTTGGTAGTGGAGTTTCCATACAGGAAACCATCGACCCGGAACTGGTCGCTGGTGCCGGCGATGTTGATCAGCAACGAACTGCCGCTCATGTCGAAAGCCAGGTCGGACGGCAGCACGCCGTCTTTCAGGCGCAGGGTATTGACTTCGCTCATGGGACGCACATCGCTCATGTAGACGATGTCGCGGCCGTCGCCACGGCCGAACAGGTAGGCATCGTTGCCCAGGCCGCCATTGAGGAAGTCGTTGCCGGTGCCGCCGTCGAGGATGTCGTTGCCGGCCAGGCCGAACAACTGGTCGTTGCCGGCCAGGCCGATCAGGGTGTCATCGGCTGCGCCGCCGTTGAGCGTGTCATTGCCGGCCGTGCCGTTGAGCGGGGTGGTGATTGCAGCGTTGATCGTGGTCGTAGTCAGGGGCATGAATTTCTTTCTGGCGGTGGAGAGGTCGATTATGTGGGGCGGAATTGCTTGGACAGCATGAGGAAGTCAGCGTGTCGCTTGGCATCTCTTCAACTTGTGTACGTGCAGAAATAATATCATCTGGGCAACGACGTCAAACTTCAAATTTGAGGAAAATAATCAACTGCGACAACACCTGATTTCTTTACAGCAGTGCGAGAAAAACAGATATGCAAGTGCAAAATAATTCGTTCCGTTTCCGGCGCGCCTGAGCTAGGCTCGGCTCATGAAAAACGACCTTCCCGAACCTGCCAGCTGCCGCGCGTCGCATTGGAACCTTGGCCCCGTGATCGAGCAATTGCGCGTCTCGCGCGAGGCCACGCACAACATCCGCCACCACGGGCGGGTGCGCGAGCTGCCCTCGCGCGAGGCCCTCACCGTCATCGTCAATGGCCTGTCGGCGGCGCTGTTCCCGACCCATTACGGACGGCCCAACCTGACCGACGAAAGCATCGACTACTTTGTCGGCGACACCCTTACCACGACCCTGAACCGGCTGGTCGAACAGGTACGCCGCGGTTTGCTGTTTTCGGCCGCGCCGGATCTCGCCGGCGACGAAGAACTGGAGCAGCAGGCAGCGGCCATCACGCGCGACTTCGCCGCCGCCCTGCCGGACATCCGCGCGCTCTTGGTGTCGGACGTGCAGGCCGCGCTGGCGGGCGACCCGGCCGCCACTTCGGTGGCCGAAATCATGCTGTGCTACCCCGGCACCATCGCCATCCTGTACTACCGCTTCGCGCACCGCCTGCACCAGCTGGGCGTGCCGTTCCTGGCGCGCCTGGTGTCGGATATCGGCCACTCGCTGACCGGGATCGACATCCATCCGGGTGCGCGCATCGGCGCCAGCTTCTTTATCGATCACGGTACCGGCGTGGTGATCGGCGAGACGGCCATCATCGGCCAGCGCGTGCGCCTGTACCAGGCCGTGACCCTGGGCGCCAAGCGCTTCCCGGCCGATGAAAACGGGGTCTTGATCAAGGGCGTGGCGCGCCATCCGATCGTCGAGGACGATGTGGTGATTTATGCGGGAGCGACCATTTTGGGACGGATTACCATCGGCGCCGGTTCGACCATCGGCGGCAATGTGTGGCTGACCGACAGCGTGGCGCCGGGCAGCACGGTGTCGCAGGCGCAGATGCGCAGCGATTAGCGCGTTACTCCCGCCATTACTCAGATCATGTGCGCCGCTCAAGGCGGCGCATGCGCGCCAGCGGCGCCGAAAATTCAGCCGCAACCGGGAAGGACCGACAGGGTGGCCAGTTGCAGGATGTCGCGCCGTTTCATGGGGTTCTTGAGGTGGGTCAGGCTGCCGACTGAAGCGGCCGATCGATACGGACCTGGCGGCCGTGGTGGCTGGCGGGCAGGCGCGCGCCCTTGCCGGTCAATTGGTGGCGCAGGGTGGCGCCGACGCTGTCGCCGTCGCTGCGGTAGCGGCCACGCCGCTGCAGCTCCGGTACGACCAGCTCGACGACGTCGCGCATGGTTTCATGGGAGATGGCAAAGGCGAGGTTGAAGCCATCGACGCCGGTTTGCTCCATCCATGTTTCGAGCTGGTCTGCCACTTCGCCCGGCGAGCCCACCAGGATCGGGCCGCGTCCTCCCAGGCCGATGAAGCGGGCCGCTTCGCGCACCGTCCATGTGCGCGACGGGTCGGCCGCGCTGAGCGAGGCCAGGGCGGAGCGACCGGCTTCGGTCTCGATGTAGTCGATGGTGGCGTCGAGCGGGATGCGGCTGAAGTCGACGCCGGTCCAGCCGGACAGCAGGGCCAGGGCGGCATCGATATTCACATGGCGCTGGTAGTCCTCGTATTTGGCGCGCGCTTCGTCGGAGGTGGGCGCGGTGACGACCAGCGCCTGCGCGTAGACCAGCAGGGCGTCGCCATCGCGGCCGGCGGCGCGCACGGCGGCGCGCGTGTCGTCCACGTAGCGCTTGACCACGTTCACACTCGGGCCGCTGACAAAGGTCGCTTCCGCGTGGCGCGCCGCGAACGCCATGCCGCGCGGCGAGGCGCCGGCCTGGTACAAAAAGGGCGTGCGCTGCGGCGATGGTTCGCACAGGTGGATGCCGGGCACCTTGTAGTGGCGGCCTTCATGGTTGATCGGGTGGACTTTGTCCGGATCGGCATACACGCCGCGCGCCTTGTCGCGCACCACGGCGTCGTCCTCCCAGCTTTTCTCCCACAGCTTGTAGACCACGTCGAGATATTCGTCGGCCAGGTCGTAGCGTTCGTCGTGGGCGAGCTGCTTTTGCAGGCCCAGGTTGCGCGCCGCGCTGTCGAGATAACCGGTGACGATGTTCCAGCCGATGCGCCCTTTCGTCAGATGATCGAGCGTCGAGATGCGCCGCGCAAAGGTGTACGGATGTTCGTACGTCAGGGCGGCCGTGACGCCGATTCCCAGGTGACGCGTGGCGCCGGCGATGATCGGCGCCAGTGCCAGCGGATCGTTCAGCGGCGCCTGCACCGCATGGCGCAGCGCCGCGTCGGCGCTGCCCTGGTACACGTCGTACACGCCCAGCACATCGGCCAGGAAAATGGCGTCGAAGCGGCCCGCTTCGAGCAGTTGCGCCAGTTCGATCCAGTAGTCGGCGTCGAGGTAGCGGTGGCTGTCGTCGCGCGGGTGGGTCCACAGCCCGGGCGACTGGTGGCCCACGGTGTTCATCTGGAACGCGTTGAAGCGGATCGGTTTGCCCATGATGCTATTTGGCTGCCGCTTGCAGGGCCAGCTGGTAGTCGGTCTTGGCGTAGCCGGCGAAATGCTTGTTGGTCACCGCCAGGAACTCGGGCGAGCGGTAGGCCGCCGCCAGGTCTTTGGCGAACTGCTTTTGCTTGTCGGCGCTGCGCACCGCCACCAGGTTGATGTAGTTCGGCGAGATTTTTTCCGTGGCCAGGGCTTCGGTCAGCTTCAGGCCCGATGCCAGCGCATAGTTCCCGTTCACAAAAGAGTAGTCCACGTCTTGCAGCGAGCGCGGAAGCTGGGCCGCTTCCAGCGGCACCAGTTTGATCTTCTTCTGGTAGCTGGCGATGTCTTTTTCCGACGCGCGTACCGGGTCGAATTTGTCGCGCAGCTTGATCCAGCCCAGTTGATCGAGCAGTACCAGCGCGCGTGCCTGGTTGGTCGGGTCGTTCGGCAGCGCCACGGTGCTGCCGTCTTTGACTTTGGCCAGCGATTTGTGCTTCTTGCTGTAGATGGCGATCGGCGCGGTCGGAATGGTCACCAGGTCGGTCAGCGCCAGTTTGTGCTCGGTCGCGAATTTGGTCAGGTAGACGATGTGCTGGAACACGTTGGCGTCGAGCGAGCCTTCAGCCAGCGCAAAGTTGGGCTGGATGTAGTCGTTGAACTCGATCAGCTTGATCTTGTAGCCCTGTTTTTCGAGGATCGGTTTGATCCCCAGCTTGATCTGGTCCGCGTACGGGCCGGCGCTGGTGCCGATGACGATTTCTTTCGGGTCCTTGGCGGCGCTGGCGGATGTAGCGATAGCGAGGCCGGCGATGGCGGCAAGAATGGTACGGCGTGCAATGAACATGGTGTCCTCTGTTTAAAGTGAGTGAATTAGCGCTGGTCGATGCGGCGCGCGATGCGGGTGCCGGTGAACTGGATGGTCTGCACCAGCACCACCAGGATGGCGACGGTGATGAGCATGATGTCGGTTTCGAAGCGGTAGTAGCCGTAGCGGATCGCCAGGTCGCCAATGCCGCCGCCGCCCACCACGCCGGCCACCGCCGAATACGATAAAAAGCTGATCGACAGCACGGTTAGCGCCAGCACCAGGCCGGAACGCGCTTCCACCAGCAGCACGCGGGTGACGATCTGGAATTCGGAGGCGCCCATGGCGTGCGCCGCTTCGATTACGCCGCGCGGCACATCGCGCAGGTTCTGTTCCACCAGCCGCGCAAAGTAGGGAATAGCCGCGAAAGAGAGCGGCACGGCGGCCGCCAGCGGACCGATCGAGGTGCCGGCGATGAGGCGCGTGAACGGCACCAGCGCCACCAGCAAAATAATGAAGGGGAAGGAGCGCACGGCGTTGACGATCCAGCCGAGCACCAGCGCGAGCGGGCGGTTTTGCATCGACTGGCCGTCGGCCACCAGAAACAGCACGACGCCGAGCGGGCCGCCCAGCACCACGGCGGCGGTGAGGCCGATCGCCAGCATGGTCATGGTCTGGCCGAGCGCCACCCACAGTTCGGGCAGCAGGGTGGCGATATTATCAAACATGTTCAACTCCTTTCCATGCGCTGGCGGCGAAACCTTCGCTGCCGTAGTAGGCCAGCTCGCGCCCCAGTGCGGTAATGCGCGCGCTGCTTGTATCGGCCAGCGCGAATTGTTCGGCCAGGGCGCCGTCTTCGATCACCGCGACCCGGTTGCAGATGGCGCCCAGCACCGACAGCTCATGGCTGACGATGACGACGGTCACGCCTAGGCGCACATTGATGTCGCGCAGGGTGTCGAGCAGGGAGCGGGTGGTTTCGGCGTCCAGCGCGGATGTCGGCTCGTCGCACAGCAGCACGTCTGGTCGGCTGGCCAGCGCGCGGGCGATAGCGGCGCGCTGTTTCTGGCCGCCGGAGAGCTGGGCCGGATAGTTCTCGGCCTTGTCGGCAAGACCGACCAGCTCCAGGCATTCGAGCACGCGCGCGGCCAGGCGCGGCGCGTTCAGGGTGCCGTGAATGCGCAGCGGGAAGGCGACGTTCTCGTACACGGTGGCGTTTTGCAGCAGGTTGAACTGCTGGAAAATCATGCCGATGTTCTGGCGCGCGTCGCGTAGTTCGCGCTTGCCCAGCGCGGTCAGTTCGCGCCCTGCCACGGTGATGGCGCCGCGGTCGGGACGTTCGAGCAGGTTAATCAGGCGCAGCAAGGTCGACTTGCCGGCGCCGCTTTTGCCGATCAGGCCAAACACGTCGCCCTTGTCGACGGTGAGAGTGACGCTCTTGACGGCGTCGAAAGTGCCGCCGCGCGGCAGGGTGAAGGATTTGCTGGCGCCGTCGATGCGGATCAGCGGTTCGGCGGGAGTGGTATGCGTGCTCATGGTGTCAGGAATAGGCGGTCGGTTCGGGAACGCTGCCATCGAGGACATAGCGTCCGAGGTCGCGCAGCTTATAGTCGATCGGGTCGTGCAGGGTGTGCACGCGCACGTTGCGCCAGAAACGGTCGTAGCCGAATTTGGCCGAGGTGGCGCGCGCGCCGGTCAGCTCGAACATCTGGCTGCTGATTTCGATGCCGGCGCGGTGCGACAGGGCTTTCGCTTCGGCCACGGCCACCGCCACTTCGCCGCGTTCGCGTGCGTTGAGCAAGGCGCCCTTGTTAAAGGCGCGTTCCAGTTCATGGGCCGCGTGGTCGGCCAGCACCTGGGCGGGGCGCAGCAGCAGCCACAGTTGGCCGTAGCGGTGCTGGATGAGCGGGTCGTCGGCAGCGGCCTCCACGCCGGACGCGAACCACGGGCGCGACTGCTCGCGCGTGTACTCGCGGGCGGCGTCAAAAGCGCCGCCGGCGATGCCCAGGTACAGATTGGCCATGATCAGCTGCGCCACCTGCGAGCGCAGGGTCGCTTGCGCGGTGGGGACCTGGCCGGGCGCTTGCAGCACGTACTGCGCCGGCAGGTGAACCTGGTCGAAGTGGACGTTGCCGCTGTCGGTCTGCTTCTGGCCGAAGGCGTCCCAGTCGGCCTGCACGCGCACGCCCGCCTGCGCGGTCGGCACCACGCCGATCAGCGCTTCGCCGGCGGCGGCGTCCCAGGCCGACACGGTCAGCCAGTCGGAACCGACCGAGCCCGATGAAAAGCTTTTGACGCCATCAAGGGTAAAGCCGTCGGCGCCGCGCAGCGCCGTGGTGCGCTGGTCGAGGGGATTCAAGGCATTACCCCAGAACAGGCCCTGTTCGACAGTGCTTGTCAACAGGTGGCGCTGCTGCTGCGCGCTGCCATACAGGCGAATCCCGGCCAGTTGCAGGTGATGGAAGCCGAACACGTGGGCCAGCGCGCTGTCGGCCCGCGCCAAGATGCGGATCGCCTCGTACACGACCGGCCACGGGGCGCCCTGGCCGCCGAATTCGGTGGGGATCGACAGCGTCAGCAAACCCGATGCGCGGATCCATTCGCGTTCTTGGGCCGCGTGGCCGCCGTCGCGGTCACGCTGCACCGCGCTTGCGGCAAGGCGCTCGGCGAGGGCGGTGGCGACCCCCAGCGGATCGCTGGCGGGAACATCGGCGGAGGTATCGGAAGCGGGGCGGAGCAGGGTGGCTGACATGGTGGAACAAGCCTTGATGGACAGTCGAGGGTGCCAGTATTGCACCGGGGGTGGGGCGGCGTGAACGAAGATATCCGCCCTTCCTTATGCGGAAACCGATGGAACGAAAAGCGCATATCGAAGCGCAAAAGCATTCGTTCCGATTTACGCGCGTGCGCCGTAGCCTGTGTCCATTCGTTTGTTTGACCTCACACCGGATCGGAAAAATCATGAGTGTACTTTTGCTGGGCGGGAGCCCGTCGGTATCGTCGAGCGGCGCCAGGCTGCTGCAGCACGTGGGCGACAAGCTCGCCCTGCACGGCCATCGCTGCCACACACTCCAGGTGCGCGATTTGCCGGCGCAGGCGCTGCTGCATGCGAGCTTCGACGATCCGGCCATCGTGCGGGCCACGGCGCTGCTGCAGGGCGCCGACGCCGTCGTCGTCGCCACGCCGGTGTACAAGGCGTCTTACACGGGCATCCTGAAAGCCTTCCTCGACCTGCTGCCGCAAGATGGCCTGGACGGCAAGCTGGTGCTCCCGCTGGCTACCGGCGGCAGCCAGTCGCACATGCTGGTGCTCGATTACGCCTTGCGGCCGGTGCTGGCGTCGCTTTCGGCGCGCTTCATCCTGCCGGGGATTTATGCCACCTCCGACCAGCTGCGCTGGAACGCCGCCACCGGCTTGAGCCTCGATGCGCCGATTGCGGCGCGCGTGGCGCGCGGTGTGGAGCAGCTCTCGTCCGAGCTGTTCGCGCTGCCGCAGCGCCGTCAGCAAGCGCAGCACGCCCGGCATTCCCTGGCTGCCTGACCATTCAAAAGAGAGAGCGCATCATGACTTCGCATCTGGAACAACGCAGCGCGCGCCGCCGCACCCTGGGAATGCTGTTCGCCGCCGCCGTTACAGGGGCCTTGCCCGGCGCCGCCAGTGCGCAAAGCGCGAAGGTGGTGCGCATCGGTTACCAGAAATACGGCACGCTCACGCTGCTCAAAGGGCGCGGTACGCTGGAAAAACGGCTGGCCGCCAAAGGCGTGACGGTCAAGTGGACCGAGTTCCCGGCCGGCCCGGTACTGCTCGAAGGGCTCAATGTCGGCAGTATCGACTTCGGCACGGTGGGCGAAGCGCCGCCGATCTTCGCCCAGGCAGCGGGGGCCAACCTGGTCTACGTGGGCAACGAGCCGCCGTCGCCAGGGTCGGAAGCGATCGTGGTGCCCAAGGGTTCGACGATCCGCACGCTGGCTGATTTGAAGGGCAAGAAAATCGTCCTCAACAAGGGCTCGAACGTGCACTACCTGCTGGTGCGGGCGCTGGAAAAAGCCGGCATCGACTACAAGGATGTGCAGACCGTGTTCCTGCCGCCGGCCGACGCGCGCGCCTCGTTCGAGCGCGGCGCGGTGGACGCGTGGGTAATCTGGGATCCGTTCCTGGCCGCCGCCGAAAAGCAGCTCGGCGCGCGTGTGCTGGCCGATGGCACTGGCCTGGTGTCGAACCACCAGTTCTACCTGGCGGCGCGCCCGTACGCCGAGGCGCAGCCGGAGATTGTCCGCATCGTCATCGAGGAACTGGCCAAGGTCGATGAGTGGGGCAGCAAGAATATCAAGGACGTCACCGCCATCCTGTCTGCGCAGACGGGCCTGGAGAGCAGCATCGTGGAGCTGGCGGCGCAACGCTATTCGTATGGCGTCAAGCCGGTCACCCCGGAAGTCATTCGCGAGCAGCAGAAGATCGCCGATGTCTTCGCCAAGCTCAAACTGATTCCGAAACCGATTGTCGTCAAGGATGCGCAGCTGGCGTTCAAGCTCTAAATTCAGGAGTAATACCATGTCGTTGAATGTGTTCTGGTTTATCCCCACCCATGGCGATAGCCGCTATCTTGGTACCAGCAAGGGTGCGCGCAGTGTCGATGCCGACTATCTGCGCCAGGTCGCCGTTGCAGCCGATACCCTCGGCTACGACGGCGTCCTTCTGCCAACCGGGCGTTCCTGCGAGGACGCCTGGGTGGTGGCCTCGTCGCTGATGGCCGTCACGCAGAAGCTCAAGTTCCTGGTGGCGATCCGTCCCGGCCTGTCGACGCCGGGGCTCGCAGTGCGCATGGCCTCGACCTTCGACCGCCTGTCGAACGGGCGCCTGTTGATCAATGTGGTGACCGGGGGCGACCAGGGCGAACTGGAAGCGGACGGCCTGTTTGCGGACCACAGCAAACGGTACGAAATTTCGGATGAATTTTTCCGCATCTGGCGCGCCACCATGGCGGGCGAGGGCGGCGCGGCCGGTTACGATTTCGAGGGCAAGCATTTGCAGGTCAAGGGCGCAAAAACCCTGTACCCGCCGGTGCAGAAGCCATATCCGCCGCTGTATTTCGGCGGTTCGTCCGAACCGGCGCACGAACTGGCGGCCGAGCAGATGGACGTGTACCTGACTTGGGGCGAGCCGCCGGCGGCCGTGGCCGAGAAGCTGGCCGATATTCGTGCGCGCGCCGCCAAACATGGACGCACCTTGCGCTTCGGGATTCGCCTGCATGTGATCGTGCGCGAAACGAACGAGGCGGCGTGGCGCGCGGCCGACGAATTAATCAGCCATCTCGATGACGACGTCATCGCCAAGGCGCAGGCGGCGTTCGCGAAGATGGATTCGGTCGGCCAGCGCCGCATGACGGCCCTGCACGGCGGCCGGCGCGACAAGCTGGAGGTGTCGCCCAATCTGTGGGCCGGCGTGGGCCTCGTGCGCGGCGGCGCCGGCACCGCGCTGGTGGGCGACGCCGAAACGGTGGCCGCGCGCATGCGCGAATATGCGGACCTGGGGATCGAGACCTTCATCTTGTCCGGCTATCCGCACCTGGAAGAATCGTACCGCTTCGCCGAACTGGTGTTCCCGCTGCTGGGCAAGGGAAAACAAGCGGGCGAACAGTCGATCACGGGGCCGTTCGGCGAGATGATGGCCAGCGATATCTTGCCGAAGAAGGCGGCCTGACCATGGCCGGCGCTGACGCGGCCTTGGCCTTGGCCTCGGCCTTGGCATCGGCCTTGGCCTTGCGCGGCCGGCAGCGGCCATCGGCACTGGCGCCGTGGGCGCTGCCGGTGGCGCTGATCCTGGCCTGGCAGGTGGCGGCGCAGGCCGGCTGGCTGTCGAGCCGCATCCTGCCGGAGCCGTGGGCCGTGGCCAAGGCGTTCTGGACCCTGGCCGTGTCGGGCGAGCTGTGGCAGCACCTGCGTACCAGCCTGTGGCGCGCGGTGAGCGGGTTTGCCATCGGCGCCGGGCTGGGTCTGCTGCTGGGCTTGTTGAACGGCAGCGTCAAGCGGGCTGAGACCTTGCTCGATACCACCCTGCAAATGATCCGCAACATTCCGGCGCTGGCCTTGATTCCGCTGGTCATCCTGTGGTTCGGCATCGACGAGACAGCCAAGCTGTTCCTGCTGGCCATCGGCGTGTTTTTTCCGGTGTATCTGAATACCTTTCACGGCATTCGCTCGGCCGACCAGGGCCTGATCGAGATGGCGCGCAGTTATGGTTTGTCGGGCTGGCCGCTGTACCGCGATGTGATCTTGCCGGCGGCGCTGCCGTCGATCCTGGTGGGTGCGCGCTTTTCGCTGGGGCTGGTGTGGGTGCTGCTGATCGTGGCGGAAACCATTTCGGCCCAAGCCGGTATCGGCTACATGACCATGAATGCGCGCGAATTCCTGCAAACCGACGTCGTGCTGGTTGGCATTTTGCTGTACGCCCTGCTGGGCAAGGCCGCCGATCTGTTGTCGCGCGGCTTGGAAAAGCACTTCTTGCGCTGGAATCCGGCGTACCGCTGATCACCATCGGAATAGGCATCGGGATAGAGCATGCAAATCAATCGGATCGAGGAAAGCACGGTCGGCGCGGCCGCCGCGCTGGGTCAGCATGGCGTGGCTGTGTCGCTGCGCGGTGTGACGAAAAGCTACGCCGGACGTGAAGTGCTGGGCGGAATCGACCTGGATCTGGCGCCCGGCGAGTTCGTCGCCGTGATCGGACGCAGCGGTTGCGGCAAGAGCACCTTGCTGCGCACCATCGCGCAGCTCGAAACCCTGGACGCCGGCCAGATCCGCATCGGCGATGGGCGCCGCGATCCGGACGTGCGCATCATGTTCCAGGAAGCGCGCCTGTTGCCGTGGAAGAGCGTGCTGGAGAACGTGGCGCTGGGTTTGCCGGGTCCGCGCGAACGCGCCGCCGCCGCGCTGGACACGGTCGGACTGGCGGCGCGCTCTGGCGACTGGCCGACGGAATTGTCCGGCGGCCAGCGTCAGCGCGTGGCGCTGGCGCGCGCGCTGGTGCACGAGCCGCAATTGTTGCTGCTCGACGAACCGCTGGGCGCGCTCGACGCCTTGACCCGCATCGAGATGCAACACTTGATCGAATCGCTGTGGCTGGCGCGCGGCTTCACCGCCGTGCTGGTCACGCACGATGTGCAGGAAGCGCTGGCCCTGGCCGACCGCGTGCTGCTGGTCGAGGACGGGCGCATCAGCCTGGACCTGCACGTGGACTTGCCGCGTTCGGGCCGACGTGGCACGGCCGCGTTCGCCGCGCTGGAGCAAAGCGTGCTGGCACGGGTGCTGCGCAAATAGATCGGGTGGCGCTGGCCGCGCTGCCCTTATTCCTTGCCGATACTGCGGCGCTGTTGTCGGGCGTCCGCCTGGCTTACCCGGTCGAGCACTGCATCGAGCGCGACCAGGTCATCGGGGTCCGGCCCCAGATCGCTTGTCTTCACGTTGCGGATGCTGCGCAGTTTCTTTGACTCGATGTAGATTTTGCCACCCCGCATGTGCGCGGGCGACCATGAAATCCGGTCGCCTTCCTGGCTGACAACGACTTCACCACGCCAGTCGGTGAAACTCGGCCCCCATTCCCCAATGCCTTTCTTGAACACCCTGCGTGTGCCGCCGGCCTCGCCCAGGAAAACCTGTTTCACCTCGACGTCCATGCGCTCGCAGCCACCGCCGTTGTTGATGCAAATCCATTGCCTTCCATCCTGCGGCGCGCGCGCGACGCAGGGATCGGGGCATTCCTCCGTACCATAAGCCAGCAAGACCACGCGCTGCGCCTTTCCTGCCAATAGAACGTCTTGCGCCGTTGCTTGCGCGGTAAATGCCAGCAGTACCAGCATGCACGTTTTAAAATGGTTCATCGCTGACTTTCCATGTGAAATATTGCGCGAAGATTAACATCTTAATCAGTGAAAGTTCGATCAAGCCGGTTTGTGATCGATGAAACGCTGGCAGAAGCGCTGCACCGTGGGTCCGCACAGCATCACGATCGTGAACGCAGCCGGCCATGCGGCCAGGAATGCCCGCATCCAGCGCGCTGGATAGTCCGGACCGAACCCGAGATTGAGCCACGTTACCCATCCTGTCATGAGAAACGACATCAGTGCCGACATCACGACGCTGAACAGCAGCCGTGTCTTGAATTGGTTAGACATGTTGTTCGCCTTGAAGTTCCAGAAGCCGATCAGCGTAATCAATTGCGAATAGCTATACTAGGCCGACAACATCAATCTCTAATTCCCAAAAACGACATCATGATGCTCGATGACCTGTCCCTGTTCGTCGCCATCGTCGAGGCCGGCAGCCTGGCGACGGCGGCCGGCAGCATGCAACTGCCAGCCGCTACGGTGACGCGGCGATTGCAGGCGCTGGAGCGCGCGCTCGGCTACAAATTGCTCAACCGCAGTGCACGCCGCATGCAGCTCACGGCCGAAGGTGCGCAATACTACGAACAGTGCCGCCCGCTGATCCATGCGCTGCGCCAGGCCACCCAGCGCCTCGATGCCACCCTGGGCGCCATTTCCGGCAATATTCGCGTGCTGGCTCCCGTGCATCTGGCGCAGGGCTACTTCCGGCAGGCGTGGTCGGGCTTCCTGCGGTCCTATCCCGAGGTGACGCTGGAGGTGGAGATGTCGAACGAGCTCGTCGACGTGGTCGGCAGCGGCGCCGACCTGGCGATCCGCGTGGGCGAGCAGCAAGATTCCAGCCTGAACCAGAAGCTCCTGGCCAGCACCGACCTGATGCTGGTTGCCTCGCCGGCCTACCTGGAAGCGGCCGGCGTGCCGCGCACGCCAGGCGAGCTGGAGGCGCATGCGCGCATCGTCGGCCGTCCGCTCACACGCTGGAAACTGCGCGATCCGGCCGACAGCCAGGAGGTCGTGGTGCAGGGCGCGCCGCGCTTCCAGGCCAACCAGATGGACCTGGCGCTGTCGATGGCGCTCGACGGCTTGGGCATCATGCTGTGCCCCGGCACCATGGGCCGCCAGCACGTGGCCTCCGGCGCGCTGGTGGTGGTCCTGCCCGGCTGCAGCACCGAGCGGCGTCACATTTATGCGGCCTGGTCGCAGCAGCGCTACCTGCCGGCGCGGGTGCGCGCCTTGCTCGATTATCTGAGCCAATTCGCCGCCGTCCATCCGCTGTGAGCGCGCAGCGCGTGCGCACGATAGAGTTTCTTCTGAAAAACATTCACCGAAGGGGTTAGAATGTTCCCATGAAGATTCGTGTCGCTACCTATAATATCCACAAAGGCGTGTCCTCCATCCGGAGCACACCACGCGTGCTGGCCCTGAAAAAGGCCATTGCCCAATTCGATGCGGACGTCGTGTTCCTGCAGGAAGTCCAGGGCAAGCACGACCGCAACTCGGCCAAGTTTGGCGACGAGAGCCGGGGACACCGCCATTGGCCCGAGCGTGCCCAGCACGAATATTTCGCGGGCGACTCGCATCATTCGGCCTACGGCATGAACGCCGTCTACGATCACGGTCACCACGGCAACGCCTTGCTGTCGGCGTATCCCATCGGCGGCACGCATAACCATGACGTGTCGGACCATGCCTATGAACAGCGCGGCATCCTGCACTGCATCCTCGATACGCCCCAATGCCAGGTGCACTGCTACGTCGTCCACCTGGGCCTGTTCGAATCGGGGCGCGGACGGCAGACGCAGGCGCTGATCGATTGCGTGAAGGCATCGGCGCCGAATGGCGAGCCGGTCATCATCGCGGGCGACTTCAACGACTGGCGCAACAACCTCAGCGACAAGCTGCGCAGTGAGCTGGGCGTGGTCGAAGTGTTCGACGAACTGGGTGCGCGTTCCCGCCTTGGCGACCTGGTGCGCAGCTTTTCGGGGCGCGAAAAGCCGGTCACGCCGGCGCGCACCTTTCCCGCCGCGTTGCCGTTTTTCCGCCTCGACCGCATCTATGTGCGCGGCTTCAAGGTGGACGCGGCCGAGGTCTTGCATGGTACCTTATGGGCGAAATTATCCGATCACGCCCCGATCGTGGCCAACCTCAAGCTGGCCTGAGGCTTTGCAACCAACCTGAAGCACTATGCGCTCGGTCCATTACACCGCCCACAACGATATCACCCTGCTTGAAACCGGACTGGAGTTCTTCCCGGCCTTGATTGCGGCAATTGATGCGGCGCAGTACGACATTTACTTCGAAACCTACATCTTCGCCGACGACGCCACCGGCCGTTCGGTGGCCGACGCCCTGTGCCGCGCTGGCGAGCGCGGCGTGAAGGTGCGCGTGGTCACCGACTGGTGGGGCACCGGGCATGCGCAATCGACCCGCCTGGGCATGGCCTTTGCGGCCGCCAACGTGCGTTTTCGCGCCTTTAATGCCTGGTTCAAGCGCGGCGTGACCCGCACCCACCGCAAGATTGTCGTGGTCGACCGCGCGGTGGCCTTTGTCGGCGGCATTAACGTCAACGACGACTGGTACTGCGATTACGATCCGGGCAAGCGCCTGCCGGCGCCGCGCTGGGACTTTGCGGTGCAGGTGCGCGGCTCGCTGGTGGCGGCCATCCACCACGAAATGCAGGCCCAATGGGCGCGCGTGGGCCATCTGGGGTTGATGAAGCGGATCGGCCTGTTCCGCGAAATGCGCAAGGACCAGGCGCAGGAAGGCGACAAGCCGATGCAGGCCGCCTTCGTGGTGCGCGACAGCCTGCGCAACCGCCACACCATCCAGCGCGCTTACCTGCACGCCATCGGCCACGCCAAGAAAAGCGTTCTGCTGGTCAATCCCTACTTCGCCCCCGGACACAAATTTCGCAAGGCCCTGGCCATCGCGGCCGAGCGCGGCGTCGAGGTCAAGCTGCTGATCGGCGTGGGCGAAATCAAGCTGCAGGACATGGTGGCGCGCTCGTTCTATCCGAAGCTGCTCGACAGCGGGGTCGAAGTATACGAATACCGCAAGACCCAGCTGCACGCCAAGGTGGCGGTGGTCGACGACGACTGGTCGACGGTCGGGTCGAGCAATTGCGATGGCTTGTCCCTGTTTTTGAACCAGGAAGCCAATGTGGTGGTCAAAGACCACGCATTCGCGCGGACGATGCGCGAGCACATCCGGCGCGGGATTGCGGAGGGCGTCATGATTTGCCAGGAAGATTTTGAACACGTGGGATGGGTACGGCGCAGCGGCTACGAGGTGGCGTATTTCTTCTATAAAATGGCGATGCGGATTTTCGCTATAGGATATGCCTGATGGACAATGTACGAATAATGGGTACGGCGCAGCGGCTACGAGGTGGCGTATTTCTTCTATAAAATGGCGATGCGGATTTTCGCTATAGGATATGCCTGATGGACAATGTACGAATAGACAAATGGTTATGGGCGGCGCGCTTTTTCAAGACGCGCTCGCTGGCGACGGATGCGGTCGATACGGGCAAGGTGCGCCTCGACGGCGAGCGCATCAAGCCGGCGCGCACGGTCAAGCTGGAGGACAAGCTTTTCATCGACAACGGCGCCGACACGTGGGAAGTGCGGGTGATGGGCATTTCGGACGTGCGGGGTGGGGCGCCGGTGGCGCGCACCTTGTATGAAGAAACCGAGGAAAGCGTGAGCAAGCGCGAGAACGATGCCGAGGCGCGCAAGCTGTACCGCGAGCCGGGGACGACCATCAAGGGCCGGCCGACCAAGCGCGACCGGCGTGCGATCAGCAAGGCGGGGGAGTAGGGCGTTCGGCGTGGTTTTTCGACCTGACGAACGCGGCAGGTCGGCGGCACCATTGCCGTACTGCTAACGCAGCGCCGCCGCTGAACAGCTGCGGCCGCGCTGAACGGCCGCCGCAACCGCCGTGATTGCGCAACCGCCGTCATTCCGCAGCCCCCGTCATCCCCGCAACCTCCCCCGTCATCCCCGCAACCTCCCCCGTCATTCCCGCGCAGGCGGGAATCCAATTTCCCTAAGCCGCCTGTAACTACGGCACGAACTTGGATTCCCGCCTGCGCGGGAACGACGAGCCAGGGCTTGCGGGCATGACGGGGAGACTGCGGCAATGACTTGAGGCAGCGAAAATGACGGTATGCGCCCAACATAAGCGCAGTAGCGGCAATAATCGTTCAAAATCGCATCTATTGCTGCGCCGCAGCAATAGACCCCCACCTCTAAGTTCCCGTTTGACATTTGCTTTGTAGTGGATAATAGTACGAGCGTTCGGATTTATATTCAACGGGTCGCATTTTTAACTACCAACGGGACCATCTATTAACACTTCAGTCAAATTCATGCGCAAGGGCGAACTCACGCGGGCCGCCATTCTGGACGTCGCTCTCGACCTCGCCAGCCGCGATGGTCTCGAAGGGCTGACGATCGGTTTGCTCGCGGACAAAATGAACATGAGCAAGTCTGGCGTGTTCGCGCACTTCGGTTCGCGTGAAGACTTGCAGATGGAAGTGCTCAAGCTCTACCACCACCGTTTCGAGCAGGAAGTGTTTTTTCCGAGCGTCAAGGAGCCGCGCGGCATTTCGCGCCTCAAGGCCATGAATGCCCGCTGGATCAAGCGCGTCAGCGTCGAGATCGCCTCCGGCTGCATCTATATCAGCGGCGCCGTCGAATACGACGACCGTCCCGGCCCGATTCGCGAAGAACTGGTGTCGATGGTGCGTGCGTGGCAGGGAGCACTGCTAAGATGCGTGGAGCAGACCATCGAATGCGGCGACCTCAAGCCCGATACCGACGCCAAGCAGATGGTCTACGAGATGTACGGCCTGATCCTGGCGCTGCACCACGATGCGCGATTCCTGCGTCGTCCGGGCAGCGTCGATCGCGCGCGCAGCGGCTTCGAGCGCCTGATCATGAATTACCAGAATCCGTCCAAGAATCAAGCGCAATAAGCGAATCAAATCGCAGTAATCGAATCAAGTACCGAGTCATCACCTTGCCGGGTCCAGCAGTCGCTGGCCTGGTCATCAACCATACGTTCGTCAGGAGAAAATCATGGGTCAATACGTCGCGCCAATTCGGGATATGCAGTTCGTGCTGCACGAGTTCCTCAATATATCCGACGAATTGAAGCAGTTGCCGAAATTCGAAGATGTCGACGCCGACATCATCAACCAGGTGCTGGAAGAGGGTGCCAAGTTCACGCAGGACGTGCTGTTCCCGCTGAACCACTCGGGCGATCGCGAAGGCTGCCACTATGATGCGGCGACCAAGTCGGTGACCACGCCAAAAGGCTTCAAGGAAGCCTACAAGCAGTACGTCGACGGTGGCTGGGCAGCGCTCGCGTGCGACCCGGAATACGGCGGCCAGGGCCTGCCGGTCGTGCTGAACAACTCGTTCTACGAAATGCTCAACTCCTCCAACCAGGCCTGGTCGATGTACCCTGGCCTGTCGCACGGCGCCTACGAGTGCCTGCTGGAGCACGGCACCGACGAACAGAAAAAAACCTACCTGCCGAAACTGGTCTCGGGCGAATGGACTGGCACCATGTGCCTGACCGAATCGCACTGCGGCACCGACCTGGGCATGCTGCGCTCGAAAGCGCTGCCGCAGGACGACGGTTCGTGGCTGATCACCGGTTCGAAGATTTTCATCTCGGCCGGCGAACATGACGTCGCCGAAAACATCCTGCACCTGGTGCTGGCCCGCGTGCCGGACGCACCGGAAGGCTCGAAAGGCATCTCGCTGTTCCTGGTGCCGAAGTTCCTGCCGAACGCGGACGGCACCCTGGGCGAGCGCAATCCGATTTTCTGCGGCGCGATCGAAGAAAAAATGGGCATCCACGGTAACTCGACCTGCCAGATGAACCTGGACGGTGCCAAAGGCTGGATCATCGGCCAGCCGAACAAGGGCCTCAACGCCATGTTCGTGTTCATGAACGCGGCCCGCCTGGGCGTGGGCATGCAGTCGCTCGGCCTGACCGAAGTGGCGTACCAGAACGCGCTGGTGTATGCCAAAGACCGCATCCAGATGCGCAGCCTGTCGGGCGTCAAGGCACCTGACAAACAAGCCGACCCGATCATCGTGCACGCCGACGTGCGCCGCATGCTGCTCACCGCCAAGGCCTACGCCGAAGGCGCGCGCGCATTCACGTCCTACGCCGCGCTGCAGATCGACCGCGAACTGCATCACCCTGACGAACAAGTGCGCAAGGATGCCGCCGACGAAGTCGCGCTGCTCACGCCAGTCATCAAGGCCTTCATTACCGACAACGGCTGGATCGCCACGTCGGAAGCGATGCAGGTCTACGGCGGCCACGGTTACATTTCCGAGTGGGGCATGGAGCAGTACGTGCGCGACGCGCGCATCAACCTGATTTACGAAGGCACCAACACGATCCAGTCGCTCGACCTGCTGGGCCGCAAAGTCCTGATGGACAACGGCGCCAAGCTGCGCAAGTTCGGCGAGAAGATCAAGAACTTCGTTGAAGAAAACGGCACCGATGAAGCACTGTCGGAGTTCATCACGCCGCTGGGCGACCTGGGCGACAAGGTCACCAAGCTGACCATGGAAATCGGCATGAAGGCATTCCAGAATCCCGATGAAGTGGGCGCGGCGGCGGTTCCTTACCTGCGCGTTGTCGGTCACCTGATCTACAGCTATTTCTTCGCGCAGATGGCGAAGATCGCGCTGGCCAAGGAAGACTCGGGCGACAACTTCTACAAAGCCAAGCTGGCCACGGCGCGCTTCTACTTCGCGCGCCTGCAGCCTGAAACGGCCATGCTGATCCGCCAGGCGCGTTCCGGCTCGGCCAACCTGATGGCGCTCGACGCCGACTTGTTCTAATACGCTCAATGCTCCCTGCGGCCAGCGGTACCCGCACCGTCGTTCCCGCGCAGGCGGGAACCCAAGTTCGCAGCGTATCGACGAACTTGGACCCCCGCCTTCGCGGGGGCGACGGTCAGGTGGCGCGGCGTGACGGGATACGCAATCAGTAATCTGGAAAAACAAAGGAAAGCCATGACCAATTTCATCGTTAAAAAAGTCGCCGTGCTCGGCGCCGGCGTGATGGGTGCGCAAATTGCCGCCCACTGCGTCAACGCCAAAGTACCGGTCGTCCTGTTCGACCTGCCTGCCAAAGACGGCAACAAGAACGGCATCGTCCAGCGCGCCATCGACAACCTGAAAAAACTCAGCCCTGCGCCACTCGGCAACAAGGATGACGCCGCGCTGATCGAAATCGCCAACTACGAAGACAACCTCGAGCTGCTGGCCGGCTGCGACCTGATTATCGAAGCCATCGCCGAGCGCATGGACTGGAAACACGACCTGTATAAAAAGGTCGCTCCGCACATCGCGCCGAACGCGATCTTCGCGTCGAACACCTCGGGCCTGTCGATCACCACCCTGGCCGACGGTTTCGACGCCGAACTCAAAGCGCGCTTCTGCGGCGTTCACTTCTTCAACCCGCCGCGCTACATGCACCTGGTCGAAATCATCCCGACCGAGTCCACCAAGCCCGAAATCGTCGACCAGCTCGAAGGCTTCCTGACCACCACCCTGGGCAAGGGCGTCGTGCGCGCCAAGGACACCCCTAACTTCATCGCCAACCGCGTCGGTATCTTCGGCATGCTGGCGATCATCCACGAAGCCGAAAAATTCGGCCTGACCGTGGACGTGGTCGACGACCTGACCGGCGCCAAGCTCGGTCGCGCCAAGTCGGGCACCTTCCGTACCGCCGACGTGGTCGGGCTGGACACGATGGGCCATGTGATCAAGACCATGCAGGACAACCTGGCCGACGATCCCTTCTTCGCCGTCTACAAAACCCCGGACGTGCTGGCCAAGCTGGTCGCCGCCGGTGCGCTCGGCCAGAAAGCCGGCGCCGGTTTCTACAAAAAGGTCGGCAAGGAGATCCAGCGCCTCGATTTTGCCACCGGTGACTACGTCGCCGGCGGCGGCAAGGCTGCCGACATCGTCGCCCGCATCCTGAAAGAAAAGGATCCGGTCAAGAAGATGAAAGCGCTGCGCGAATCGACCAACCCGCAAGGCCAGTTCCTGTGGGCGATCTTCCGCGACGCCTTCCACTACATCGCCGTCCATCTGGGCTCGATCGCCGACAACGCGCGCGACGTCGACTTCGCGATGCGCTGGGGCTTCGGCTGGAACGTCGGTCCTTTCGAAACCTGGCAGGCATCGGGCTGGACCCAGATCGCCAACTGGGTCAAGGAAGACATCGACGCCGGCAACGCACTGTGCTCGGCGCCGCTGCCGGCATGGGTGTTTGAAGGCCAGGTCGCCGAGAAAGGCGTACACACGCCTGAAGGTTCGTTCTCCGCGTCGAAAAACGCATACGTGCCGCGTTCCACCTTGGCCGTGTACGAGCGCCAGCCGTTCCGCGCACCGGTGCTGGGCGCCGGCGCTGTCGACGGCAAGACCGCCGGCGTGACCTTCCACGAAGACGACTCGGTGCGCATCTGGCACCAGAACGACGACGTGCTGATCATCTCGCTCAAGACCAAGATGCACGTCATCGGCGAAGGCGTGATCAACGGCCTGAAAATGGCGCAAGCCGAAGCTGAGAAAAACTTCAAGGGCCTGGTCATCTGGAATGCCGACGCAGCCGAAGGCGGCGCCTTCTCGGCCGGCGCCGACCTGCAAGCCGCACTGCCGCTGTTCATGCAAGGCGGCGCCAAGGCCATGGAGCCGGGTATCGCGCTGCTGCAAGATACCTTCATGGCGATGAAATATTCGAGCATTCCGGTGGTCGCCGCGGTGGCGGGCCTGGCACTGGGCGGCGGCTGCGAAATGGCGCTGCACGCGTCCAAGCGCGTCGCCTCGATCGAGTCGTACATCGGCCTCGTTGAAGTCGGCGTGGGCCTGATTCCAGCCGGCGGCGGCCTGAAAGAAGCGGCTGCACGCGCTTCCAGCGAAGCCAAGGGTTCGGACGTCCTGCATTTCCTGAAAACCGGCTTCACCAACGCGGCAACGGCCAACGTGTCGAAATCGGCGCTGGAAGCGAAGGCGATGGGCTACCTGAAAGAAGACGACATCATCGTCTTCAATCCATATGAGCTGCTGCACGTGGCCAAGGTGGAAGCGCGCGCCATGTTCGACGCCGGCTACCGTCCTCCGATGAAGAAGACGATCACCGCGACCGGCCGCTATGGCTGGGCGACCATCCGTGCGCAACTGGTCAACATGCGCGACGGCGGTTTCATCTCCGCGCACGACTACAAGCTCGGCGACATGATCGCCGAGATCGTGTCCGGCGGCGATATCGACCAGGGCAGCCAGTTGAGCGAGCAGTGGTTCCTCGACATGGAGCGCAAGGCCTTCCTCGAACTGCTGAACCATCCGAAATCCCAGGAACGGATCATGGGCATGATGCAGACCGGTAAACCGGTACGCAACTGATCGACCCGCAATGTCGATCCTGAGCTTAGCGTTCAAATTTCTACTGCGAGTGAGGCCAAGCATGGTGTATGACCGTATCAAGCAGCAAATGATGGACACGCTGCCGTTTGTGCAGCTGCTGGGAATCCGGATCGACGCGATCGGCAACGGCACCTCCGAGGTGTCGATGCCGGCCGACCCGAAACTGAACAACCACCTCGGCACGCAGCACGCCGGGGCGCTCTTCACGCTGGCCGAAACGGCCTCCGGCGCGGCCATGGCGGGCGCGTTCGCCGACCTGATTCTCGGTCTGCGGCCGGTGGCCAAGGAGTCGCGCATCGAGTACCAGAAAGTGGCCAAGGGCGCGACGCGCGCCAGCGGCCGCGTTCCGGGCGATGTGGCGGCACTCAAGGCCACGCTCAAGGCGGACGGCAAGGTGGCGTTTCCGGTGGAAGTCGATATCTTCGACGAACACGGAACGCTGGCGGCGCAGGTGCAGGTCGACTGGTATTTGTCCGAAAAACGGTAATCAGTGCATCCCCATTTCGAACCACAGAATTTTTGAGAGAACACTATGAGCAAACAACTTCAAGACGCCTACATCGTCTCCGCAACCCGCACCCCGATCGGCAAGGCGCCGCGCGGCATGTTCAAGTCCATGCGCCCGGACGACCTGCTGGTGCGCGCGATCCAGTCCGCGATGGCGCAGGCGCCCGGCCTCGATCCGGCGCTGATCAACGACGCCATCATCGGTTGCTCGTTCCCGGAAGCCGAACAAGGCTTTAACATCGCCCGCATGTCGGTGCTGCTGGCCGGCCTGCCGAAAACCGTCGGCGGCGTGACCGTCAACCGTTACTGCGCATCGGGCATCACCGCCATTGCCATGGCGGCCGACCGCATCCGCGTCGGCGAAGCCGATGTGATGATCGCCGGCGGCGTCGAATCGATGTCGATGGTGCCGATGATGGGCCACCACCCATCGATGAACATGAATATGTTCACCGACGAAAACGTCGGCATGGCCTACGGCATGGGCCTGACCGCGGAAAACGTGGCCAAGCAGTGGAAAGTGACGCGCGAGCAGCAGGACGCGTTCTCGGTCGAGTCGCACCGCCGCGCCATCGCCGCGCAGCAGGCCGGCTTCTTCAAGGACGAGACCACCCCGGTCGAGATCATCACCCGCACGCCGAATCTGGCCACCGGCCAGGTCGACATCACGACCCGCACGGTCGATACCGATGAAGGCGCGCGCGCCGATTCGACCATCGAGTCGCTCGGCAAGCTCAAGCCGGTGTTCGCGGCCAAGGGCACCGTCACCGCCGCCAACAGCTCGCAGATGTCCGATGGCGCCGGTGCGCTCCTGATCGTCAGCGAAAAAATCCTGCGCGAGCATAACCTGACCCCACTGGCCAAGTTCTCCTCGTTCGCGGTGCGCGGCGTGCCGCCTGAAATCATGGGCATCGGCCCGAAGGTGGCCATTCCGGCAGCGCTGGCCGCCGCCGGCATCACCCAGGACCAGCTGGACTGGATCGAACTGAACGAAGCGTTCGCCGCGCAGGCGCTGGCGGTGATCGGCGACCTGGGCCTGGACCCGGCCAAGGTCAACCCGATGGGCGGCGCCATTGCGCTGGGCCACCCGCTGGGCGCGACCGGTGCGATCCGCGCCGCGACCGTGATCCACGCGCTGCGCCGCAATAACCTCAAGTACGGCATGGTCACGATGTGCGTCGGTACCGGCATGGGCGCGGCAGGCATTTTCGAACGCGTATAAGCATCGGTTAAACTGCAGGGGACCCTATAGGGAACCCTATAGTCATCAAGGGCGCTGTGGCTTATCCCCGGCGCCCTTTTCACTTTTTGGAGAGCACATGGATATTTTGACGAGCAAGGCCGACGGCATCCTGACGATCGAATTCAACCGCGTCGAGCGCAAGAACGCGATCACCGGCGTGATGTACCAGGCCATGGCCGACGCGCTGGTCGACGCCGAGGGCGATGACGCGGTGCGCGCGATCCTCATCGTCGGCAAGCCGGAGATTTTCACGGCCGGGAACGACCTGGACGACTTCATGAAAAATTCGGCGCCGGTCGAAGGCGTGCCGGCCGAGATGCGCCCGGTGTTCCAGTTCATGCGCGCGCTCTCGGGCAGCAGCAAGCCGTTGGTGGCGGCGGTGTCGGGTGCGGCGGTGGGCATCGGCACTACCTTGCTGATGCACTGCGACCTGGTCTACGCGGCCGACAACGCCAAGTTTTCGATGCCGTTCTCGCAGCTCGGACTGTGCCCCGAATTCGCATCGAGCCTGCTGCTGCCGCAACTGGCCGGTTTTCCGCGCGCGGCCGAAAAGCTGCTGCTCGGCGAAGCGTTCCTGGCGCAGGAAGCCTACGACATGGGCCTGGTGTCGAAGGTGCTGCCTTTGGCGGAACTGCGTCCGTATGCGGCGCGCCAGGCGGCCAAGCTGGTGGCACTGCCGGCCGCCTCGATCCGCGCAACCAAGTCGCTGATGAAGCGCTCGCGCAATGCGGCCATCACCGAGACCATGGGCGCCGAAAACGCCTTGTTCGGCGCGATGCTGCAAGCGCCCGAAGCGAAGGAAGCATTCACCGCGTTCTTTGAAAAGCGCAAGCCGGATTTTTCGCAGTTTGCGTAATTGAGCAAGATCTGCGACATGTGCGGTGTCGGCTCGCCAGCCGGCGCGCCATGCTGCAGCGGCTGCGGCATGGAGTTCGGTGCTGATGATGCCTGGGACGAGGTGCCCGCGCTGCCCGCCCCAGAGGGCGCCGGCCAGGACGCTTGCCTGCTGGTGAGCTTGCGCGAGTTTCTCGCCGGGGGCAGGTTCGGCGGCGTTCGACTCGGCATGAATAAGGACGAGGTAATGGCGCTGGCCGGTCATCCGGCCATGTTTGGCAGCGGCCCCGGGGCGGAACGGGAGTTCGATCCGCAAGGCGTCTGGATGAACGGAAAAACCACCTTCTGGTTCAATGCAGGGATATTGGAGCGCATTGGCGTGTACTACACGCTTGCGTATCCCGCCAATAAAGCCATTGTTTACGATGCGCCATTTCCCCAAGCTGGTGCCGGCGTGGCCTCGCTTCGCTCCTTCATGCAAGAGCATGGTATCGGTTTCGCCCACCGGCCCGATGTTCCGGGAGCTTCCCGCGATAGTTTATGGACCGCTGGCGGCGTTGAGATCGTCGTCGTTAGCGATGGCGCAATCGGCAGTCTCGTGTATCCGCCCGTGTTGACGGGACGCGCCGGCAAGCGATTCGCTGACGAACTGCCCGCGCAGACCGAAACGCGATCATCCCGACTAGTCCGACACAGGATTTAAACATGAAAAATACACTATTTGTTTTTCTGCTGGCGGTATCGACGGTTTGCCATGCGCATGAGACGGCGCGCCTTCCCAAGGACGTCGTTAAATTCATGGAGCGGCGCGATGCGTGCGATCACTTCAGGGGCGAGGCCACGAATGTGGACGATAGAAAGCGGCTGGAACAAATCATCCGGAAAGCCAACAGCCTCTGTCGCGGCAGCGATAGGCAGTTGGCAAAACTGCGTAGGAAATATGCGGAAAATGAAGCAGTAATCAGCAGGTTGAAGGAGTACGAAGATACCATCAACGCTCCGGCCCAATAACAGTGGGCCTGGCGCTCATACTGCGATGCCGATCGCCCTGACGGGTCTCCCGCACAAGCAACAATATAGTGGTAGCGAGCCGGTTGTGCCGATCCATGGGCGCCGAAAACGCCTTGTTCGGGGCGATGCTGCTGGCGCCCGAAGCGAAGGAAGCGTTTTACCGCCTACTTTGAACAGCGCAAGCCGGATTTTCGAAGTTCGCCTGACCCCGGCTGCTAGCCCGGCTGCTAGCCCGGCTGCGCGTCGAACAGGAATTCTTTGACTTTCGGATTGCCCTGGCGCCACAGGACGTTGTCGATCAGGTAATGATGCACATTGATGAAAATCCATGCGCAGGCAAGCGACAGGGCGACGCCCTGGCCTGGCATTTGCCCGGTGCGCGCATAATCGAGCACCCAAGGCAGTATCCAGAAGCCCAGGCCGCCCAGCACCGCGCCGGTGACCACGAAGCCGGCCAGGCGCGCGCCGCTCCACCGGCGCGCGCGCGCCTGGTTGGACGTGTATTTCGACACGACGGTCAGGTATTGCAGGGAATGGAAAAAGGGAATCACGAGCAGGAAAGCCGGTTCCGTCCAGACCAGTCCCAACCAGACATACAAGGTGATGAAATAAGCGAGCAGTCCGGCGGCAGGCCATTGTTTCCAGGTGAGCTGTTGGGCGCGCCACTGGCCCACGCAGCGGAACACCGCGAGGCCGCACCAGACGGTGGTCAGGCTGGCCACCCCGCAGGCGAGCATCGTCAAGGCGGGCGGCATGGCGTAATTCACGCCGAATACGCCCCAGAGCTGTCGCCCCAGGGTGCCGCCGCTGCCCAGCGTCCATGCGGCGCCCCAGCAGGCATACGCGTTGATCAGCAAGGCTTTGCGGGTTTCGGCGGGCCAGTAGCGCTTCTTGAGCGCACCGTCCATCATGGCCATGCCGAAGCCTTGTTTGACGTAGTGCCAGCCGACCAGCAGGCCCATCGCTGTCAGGCTCAGTGCCAGTACCAGGCTTTGGCCGTTGACCGATAACAGCGCGCCCGTGACCAGGCAGGCGGCCAGCGCGACCGGAGCGATCACGCCGGCGATCATCCAGCGGCGCCGCAAGTCCGGCGGCCAGCGGCCTTCCCTGACGTCGCTCCAGGAGCCATAAAACATTTGATATGAAAAAGCAAAGTGCGGGTGGTTGACGAGGTTCGCCAGCCCCAGCATGATCACGCCCAGCGTGGCCAGGCCTTCCTTTTCCAGGTGCATCATCTGCAGCACGAGCAAGGCGAACAGCGATCCGCCGCCCAGCAACATGACATCGGCCCATGGACTGAACAAACCGCGCGCGGGTTGGGGGGGCTGGCCAGTGGCGGTGATATCCATCGAAAGGGCGGTAAAGGTGGGCAAGGCGGTCAGGTTAGCACTAATATTGCACGCTATCAACGAACAGGGCCGCGTAGGCGTCTGCAAACAACACAGTGTTGTTTTTTATATAATTCGATGCGCGCGCGGCTGGAGTTGGTACATGCGCTGGCGGCGCTGGGCGGCACGACATTCTCTCTCCAGCCAGGCAATTGTCGGCCCGGTCGGCGGTGTCGGGTGCGGCGGTGGGCATCGGCACCACCTTGCTGATGCACTGCGACCTGGTCTGCGCGGCCGACAACGCCAAGTTGTCGATGCCATTCTTGCAGCTCGGACTGTGCCGCGAATTCGCATCGAGCCTGCTGTTGCCGCAGCTGGCCGGTTTTCCGCGCGCGGCCATCACCGAGACCATGGGCGTCGAAAACGCCTTTTCGGCGCGATGCTGCTGCGGGTTTTTCGACGTTCGCCTGAGCGCAACGGAGGCGGCCAGCCGCCTCCTGCCGCGTTATTGAACGGTGCGAACTTCCACGATGACGGTGCCGATATTGTCGCCATGAAAGCAGTCCGCGACCCCGAGCAGCATCCGTGTGGCGCCAGGTGGAATTTTTACCCTGCGCCATTCGCCGTCGGCTATCCGGAAATCCTGTGCGATATCAATCGCCGTGTTGTCATGACACTGGGTCAAGGTAATGTCCGGCATAACTTCCGGCGTGGTGCCGGCATCGGTTCCTGCTATCGGCGACGGTCCGATAAAGCCTAAAGGTCCGTCGAATACCGCCGTGGCGCCGTTAGCGGTCGATGGGTTGCCCCAATAGCCGCTGTACTGCCAGCTCCCGGACGAGCGTACTTCCAGGATGTCGCCATTCTTGTAGTGGTGGCTGGAGAGATCGAAGCGTACCGGAGGTAATGTTTGTGGGAACGAAACGGGTACCCCGACCTCTACAGTCCAGCTGCCCCGTGAATCGACGGCGATACAGTTGGCACTTTGGCTGAGCTCTTCGATAAAGCGGTCCAGGATATTTCTGATGTCTCGGTAAGGCTGATGCCCCTTGAGCATATAGACGTCGATAAAACTGTGGCCGATGCCGTTGTTGACGATGTCGGTGAGCCTGGTGTTACCCGGAGGAGCCCCGGTGCCGGCAAGGCGCGCCGCCGCAACGACCAGGTCAAATTCATTTGTGACCCATAAGCGATCTTTCCCGATTGCGGCGGGCGGGGCGACATGTAGCAGACGTAGACCATTGCTGATATGCAGTTCGGATAACCTTTGCTCGATCGCAGCGCTGATCGAGGTGGCAAAGAGATTGCCTTGCGAATGCGGCAGAAGAAGGATTTTGGCGCCCTCGTTGACGAGGCGCAGCAACTCGGTCTTCATGGCATTGGCCACGCCGGCGGGGTTGGCTGCCGCCCACTTCGCTTGCAGCTGAATCAGAAGCGCACGATACGTGCTCAGTAGATCGTGGGGCGGGTAAGCATAATCGGGGAAGTAACTCACCATGCGCAACGCGAAGAGAAGTTCCCCCTTGGTTTTCCATGTCGGGTCCTGCAGGACGACTTGCCGGATCGCTTCGTACAAATCAGCAATAAATCCGCCTGTGGGATTGGACAGTCGAGGATAGAAAATCGGATGTTCAGCCCCGACTTTGTCTGTATACGATGGCCCGTATTCTTCGACAACCCGCAGAAAGTGATGCGTGTGCGATAGCGGGTCGGTATTGATGCCACTAATCATCCCTATTGCGATCTTGCCGGGCGCGGCGGTGCACATGGTTTGCTGCGCGTCGACCGCCGGGCTGAAGCAGAGTGCCGATGTCAGCGTCATGAAACACAGGAGTTTGCCGATTGTATTCATGGCAGCTCCTCCTGTTGGCAAGCACCGCTCAGCGGTATTGCCGGAAGGCTGACGCCTTCCAGCGCAGTCATATACCGTGTCAATGCTTGCAGACGCAAGTCGGTGTTGAACGTTGCCGCCATCAGTGTGTTGTTGATGCGCGCGTAATCGCGGCTGCGGCTCGCAACGCAGCTGGCGGCACGCTCAAGGGCGATCTGGGTGGTTCGCGCTTGATCCGCAGTGATGGCGGCAACCGCCGCTTTCTGTAGCTGCCTGGCGACCTCGGTGGCAGCGCTACGAATGCCCGGATCGGTAAACAACTCGGTGACCACGCGATCGATATCGTCGCGCACACCATTGCCATCATGGTCGATTCCCGCCATGGAAACGCCGTGGTCTAGTTGGCCCAATGCCCCTACGGGCGCGGCACTGATTGTCCAGTGCAAGGCAGAGGCGTTGAACGGCTTGCTTCGATCATGGGTAATCGTAATGGTATCGTTCAATTCTTGCGTGATGCCTGAAGCGACATTGCCTGCTACAGCGAGCCCATCCTCGATCTTGCTACCCTCGCCAACGCTGGTCAGATGGATCTGCACATCGTTGAGTGCGGAATTGCCATTCTTGATAGTGACCTTGTAGATGTAGCGAAATTCCAGTCGCGATATCCGCTCCTCGCGCAGTTTGCTTAGTGCAGTAAGGCCGGCGCCCGGAGGGGCAATGTCGACGGTTCCGATCCCGGTACCGGTTTCCATGGTCGCCAGCAGTTCACGCGCAGCAGGGTCGGCGGGAGTATTGGTGTCCGGATTGCCACACCCGCTCACACTGCCGACAACGAGTGCCACTGCCAGCGGTTTGCGCCATATGTTCCGCCTTGCCAGGACAAGCGCCAGTCCGGCTATCAGCATCAGCGGCATCGCAGGCTCGGGCACGGATGGTGTGATGTAGCTCGGCGTCAGATCGCCCGAAAATACCGCTCGGTACTGCGCATCGAGGATATCGAATCGGAGGGCGCCGGGCCTGGTCGGCCCAAGATAGTCGACCATGAGCGAGAAGCCATCCTGATGGCCACCACTTGCCACCGCAAAAGTGCGGTTGAGGACGACTGAGTCGAACAAGCCCGGTGCTGGCAGGCCAAGGTCGCGTGATATTGCCAGCGTATCCCATCCGGCCGGCGAGGCGCGTAGCTGGAGGGCGCCAAATTCATTCTCGGGAAAGTAGAGTGAAAAATGTTCGAGCGGCAAGGCGTCGTTGCTATTGATCAGGTTCAGCTCAAGCAACCACAATCGGGAACCGAGCTGGGCGTAGGAACCTTGCATGATAGCTGCCTGCGCAGTACTAATCAAAAATGATAGCCATAGCACAACGGTGTACGGCATCGACGGCATGATTTTGCTCATTTCATCTCTCCAGGTAAGTACGCCAGTCGTGGCGTTGAAATACCATCTTGTCACCGTGTACAGTCCCCAAGAAGGATGCAGATGCATCACAGCGTGTTGGCCTTCTGCCGTCACCGCCGCTGCGCCTGTCCAGCCAGGTTTGCAAGGTGCCGGCATTTGGCTGTCGTTTCCGCTAAGCGCTGTCTTCCGATGCGCATTGTTAAGATGAACCACGGCCATCAGGGCGCCGGCCTGCTTAGTCGTTCGAGTACTTTACAATTTGCGCGTTCACTTCACATTCGATTGAAATGGTCTCGCCTCTGAGGACCGGACCATATCCGGAACCGCAATCGGCATGGGCGCGCACGCTGTAACGGTAGGGGACTTTTACCTTGACCTTGTAGCCATCCCGGCTCTCGACATCAATTTCCTTTTCTGCGACGTCGAATATTTCGCGATACGCCTTCTTGGGCGCCCATCCGCTGATCTTGCTCACAGTGAAATTTTTGAAGAAGCGGTCACCCGTGGCTTCAAACGTTTGCTCTTTTCTTATTTCCGTTCCACTGTCGCTGGTGCACTTTTCTTTGCCGGCATCAACGTTGTACGGACCATATGCCGATACGTTGTCAGCCGCGTACAAATCAAACGACAGTGAAGCCAGTAACATTGCAAGATGGGTTTTCATAGTGCCCTCCATATTTTTCCGGCCCGACAACATGTGCTGATTTCCGCTTTGGCCGAAGTGCGGATGTTGTAGGCCACCATCCTGTCAGCGGAACAGGGTTGCGGAAAGGATGCAAATGCATCACAGTCTTGAACGATCCTCAAGGCACGTCGGAAAAAACGGCAGAGGCATGACCTACTTCGACTATTGACGCTTGTCGCGGTAGGGATCATGGAGTTCAGTCCCCCCTGCGAAAAGCGATGCGATTTTTGTCGCCCGGAGGCGGAGGAGCGGTGGCGTGCATTGCGCCGCAGACGCTGATGTACGTCAAACTTTCACATGTATTTCCACGCGTAATTGGCGACGCGACAGGAGGTCTCTTGGCTGACGCAAACGATGTCCCGACAACATTATTCCTTCACGGAGGCCCCGGCCTGTCGGCCATCGCCGAGCGGACCAGGCTGGTAATGCCGTGCCCGGTCGATTGGTGGGAGCAACCGCGCGCCCACGAGGGACAAACTGCCCCGTACGCTTGCTTGCTGCGGGAAGCCGAACAAAAATTTACATCCATGTGCGCTGCCAGCGCAGCACCGATCCGTTTGCTCGCCAGTTCGTTCGGCTGCATGTTGGCGCGGCACCTGGCCGCGCGTTTTCCTGACGCGATTTCAGTCATCGTCCTGCTGGCGCCTACTTTCGATCCGCAAGCGTCCTACCGTCGTTTTGCGGCGACCTTGTTGGATACGTCGCCATCGCCGGCGCTGCACGCAGCGTATGAAAGTTGCAAGTCGAACTCGGCAACAGCGGCATTCTGGGATCTCGTCGCCGCGATCCTTGCCACGCCAAGGTTTTCCGACTCTTACTGGTCCGTTGGAGCAATGCCAGCTCGGCGTCAATTTGCCGCTTTGATGGCCGATAGCGCGGGATTTGATTTTCCCACCTACCGCCTGGTGCTCGACGATTTTTTAACTACTCCGCCACCATCCGGGCCAAGCCCTTACCGCGGGCCGGTGACTGTGACAGTGGGCGCCAGCGATCCGTATGCGACGCTGGAACGCACTAGGGCGGAAGTGCACCGTTACTTCCCCCAAGCTCAGCTTTCGCTGGTTGACGCCGGTCATTTTCCTCACCTTGAGCTAGCCCCCGAATTCTGGCTACCGCATGATTTCGCGGAACAGTGATGGACCTCAATACCTATTTGCTCGGCCTGTACCGCGCTACTCACGAGCTAGCACCGGATCAATTCGTGAAATTCGCATTCAACCATACTGGCGCCCTGCTCAGCTTCGACTCCGCGCGCTTGATGGCGGTGGAAGTGATCGGTTCCACGGGACAGGTCCACGCGGCGATGACGCACAATGAACCGGACAGTCTTCATCTGGACTGGGAAGCGATCAGTAAGCAGGACACCGTTTTGCGGGCCGTAACGGCGGCGCCAGGAAAGGCATTCAATTTCAATGCCCGCTACCTGTACGCGGAACCCGAACAGCTGGTCGTGCGCGACTATGCCACGCGTTACTCTCACGAAAATGGTCTGGTCATTGCGGCCTTAAATCCGGTAACAGGCTATTGGGATGGCCTGTCGCTGTATCGCGCGCGCAGTGCTGACCAGTTCTCAAAAGACGAACAGACGCTGCTGGAATTGATCGCGCCCCATCTGCGCCAGGCCGTCACCCAAGCCATGCAGCATCATGGCGAGATGGCCGAGCCGTCCGACGCCATTGCCATCATCGGCGCAAATGGCGTATTGAAATATTGTAGCCCGGCCTTTGTCGACCTGGTTCGCGTGGAATTTCCGGACTGGCGCGATCACAGCGTTCCCGCTCCCATCGTTGCGGCGCTGAGCCAAACCGGGGTGCAGTCGTTTTGCGGCGCCAAGGTAAAAGTCAACGTGCAGCGGTATGGAAGCCTGTTGTTCGTGCGGGCCGCCAACAGCTGTCCACTTGCCAGGTTGAGCACCCAGGAACTGAAGGTCGCGCGCATGTTCAGCGCGGGATACTCGTACAAGGAGGTTGCGCAGAAGCTGAACTTGGCGCCCGCTACCGTGCGAAATGTCATCCAGCGCGTCTATGCAAAGCTCGACATTTGCGGGAAGGCCGAACTCGCTACCCTTGTTTCACACGCTACTATATAGGAGCGCTAGCGCGCGATCTGACACCGGATACCACGGTGCCCTCCGCTTTCGTTGGGGAACTTTGTTGATCGTCGACGCTACGGGCGAACTGTGGTGATCACCACAGGCCCGAGAACCGGCCTCAACAAATCCCTGGGCAGCGTCGGAGCAAGCTACGGTGTCATCAAATTCCGTGGGCCGAAACGGGGTGATCGCCGCTGGTCCGATACAGGATTATAGGCATGAAAAATACCATACTTGTTTTTCTGTTTGCCGCATCGACCGCTTGCCATGCGCATGAGGCAGCACGTCTTCCCAAAGACGTCGCTAAATTCATGGAGCGGCGCGATGCCTGCGATTACTTCGAGGGCGAGGTCGCGAATGTGGACGACAAAAAGCGGCTGCAAGACATCATCAGGAAAGCCAACAGCCTTTGTCGCGGAACCGGCAGGCAGTTGGCGAAGCTGCGCAAAAAATACGCGGCAAACGCTGCGGTGATAGGCAGCTTGAAAGATTACGAAGATGCGGTCAACGCTCAGGCCAAATAGCAGTGGGCCTGCCGCGATGACCCGCTTGCTCGCATACGCCTCGGCAGACGCATTGGCGACGCCATCGGACGTCGCCTGTCGTGCCACGGCCGCATTTTATCGGCCTCGCGCCAATTGCATCTCTTTTATGGCCAGGCAATCGTCGGCCCGTTCTGGATCGAGCGCACCAGGATCGGCGCCACGTGCTGGATGTTGTCCCAGTTGAAGTGATAGCGGTCCATGGTCGCCGGCGAGGCGATGTGGCGCTTGACGCTATTGTCGATCAGGTACACCGCGGCGTCTCCCTGCGCCTGGGCCAGCACGGCCCCGTGGCTGAGCGCCACGCCGGTATCGATATTGTTCAGGTGCGGGTCTTGCACGATGCCGTTCCAGCTGCGGAACAGGTTGTTGTACGTGGCCGGATCGGGAATGTGCCGCTTGCGGCCCTGGTCGATGAGGTAGACTTCCGGCGCGCCGGGCAATTGCATCCGCAGACCGTTAAGATCGTTTCTGATAGCCATGATGTTCCCCTGAAGGATTGCGCCGCAAGCGCGTTGCCAGCTCCCCGCTGAAAACCGCGCCGTTGCGGCAAGGCGGCCGGAATCGTTCTGGCGAGGAAGATCCAGGCGCCGCGCTGGCATGATCGGTCTGCCGGCACGCCGCTGGCCGCGACGGGCGCTGCGCCTGTTCGGCCAGCGTACAAGGACAGCGCTGGCCGGCGCTTGTGTCCGCTCAAGCGCGGGCTTGCTCCGGCGCGATCAGGGCGAGCTTTTTCCCGCTGCGGCAAGACGCGGCTCGCTCCGCACAGCGCCCGGCAAAGTTGACGGGTTACAATCTGCCGCTGTGGCATTCTCGCCATCCCATGACGCTGTTCACCCAGAGGAAACCTGCATGCCGACCTTCGTTGCGCGCTGCCTGGCGATTGCCTGCGCTGTTACCGCCTTGCCCGCCGTTGCCGCCTGTCCCGACTACATTACCGCCGCCCATCCGCCGGCGCTGGCCGGACCCGTCAAAAAGCCCTTTGCCAGCGTCGTCAACCATGTCCTGGCCGCCAGGTATCAGCCCTGGCACATGGCGCACGACGCCATCGTCATGGCCGGAACGGCGGCGACCATCCGCGCCAAGTTCGATTACGATCCGGTGCTGCACAAGGACCTGGAAGCCGAGCGCGTTCACGTGTATCTGTATGGAACCGGGATGGCCGGCTGGCGCCACGTGGGCAATTACCTGACCGACAGCGACGGCAAGATCGACGTGCCGCTGGGCACGCAGCCGGTGGGCGAGTATGTCGTGCGCTTCGTGGTGGAAGGGGACTTGAGCAGCACCAGCGGCTACCTGAGCGTGGTCGAGCCCGGGCGCGACACGATCGTTTTCGATATCGACGGCACCCTCACCACCAGCGACTTTGAAGCCTATGCCGATTATGCGGGCGTGAAGACCGCCACGCCGTACCGGTACGCGCCGGAGATGGTCAACGCCTGGCGCGACAAGGGCTACCAGTTGATTTTCCTCAGTGCGCGGCCGTACTGGGTGACCAGGGATGGACGCGCATGGCTCGGCATCCAGGGCATCGCCCCCTGGCATTACCACAGCAATCCTTACAACGGCGGCCCGGTCCCGCCCGATACCCAGAAATTCAAAGGCGATTACGTGCGCCATTTGCGCGATGCGGTCGGCCTCAATATCGTGCGCGTGTACGGCAATGCCCTCACTGATATCGGGGCCTACGCGGACGCCGGGATGGCCAAGGCCGATACCTATATCATCGGGCCGCATGCCGGCGTCGCCGGCACCAGGCCGGTTCACGGCGAGTATGGGGAGCACTACCGCCTCTTGGTCGAACCGGCGCCGCTGGCGCGCTGCCGGGCCGATGCGACCCTTCCCGCGCCATCCTGACCGCCTTGCCGCCTGTTACCTGGCGGCTTTGCGGCGGCGGGCGCACCAGCCCACCATCGCCAGGCCGGCCAGCAGCATGGCGTAGGTTTCCGGCTCAGGCACAGCCGAAATGACCGCTGCTACGTTGTTGGTCTCAAACTCGAGATGGCCATAGCCATCGGTTCTACCTGACTCCAGATATGCGGAAATAGTGTACGTTTTCGTGCCGGTCAAGCGCGCGTAATAGGATTGGTAGAACGTCATTTCTTCACCGGGAGTCTGGCCTTCCTGGTCACCCAGCCTGCCCTTCAGGCTGAAATACGCCCATCCCCGCGAGTCGATGGCCGGATTGGATACGTCGTTGCTGACGGTGCCGAGCGCGGAAATGATCATCCCCGTGTTCGGGCTCAGCCTGAATCTTTCGAGGTGGCTGGTGCTGGCCTGCATGGTGCCCCTGGTCGGCGCCGTGGCGTTGGCTAACGTTGTCGAACCCCAGTTGCTTGCATCTGTACTGGTGCTCGCGGTGCCGCCAGCGTGGCTCGCCGAGGTGTTACCCAGGGTGCCGATGCTCTGGTAAGTGAGTTTCCCGGTTTGCGCGTCGGTGAAGCTGCTGGAGCTGCTATCGTCCCGTTCCGTAAAAAGAATGCTCGGGGAGATGTTGTCGGTCAGGTCCAGGTCGACCAGTTGGTAGGAGAACTGCGAAATGGAGGCGGACGTGCTGATCGATTGCGCATGGGCGGAGCCCGTTGCGATCGCCGCAGCGGCGAGGACGCAATAAGCGAGCTTGGAAGAGGTGTTGGACATGGACGTGCTTTCGCTAGATGGCTGCCGGGTATCGGCTGGCTCGCCTCAGTATAAACCTGTCAATCATGGCATATTATCAATAACATATATGCATAGTGAATTTTGTTGTTTTTTGTTCAATAAGATCGTTGCCGAGCGTTTATTCGGGAACATGTATTACCGGGTGTATGGCGCCGGCGCCGCAACCGGGCGCATCCGTTCACGCGATACAACACTCATCCTTGTTTTTTGAGCATCGCCGGCAAAAAAATGACAATGTCATTTTGGAAATGCTCACGGCAGGGTAATGTTGGCAGGTCACAAACGACAAGTTT
This sequence comes from Massilia sp. CCM 8734, assembly GCF_011682155.1. Taxonomy (NCBI): domain Bacteria; kingdom Pseudomonadati; phylum Pseudomonadota; class Betaproteobacteria; order Burkholderiales; family Oxalobacteraceae; genus Massilia; species Massilia sp. CCM 8734. The sequence goes on from NZ_WHJI01000012.1 coordinate 103,223, forward strand.
GCGTCGTCATCTGATTATTCCAATCATCCTGCGGAGACCTCCATGTTGAAACCCGTTGCGCCTTGTATTGCGATTGTCTGTGCCTGTTCCGCCCTGCCTGCCGTAGCCGCCTGTCCCGATTACACCACCGCGGCCCATCCGCCGGCCTTTTCCGGGCCGGAGAAGAGAACGTTTTCAAATTTCGGCAACACCATCCTGTCCGGCTTGTACAAGCCCTGGCACATGGCGCATGACACCATCGTCAAGGCGGGAACGGCGGCGAGCATGACGGCTAAGTTCGATTACGACGCCGTGCTGCACAAGGATCTGGAAGGCGAGCGCGTACACGCGTACCTGTACGGGACCGGCATGAGCGGCTGGCAGTATGTCGGCAATTACCGGACCGACAGCGATGGCAAGATCAACGTGCCGCTGGGCGTGCGCCCGGTGGGCGACTATGTGGTGCGCTTTGTTGTTGAAGGCGATTTGAGCGGCACCACGGGCTACCTGAGCGTGGTCGACGCCGGGCGCGACGCGGTGGTGTTCGATATCGACGGCACCCTCACCATCAACGATTTCGAAGCCTACGCCGATTACGTGGGCGTCAAGACCGCCACCGCGTATTACTATGCGCCGCAAGTGGTCAACGCCTACCGCGAGAAGGGTTACCAGGTGATTTTTTTGACCGCGCGGCCGTACTGGGTCACCAAAGATGGCCTGGAGTGGCTCGATATCCAGAAGGTCGGACGCTGGCACTACCACTCCAACCCGTACGGCGGCGGTCCGATTCCGCCCGATACGCAAAAATTCAAGACCGATTACGTGCGCCATCTGCGCGACGTGGTGGGCCTGAACATCGTGCGCGCCTACGGCAATGCGACCACCGATATCGCGGCGTATGCCGACGGCGGCATCGCCAAGGCCAATACCTACATCATCGGCCCCAACGCGGGCGCCTCGGGCACCCAGCCGATCCATGGCGAGTACGGTTCGCACTTTTCGTTCGTGGTGACGCCGACCCCGGTGGCGAGCTGCAAACGCTGATGCGGCGTCAGTCGGCAGGGGCGTAATTGTCCCTGTCGTGCCACACGCCGTCGTCCCACCAGTGTTCGGCCAGGACGATGGCGACATCGTAAGCGTCGTCGTCGTCATGGCGATAGATATCAATGCCCAGAGAGGCGGCTATCGCCTCGTCGAAGGCGTGAAACGCGCGCAGCAGCGCCGGGCCGGCGTTCGGCGGATAGACCCAAAAGCAGACCAGGCGGTCGCGTTCATCGATCGCGAGCAATTGGCGCGCCAGCACCCGGCCGGTCGCGTCGCGCGCATACACCACCTGCTTGTTGGCGTCGAGCAGGCAGGCCACGGCGGAATAGTCGCACAAGCCGCCCAGGCCCAAGCAACTGCCCACATGGGTGCCCAGCATCAGGATGTCGAGCGGATCGCTTGCCAGTGCAAGCCAGGCGCCCGCGCTGCCGTCGACGCCCACGCGCAATGCGCTGCTTTGCCATGCCGCGGCATCGATGCGCGGATGACGCGCGAACCAGGCGCGGTTGAGCGGGTGATCGAGATACGCCCCGGCGCGGCCCTCGGCCTGCTCGCGCAGGAAACGGCGCAGTCCCTTGCGGTTGGTGTCGATGCCGGCCGCCAGGCGCACGGCATGGCTGGCTGCGCCCGATCGGTCATGCAGCTTGAACGGCTGGTCGATACTGCGCACGATTGCGTGCTCCAGCGCCGCCAGCAGCACGTGCGGCAAACGCGACATGCCCACCCGGCAGTGGCGCGCGATCTGCATCTGGCTCAGGACGACGTTCCCTTCGAAGTGCTCGCGCAGGCGGCGTGGCACCGGGCTGTTCACGCCGGCGTCGATGCATAGCCGGTACAGCATGCGGCAGGCGTCGTAGGGCGCCAGCTCGCTCCAGCGCGTGGAAAACCACACTTCATGCCCGGTCTCGGACAGGAACTGGCGGCGTCGCTCCCAAGCGATGTATCCCAGAAGCCGCGCGACGCGCATCAGGCTCTGTGGTGCCACGCTAAAGCTGCGCATGGTGAAGGCAGGCCAGCATCGCGCGAGGCTGCCCAGGCCGCGTCCGATCATCTTGCCATCGTCCTCGCGCCGGCAGGCCCGTTCCACTGTCAGCCAGGTGCGCTCGCCGGCGGCGGCCAGTTGCTGCCAGCCCTCCACAGGAAAGGCGTCGGCCATGCTGGAAAGCGGATGTCCAATGTCGATGTCCGCTGAAAACGGCGGGCTGCACAGCCACCGCTGCAAGTGCGCCAGGTGCGCCACGCTATCACGCAAGGTGTCGCCATCGTCCCAACGGTTCGCGTAGTCGCTCACCATGCGCACATATTTTTCTTGCCACGCTCCCGACAGGGCGATCAGGTCGGCGTGCCAGATCGGAAAAATCGCAAGATGGGCGCGCCAGCGCTTGTCGTTTTGTTTTTCTGTCTGATCGTCGTCGTACCACACCGTGCTGGTAAAGACCGACAGCCAGGTGTCCGCCACGCCGGCGCTGAGCTTTTCCCAGCAGGTGGCGCGCAGCACCTGCGCCAGTCCGGGTGTGCTTACGCAGTCTTCCCAGAGATGCATATTCCAGTAATCGCCATCCGGGCCAAGCGTGACGCGCATGCGAGCAATATCGCTGACACGAAAGTCCGGGCACGCTTTGGCCACTCTCAGCCTGGACGTCAACTCGTCGGGGCGAAAAGGATAGACCCTCTGACTGGCCAGAAGGCAGCCTTCCAGGGTGTACGTCACGCTCACCCTGCGCTGAAGGTTCTCGAGCACGGCGTTGAGGTAAGCGGCAAAACAGTCGTCGTCCACGTCAAGCGCATCGATCGCGGCCAGTTGGCTTTGGTCCAGTGCGCCGGGCGCCAGCAGATACGCGCGCTGTTTCAGCAGCGCTGTCAAAAAAAGCAACTGGCGCGACGGTCCCAGCACGAGCGCCAACGTTGGCCATGCATGCGCGTGCGGCGCCAGCGCGCACAGCGTTGCCGGCAGCGCCAGCGCCGGCCCATTTGCCGCGCTGCCCAGTGCGCGCCAGAGTTGCAGCCATGCCAGCAGATCGGGCAGGGGACGCGTGCGCAGGCGCCATACAAACGCGCGGCGGAAAGCGTCGGGGACCGCCGGCCACGGACCCGCGCCGTGCGCCAGCAAGCCGGCCACGGTCGGCACACGATCCGCGCCGGCGGCATGCGCGAGCGGGGCGCCATCGGCTGTGAGAACAGGCAGGCGCGCGTGGTCGTGGCGCGCCAGAAAGCCATCGAACAGGCGGTCGTCCGCCAGCCACGCGGCCAGGTTGAGAGCCGGGACGGCCGGTTTCGGCGGCTGGAATTTGGTGCCGCGAAAAGCACGCGGGTGGGCCGCGCTGGCCATCGGGCGCGGCGCCGGCGTGACGCGCTGCGGCATGGGCGCGGCCGTGTCGTCCGGCTCCGCTAGCGTGGCCCAGAATACGCGCCACAACGCTGGCCACGCCGCATCCAGGCTGCGTGCCGCGCACACGGCTTGCCAGTCGGCCAGCAAGGCATCGCGCTGCCGATACTGCGCGACGGGCAACTCGTCCAGCGCCATGCGGCGCACGACTGGCGACTCTGCGCCTGCGGCAGCGTCGGCCTCGACGACCCACGCGGACAAGCCGCCGGCGCTGCGTATCAGCGTGAGCAATATTGCCTCTTTGATTAACATTGCATCAAACATATCACGCGTGGCATACTGGTACCCATTGAAAGTTATTCCTTGGCATGGAAAGGCAGGACAGCGTGCTCACACCGAAGACAATATTGAAGAAACCCCTGGCTTGCGCGAGCATGGCGCTGGCCTGTCTGGCGGGCTTGTGCGCCATGCCTGGCGCGCACGCCGCCGACAATACAGGCCACGCCGCCACCCTGGTCAGCGGAAACACGATGTCGGTGACCAACCGCTTCGGTCCGAGCGAAATCTATTTCGACCCCTCCGGACGGGCTCGCCACACTGCCGGCGACACCGTATCGCACGGATCCTGGCGTGCCGACAAAAACCTGGTTTGCAGCACCGCCGATCCCACGCCCGCGCGGGTGACGCCCGAATATTGCCTCGACCTGGCAGGAAAAGAGCTGGGCAAGGCATGGACCGGCAGCGATCCGAAAAACGGTAATCTGGTGTTCCTGCTGACGCCGGGGGACAAGAACGCGCGCCCTTAAGCCGATGTCAAGGTGAGCGCGGGCCTCGTCAGTCCTGGTCGCCTTCCGCAGCAGGCTTCTTCTTGCCGGTAATCATGGCCAGCACCAGGTTTTCGCGGTGCTGCCAGCTGGTGAAGATTACGCCGGACACATGCAGCACCACCAGTCCCACCAGGGTCCAGGCGATGGCCACGTGCACCTGCACCGGCCAGGCATATCCCCACAGCAGGTCGGTGCCCAGGGCCCATCCGCTCAGGGCCAGCAGGGCGACGCAGGCGAGCAGGGCCAAAACCATGGCCCCACCGAGCGGATTGTGGCCCAGGTGGCGCGCGGCGCGGCCCTGCGCTACCGCGTGCAGGTAGCGCACCGTGGGACCCGGCGCGCGCACGAACTGCGAGAAACGCGCGTAGCGGCTGCCGCCAAAGCCCCACAACAGGCGCGCCGCGACGATCGCCGCCGCGCCATAGCCAAGCCAGCTGTGCGCCACGCCGGTCTGGTCGCTGGTCCACCACGCCGCCGCGATGGCCGCGACAAGCGACCAGTGCAGCAGGCGCACCGGGACATCCCAGACGGCCAGCTTACTTTTCTTCAACGCGGGCGAAGGTCACCGGGTCGAAAAACGCTTCGATGCGCTTGCCCTGCGGGTCCTTGGCATACACTTCGTAGCAGCTCGCGGTCGCTTCCATGCGGCGCACGACCCAGCCTTCCTTGGTCAGTTTTTCGTGCAACTCGGTGTGCGGCTTCCATTCCGCTTTCGGACGGGTGGTGCATTTCACGTCCCCGTGAGCCCAGGCGCCGTTGACGGCAAAGGCGAGCACGAGTGGTACCAGTTTGGCGAAGGTCGAGGTCATATTGTTTCCTTGTTCAGATTGAAAATACGGATGAAACATCAGGTCGCCGCCCAGCGGCGCAGCAGGTTGTGGTAAATCCCGGTCAGCTTGAGCAGGTTGCGGTCGTCCGCCGCCAGAGCCGGTGTCAGGTTCTGGATCGCCTGGTCCAGGTCGAACAGCAAGGTGCGCTCGGCCTCGTCGCCGACCAGGCTTTCTATCCAAAAAAACGAGGCCACCCGCGCGCCGCGCGTGACCGGCGTCACCCGGTGCAGGCTGGAAGCCGGATACAGCACCATGTCGCCCGCGCCCAGTTTGACGGCCTGGACGCCGAATTCGGTGTCGATTTCCAGCTCGCCGCCGTCGTACTCGTCCGGCTCGGCCAAAAACAGGGTGGCGGCCAGGTCGCTGCGCAGGCTCAAGTGGGTGCCGGGAATCTGCATCACAGCACTATCAACGTGCGTGCCATAGGTTTCGCCGACACCGTAGCGATTAAATTTTGGCGGATAGATCTTGCGCGGCAGCGCGGCGGCAATGAACAGCGGTGTATTGCCGAGCGTGCGCAGGATATGGTTGCCCAGGCTGACGGCCACTTCGGCGCCATCGTCGATCTGGGCATTGTTCTTGGCCGAGCGCGCCAGGGTGCCGGCGGTGGCCGCGCCATCGCGCCAGTCGGCCTGGTCGAGGTAGGCGCGGAACTGGCGCACCTCATCCTTGCTGAGGATGGCGTCGAGGACGGTCAGCATGGCAAGTCCTGGCGCCGCAGCAGGGCGCCGCCGTCGATCTCGCCGACGGTGGCGCAGCCGGCCAGCGCCATGCACACTTCGAGTTCTTCGCGCAGCAGCTTGAGCATGTGCGCCACGCCGAGCGCGCCGGCCACGCTGAGCGCGTATATCTGCAAGCGCCCGACCAGCACCGCGTCGGCGCCCAGGGCCAGCGCCTTGAACACGTCGGCCCCGGAGCGGATGCCGCCATCGAAGAGCAGCGGGAAAGCCGGTCCGATGGCGGCGCGGATGGCCGGCAGCACGTCCAGGCTGGCGGGGGCGCCGTCGAGGGTGCGCCCGCCGTGGTTCGACACCACCAGCCCGGCCACGCCGATGGCGCGCAGGGCGATGGCGTCGTCGGGATGGAGCACGCCCTTGACCAGCACCGGCAACGTGGTTTGACCGAGCAGCCAGCGCAGGTCGTCCCAGCTCGGCGCGCTGCTCATGATGCCCTGGAAGATGCGGCTCTGTTCGGGCGCGAGCGAGGGCGTCGCGGCCGGGGCGTAGCCGCGCAGGTTGGCGGCCACGCAGTCGGCCGGCATGCGAAAGCCGGCGCGCAGGGCGCGGTTGCTGGGCACCTGGATCGGGGCGTCGAGCGTGACCACGATGGCCGTGTAGCCGGCCTGCACGGCGCGCTTCAACAGGTCTTGCGTGTCTTCCCGGCGCAGCTGGAAGTACAACTGGAACCAGCGCTGCGGACCGGCGCCGCGCGCCACGTCTTCCAGGGTGCAGGACGAGAGCGTGCTACTGATCATGCAACTGTCGACCGCGTGCGCCGCGCGCGCGCTTTGCAGTTCGCCGGCGCTGTGCGCCAGGTTCTGGAAGGCCACCGGCGCCAAGAAGATCGGATGGGCGAACTGCTGCCCGGCCACGGCGACGCCGGTGTGGCCGGCGCCGACGTCGCGCAGCAGGCGCGGATAGATGTCCCAGCGCGCGAACGCGGCCAGGTTGGCGGCCACGGTCAGGTCGCGCCCGCTGCCGCCGGCCACGTAGTCGTAGCTGGGCGCGGCCATGAAGCGCTGCGCCAGCACTTCATAGTCGGCGGCGCAGCCGATGTCGGCGGGGATCTTGCCCAGAGGCGGCTGGGGGCCGGGGAAAGGTGGTGTCATCATTAAATGAAAAATGCCGGGGGTTACCCGGCATTGTAGCGAACTTGCGCGCCACTCAAGACACTTGAAGCGGACACTTGAAGCGGCGCGCGCTTGCCGTTCTTACAGTTCGTAGTTCAGCGCCACGCGAACAGCGCGCGCGTCACCCTTGTACAGGAAGGCGCCCGAGCGGTACACGGCCGTGAAGTAGTCCTTGTTGCCGACGTTGAGCACGTTCACGCGCAGGTCCAGCTTCTTCGAGAAGCGGTAAGCGGCGAACGCGTCATACACGGTGAACGACGGCACCGGCTGCGAGCACTGGTTGTCGGCGGTGTAGCCGGCGGCGGTGTCGGGCTGGCCGCCGCAACGGCCGCTCTCGTAACGGGCCACGGCGCCGAACGAGAAAGCGTCGGTCAGCTGGTACTTGGCCTGGGCCGAGAACGATTTTTCGGCAAAGTTGGCCAGTTCGCGGCCGATGCCCACTGGGCTGGCCGAACCGGTCACTTTCGACTTCATGATGGCCGCGCCGACCTGGGTCGACAGGGCTTCGGTGATGTTGCCGGTCAGGCCGAATTCGATCCCCTGCACCTTGTTCTTGCCGGTGTTGAAGGTGCCGACGGTGTCGTAGTTGGCCCCTTCCATCACATCCTTCTTCTTGGTCTGGAAGAGGGCGGCGGTGGCCAGCAGCTTGTCGTCAAGCAGGTTCCACTTGGTGCCCAGTTCCAGGTTGATCGAGGTTTCCGGCTTGGCGCCGGCGATCTTGTTCTGGTACAGCACCGCGCCGCCGTAGCCGCTGTTGGTGCCCGAATCGGCTTCGCCGCCGTTGATGTCCTGCGAGCTGGCCGCGCTGCCGTAGACGATCAGTTTCGGCATGACCTTGAAGCTCACGCCGGCGTGGCCGTTGACCAGGGTGTCGGTGTAGCTGTACTCGCCGGTGACCAGGTTGGTGGCCGGGGTGCGGCGCGCCAGCGACAGGTCGAAGCGGTCGGCGCGGATGCCGGCGAACGCCGTGACGCGGTCGGTCAGGTCGACCGTGTCCATTGCGGTCAGCGAGAAGGTCTTCACTTGCCAGTCCTGGTTCCAGCTGTTGCGGGTGCTGCTGCGGCCGGCGAAGTTGGTCAGGTCGGCCACCGGCACGCCATTGACGTCGTTGAAGCAACGCGCATTGTTCGGGCCGACGGCAACCGCGCTGCGGCAGTTGAAGGCGCCGCTGTTGGCGACCGTGAAGTTGCCTGAGACGACTTGATGGTCGGTGTATTCGGCGCCGAAGATGAATTCGTGCTTCATGCCCATCAGTTGCTTGTCCCAGCGCAGATTGCTCTGGTGCGCAAAGTACTCGACATCCTGCCAGCCGGTGTGGCCGCCGTCGAGCGCGGCGCTCACGAATGACTTGGTATTGGCGGCGCTGTCGCCGACATAGCGGGTGCCGCTCGAGGCGCCGGTGGTGACGTAGGCGTTGTTCGACTGGCCATAGCGGGTCAGGCTGGTCAGGGTCAGGTCGGGCGCCAGTTTCCAGTTCACGCGCGCGGTCATGGTGTCCACGTCCGAGCCGAGGAAGTCGTTCGACTGGGCGTACACCGGCACGTTGGTGGCCGGTATGCGGTTCGGCACGGCGCCGACCAGGAAGTGACCCAGGTCGGGCAGCTTGTCGTCGGTGCGCAGGGCGTAGTAATCGAGCGTGACGGCCAGGTCCTTGTTTACTTCCCACAGGCCGGAGACGGCCACGCCCTTGCGGGTGCGGCTCGATGGCTTGCGGTCAGGCACGTCTTCGTCGCCGTACAGGACGTTGGCGCGCAGGGCGAAGTTGTCGCCGAAGCCTTTGTTGAAGTCGGCGGTGACGCGTTTGTGGCTGTCGGTGCCCACGCCCACGGTGACGCGCTGGAAGTCTTTGTCCAGGGTCGCTTGCTTGGTGATCGCGTTGATCGCGCCGCCGGCGGTGCCGCGCCCGGCGAAGCTCGAGTTCGGGCCTTTGGAAATTTCGAGCTGCTCGATGGCGAAGCTTTCGCGGGTGGTCATGCCCGGGTCGCGCAAGCCGTCGACGAAGACGTCGCTGCGCGCTTCCTGGCCGCGGATGATGTAGCGGTCGCCGAAGGCATTGCCGTTTTCGCCGGTGCCGAGGGTGATGCCTGGCTGGGCGCTGAGAATTTGTTTGAGTTCGGTCATGCCCGAATCGTCGATCGCGGCCTTGGTGATCACCGAGATGGTCTGCGGCGTTTCAGCCAGCGGACGGGTGTGGCGCGAATCGCCCGAGGTCTTGGCCTTGTACGGCGCGCCGACTTCGGCGTTCGGGTTCGGGTCGAGGTACTTGCCGTAGACGACGACGTCGGGCAGGGTCTTGCTGTCTTTTTCCGATGGCGCGGCGGCCACCGTCTGGGCGCTGGCGCCGAACGGCATCATCAACAAGGCACTGGAAATGCCCATGGCAATACTGGTTTTCTTCATGGTATTGAACGTCATGTCGCTCTTGCTACGAAGGCTTTTTGGCTGTTGCGATTGTTGGTGCTTCAAGATGAACTCCTCAGATAGATTCGCAGGATTATAGCCAAATCTCACAGAAGCGTAAACGTTAATCAATCTCATTTGCATTCAGAGTATGTACATTGCTGTTGCGCAAATGATGCAGTTAGCATGGGAAAGGGCGGCGGCGGCGAGGTAGCGCCGGTGGTCCTTTAGTCGTGCAAATAATGAAAAATTGCTGATATACTATTAAATAATTGCCAATATTCAATTTGCATATCCGGCTTGCCTGCGTATGTACGTTAGCTGTTCAGCCATTACCACACACTCGTCAGCATGCCTAACCACGATCACAAAGACAGTTTTTCCAGCGTAGAACGCATCCTTGGAACCTTCCGCCGCCAATACGAAACTGCCAATCCGCAGGCACGCATTGATATGGAAAAACGATTGGCGCGATGGTCGCAGCGGGTCGGCGCTTCGGCAAATGCAATTGAGAAACTGGCCATGACGACCGAGACCGGTCGCTCGGCCCGGGCGGTAACCCACGCCGTTGGCAAGGCCGAGCAGCGATTTGCTGTCTTACTCGCCACCAAGTTGGCCGGTTTGGATTTCTCGATGGTCTGGGACGTGCTGTGGTCGGTCGTGAAAGAGATCGTCATGTACGTGGGCGGCGGCGCCATCTTTTTCGGTGTTGTCGGCGGGATCGGCGGGGCGTTTTTTGCTGGTGCCGGCGCGGTGCCCGGCGCCATCGGTGGCGCCCTGTTCGGCAGCAAGGTTGGCGCCGAAATCATGATGTGGATGGGTCTCGGCAGCCTGGTCAAATGTATCGGCACGGCCATTCCCGAGATGTGCAGCCATCTGGCCGAAGGATTCGCCACTGCCTGGGCCGCCGGCCAGCTGCCTGAAAATGCGCGCGGCGAGTACCCGGGCATGATCGAGCGCGCCAGTATCTCCTTCGCGCAAGGCAAGTTGTTGCTGGTCGTGGCACTGCTTAGCGCGATCGTGGTCTATTTTACGAAAGGTCAGCTCAGCCGGTCGATGCTGCTGGCGGAAATCAGCGCCAGCAAGCTCGGACCAAAGTTCGCGACGTGGGTCGCGGCCAACGAGGCCAAGCTGATGGCCATGCCCGCCTTGCGCAGCAACCTGCCGGGTGCGGCGGACCAGGCCGGTGCGAAGGCGGGCGCTGGCGTCAGACCCGGGGCTGCGCCCGAGCCGGTCGCGGCCAAACCGGCCAAGCCGGCCGAGACACCCCCGAAAAATGGCAAGGGCGACAAGGTCTGCCCGATATGCCCGAACATCCTGGTTGGCCCGCCCGTGCACCCGATTTTCGGCAGCAAGATCTTGCTGGGTGAGAGCGACCTGGATTTTTCGCTGCCCGCGCCGCTACCGCTGCCGTGGCAGCGCACCTACAGTTCCGACGCAGCGCGCGTCGGCTGGCTGGGGCAAGGCTGGTCGACACCGATTTCGGAAGCGTTGCTGGTCAGCGCGGAGGAAGTCGTGGTCCTCGACGCCTATGAGCGCGCCGTGACGTTTTCACTGCCGGAGATAGGCGAATCGATCTACTCGCCCTACGAATCGGTCACCTTGAGCCGTACCGGTCCGCGCACCTTCGAGCTGATTGATGAAAATTTGCTGCGTCGCCAGTTCGCGCTTCCCGCCAACGGCAGGGACATCGCCAACCTGGTCGGCCTGGTCGATGCCAACGGCAATACCATCAGCATCCTGCACAACCACGCGCAGCTTCCGGAACGCATCAACGACAGCGCCGGCCGCGTGTTCACGCTGGTATTTGGCGAGCACCAGGGCCAACCGCGCCTGCGCTCGGTGGCGCTGGTGCGCGAGAGCGGGGATGGCGACAGCGGCATGCCGGCCACCCAGAGCGACGTGCTGGTCTATTACGATTATGACGAGGCCGGCGACCTGGCTCAGGTGCGCAACGGCGCCGGCCAGCTCAAGCGCCAGTTCCTGTATCGCCAGCACATGCTGGTGCAGCATGGCGAACCGGACGGGCTGGTGTCATGCTATGAATACGACCAGGATGCTCCGAGCGGCAAGGTGCTGCACAACTGGACCAACGGCGGCCATGCCTGGCGGTTCGACTACCGCCAGCATGAGACGATAGTCACCGACAACCTGGGACGGCGCCAGCACTATCGGTTCGACCACGAGCGGCGTCTCATCGGCCTGGTTGATGCCGCTGGCGGCGTCACCTTGCGCACGCTGGACCGTTTCGGCAACCTGCTGATGCTGACCGACCCTGCTGGCCGCGTGACCCGTTACCGCTACGACGAACGCAGCCGCGTGGTGCGGATCGAGGGTGGCGGCAGCGCCACCGGCATCGTCTACGACACCCGCTTCGACAAGCCGGCCTTGATCACCGATGCGCTGGGCGTGACGACCGCGTTGCGTTACGACGATCATGGCAACCTGACCAGCATCACCGACGGCTTGGGCCAGCGCACTTCGTACCAGTACAACAACGACGGTTTGCCGGTGCGCATCACCGACGCCGCCGGCGGCGTGAAAAAACTGAACTACAACGCAGCCGGGCAGCCAATCAGCCAGACCGATTGCGCCGGCAAGCTGACCCGCTTCGACTACGACGACAGCGGCAAGCTGCGCCAGGTGACCGACCCCAACGACAATGTCAGCGCGTATGACTATGACGACGGCGGACGCCTGCTGGCCACCCGCCAGGCCAATGGCACCGAGGAGCATTACGAATACGATGAATTCGGGCGCATTTGTGCATACATCGCCGGAGGCAACCGCACCAGCTATGTGCTCGACAGCGATGGCCGCCCACTGCAACGGATCGATGCGCGCGGCGGCGTGTTGCAGTACCAGTACGACGCTGCGCGCCGCATGGCGGCGCTGGTCAACGAAAACGGCGAGACGCACAGCTTCGCCTACGACGCGATGGATCGCCTGACCGAAGAAATCGGCTTCGATGGCTGCCTGACCCGCTACCGCTACGACGCCAGCGGCCAGATCGCCGCCAAGGAGGAGCATGGCAGCGGCATGCCCAGCGAACTGACCCGCATCGAGACCAGCTTCCTGCGCGACACAGCAGGCCGCCTGATCGAAAAAATCACGTCCCGCATCACCGGCCCGGCGCAGGCGGAGCAATTGCGCGAGCGTTACGGCTACGACCTGGCCGGCCGCATGACGCATGCGGCCAACGCCGATGCCGCCATCGTGCTCAAGTACGATGCCGTGGGGCAGTTGGTGTCTGAACAGACCACCAGCGCCGGCCACACCAGCGCGATGCGGCACGCCTACGACGAACTGGGCAACCGCGTGCAAACGGTGCTGCCCGACGGGCGCGTGCTCAATCATCTGTTCTACGGTTCCGGTCACTTGCACCAGATCAACCTCGATGGCGAGGTGGTGAGCGATATCGAGCGCGACAGCGCGCACCGCCCGGTCAGCCGCAGCCAGGGCGCCTTGACCAGTCACTTCCGCTACGACCCGGTCGGGCGGCTGTTGTCTCAGGTCGCCGCGAACGGCAGCACGCCAGCCGTAGCGCGACGTTACGAGTATGACGCCGGCGGCAACCTGGTGGTGCTCGACGACAGCCGTAACGGCCGAAGCACGTTCGAGTACGACGTCATCGGCCGCATCTTGAGCGCGACCCAGCCGCAGCTGGGCGAGCGTTTCGCGTTCGACCCGGCGCATAACCTGCTCAATGCGGGAGCCGAAGGCAGCGGCCGGGTCGAGGGCAACCGCCTGCGCGTGTTCGAGGACAAGCGCTTCGACTACGATGCGCATGGCAACCTGATCGAGAAGCGGGTCGGGCGCCACACACACATGCAGTTTACCTGGAACGGCGCGCATCAGCTGGTCAAGTCGACGGTTACCCGTAATGCCGGGCAGGAGGGCGACAGCGCGCAGACGGTGAAGTATGCGTACGATCCGTTCGGACGGCGCATCGCCAAGCGCGATGCCTTCGGCACCACGCGCTTTGCCTGGGATGGCAACCGCCTGCTCAGCGAGACCCGTGGCAAGCACTGCCGCACGTATATCTACGAGCCGGATTCCTTCGTGCCGCTGGCGCAGATCGACAGCGCGCCGGAGGATGGGGGCGCTGCGGCGCAGGTACACTACCTGCATACCGATCATTTGGGCACGCCGCGCGAAGTGAGCGATGCCGGCGGGCGCGTGACTTGGGCTGCCACTTACAAGGCATGGGGCAATGTGCTCAGGATCGAGGCCCCCGAGGTGGAGGACGAGGTGCAGGCCGGACAACGCTCGCAGCAGGCGCTGGCACAGGCGCAGCCGATCCGTTTCCAGGGCCAGTATCACGACATCGAAACGGGCCTGCATTACAACCGATTCCGGTACTATGATCCGGACGTGGGGCGTTTCGTCAGCCAGGATCCGATCGGGCTCGCGGGTGGCCATAATACGATGGCATATGCGCCCAATCCGACCGGATGGATTGATCCGCTCGGGTTGGCGACGTGTGGGCCGTGTCCGAAAGGCACAGGTGTTGTCGCGAGAAGCGTGCAGGGGGCAGCGAACCGCGTTCTGGAGTGGGATAAATTCGGTAACGAAATTGTGTACCGTGGTATGAAAGCAAAACACTACAATGCTCTTGTTGCACGCGGAATAGTAACCGGGACGGGGGAAACGTCCACCTCTCCGGCAATTTGGTATGCAAGTCGATATGCCCAAAAAGAGGGTGAAGTTTTGGTCAGATTTGCGATGAAACCGGGTACCTCGGATAAACTCCTCGCTATTGCTGTCGCTGCCGATGACGATGTGACCAGACTTGCGTTCCCTGATCTTCCGGTATTACGTCCCGGAGTAAGGTGGGGGGAGAGTTATGCGCGAATTAAGGTTGAAGGAGATCAGGTGACCACTGCCCTCGGTGCAAAAGGCGGGAGAGCGATAAAAATTTTCGAAGAAAATATTGTTCAATTTGAGCGTATTGCGCCAGATAAAACCAGCCTAATTTATTAAAGAATTGCAACATAACTTATGCGAGTAGCGACAATGTTTTTACGCCTTGATGAAGCTGACGTGCCAATGAAATTGGTCTACCAACTGAAAGAAGATCTCAGGAGGGATCCGGAACGAGTGCAGCAAACACAAGCGTTGACCCTGAATGCGTCTAGGCCGTGCATGGGGCTGAGCGGGAGATTGGGATTGTATGGTTCACCTGAGTGGTGGGCCAACATTCAAAATGGCGTAATTAGACAGGAGATAGTCTCCGGGCTAATCACTCGTGTATATATAAGCGGGTGGGGGGAGGATGAAATTAATGCATTCTCTTTCGTGACACCGTATGAAGAAGTGGACCATGAAGACATTCATGTCATCAATCAAGCCGATGCTAACCTGTTCCAGGTTGGAAGCCGTGTCGATGTGCTTTACTGCTATTACGAGCTGAAACACCAGCCGGCGGAAGACGGCACCATCGTCTATCTGAAGGAGGTGGTGGAAATGGCTGTATCATTGGAACCTGCCAGGCAGCGACCGGAGGGGGCTTACCGCAAAAGACAGGAACCAGGTTTTGTGGCGCCGGTGTCGTCGTTATTGGAGAGCATGCCAAATTTTATAGATCTCGATGCTGAGATACCGATGAAGCGGGTGTTCCGGCTGTCGGAACATCACAGACTTCATCCGGATGAGATAAGGAAAATTCAAGCGCTCACCTTGGATGAAACCAGGCCGACCGAAGGTCTGAGTGGGTATCGTGGCCTATACGGTTCAAATGAATGGTGGCACTACGTGCAATGTGGAAAAATACGTCGCACTTTTGCATCGGGTGTGATCAGCAAAGTCTATGTCGGAAAGGACAATGGGGTAGAATCGCCGGTCCTGCTGATTGACGTTTTGTCATCGAGAAATGCATTGATGGGTTTGCCTGTGCATGTGAACGACAACGCAGACATCGCGCTGTTTCAAGTGGGATGCCGGGTTGATTTTATCCATCTTTATCTGGAAAAAAAATGCCCTCCCTCCGCTGAAGAGGAAACCGAATGGGCTCTTGGCATGCTTGAAATGGCCGTCTCGCTCGAACCAGTCCGCCAGGGTTGAAAGATACTTGCTGAATGACAGGAGACGGCAATCTTTTGTTTGGTTTCGTCACAGGCGGTATCCGGATGTTGTAAAAACCAGGGAGGCGCTTACCCTGGACGAGACCCGGCCGATGCAGGGCTTGTGCGGAAAGCCCGGCCTGTACGGCTCCAACGAATGGTGGCACTACCTGCACCGCAGGAAAATACACCTGAGCCGGGGATCGGGCGTGATCAGCAGGGTGTATAGCGCCCCTGTCGAGGACGGTGAAAAGCCGGCGCCAGGCTGCCTCGTACAAATGGCCTGCTATGGTGGTGAGAAACACGATGGCAAGCTCGCCCAGCGCCATCGGCGTATTGCCCCAGCTGCTGCCGGCGTGGACAAACTCGATCTGCGCCTGCGGCGCCAACCCGGCCAGCGCCCGCCGCGCGCTGTAGAGCGTGAGCAGGCGCGCGCGCAATTACTGCGGCGCTCGCGCGGCCACGATCCTCACCAGCGCCGCATCGTGCGTTGCGAGTTTATCGGACAAAAAGCCATTCCCTGCGCTCATTGCTTCATGTCTGCTGGACTCCGGGCGCGTCGCCTATTTCTTGTAATACCCCGCCGAAATGACGACATCCTCGACTTTTTCAAAATACGCCGACTTGGCCTGGATATCCTTGCTCACCGGATTGACCCATTTGTAGTCGACCCAGCCGCTGCCCGGATTGGCGGCCTTGGCCATGATTTCCTTCATGAAGTACTTGTCGTCGCCATCCTTCAACTCGATGATGTTTTTGCCGGCCATCTTGGGATTGGCGCCGTGCGCCAGCACCTTGGCCTTGGTGTCCCACACGCTCAGGTACAAGTCCTTGCTGACGAATTGCCCCTTGGGATTGGCCACTTCGGCAAGCAGCTTGTCCTTGCCGTTGGCCTTGAAGAAAGCCACGCCCTGCTTCACCAGCGCGCTCGCTTCCTCCGCCGTTCCCGCGTCCGCCGCCAGCACATTGGCCGCGAAGGCCAGCGAAGCAGCCATGCCGAGTACACTTTTGATCAACATTGTCATCAACTTACTCCTTCAAACAGGTGGGGGAACAGGTGTCGGCAAGCTTCCCGATGGTGTACCCGCCGCCCGCGAAAGTCAATCGCCGCTGTTGTCTGGCGGATTCTCCCGGACCTTGACTTCGAAAAACCGTACAGTGGAACACGCGCTGGCTGGCTGGCCGACCGGTCGATATTGGCCCGGACGGGCGCGCCGGCCCGACCTTGAAGAAGTCCAAAAATGGCGAAACGGGCGCGCGGATGCGCGGCCGGGTGTGCCGCTGTTGAAAGGAGAAAGGCTGTATGCGGATCGATGTGTTCTTGAGGGCCGAAGCGCCGGCCGAGACGATCAGGTTTTATGTGCAGGAACTGGGGATGTTCCGGGTCGACGCCGACTATGGGATGGATTCCTGGCTGCTGCGTGCAGTCGCCAATCCGGCTATCTGCCTGCAAATCACGCCCTGGCATCCGGCGCCGTGCGCGACGCCGGTGTTTGCGTTGACCGTGCCGAGCTGCGACGCCGAATTGAAGCGCTTGCGGGGAGTGCAGTTTGCCAGCGGCGGCGGGCTGGTGCCGGACAAAAACGGCGTGCTGGAGGTATTCGAATGGCCGGGCGGGAAGAATTTCATGCTGGAAGATCCGGGTAAAAACCGTTTTCTCCTGTGCGAAGACCGTATCGCGCCTACGTAAGCTGGATCGGTGCGCCGATCCTTGAAAGTGGCGAAGCGTAAGGAAAATCGCGGGGCGTTCGATCGTCGCACGCCGGCCGATCCCAAGGCCGATTTACTGGACGGGAAAAGATAGATTTATCAACGTTAATATTGGTCTAAGATTGTCAGTGCTGTCCACGTCCTGCCTTCAGCCCATTTGCGCTAAAGGCAATATGGCATCCCTCTCCGCCACGCTCACCGGAACCTTACCATGCAAAAATCATCAGTTCTTTTTGTCGCAAGTCTTCTTATTGCCGCCGCCGGCCCGGCCCAGGCGCTGCAGTACAAGCTCTCGCCCCTGCTGGTCGATTCGGCCAGCGCGACCGAGGCGTTCTCGATCAATAACGCCGGTACCGTGCTTGGCCTGGCCCAGCGCAACCAGGCCCAGGCGGTGCTGTGGGAGCAGGGCACGGCGCGCTACCTGAGTCACGACCCGCAGAGCTATGGCAGTTATGGCCTGGCGCTCAATCATGCCGGCGACGTCGCGGGCTATAACTTCTACCCGCACGGTATCCTCGCCGCCACCAGATGGACGGCAGCCGGCATAGAGTCGGTGCCGGTCTCGAACGATTACTCCCAAGCGACCGACATCAATGCACATGGGGTGACGGTCGCCAATGGGCTCGGTGGCTACGTGGAAACCTCCGTATCATGGGATGGCGT
Source organism: Massilia sp. CCM 8734 (assembly GCF_011682155.1). NCBI lineage: Bacteria > Pseudomonadati > Pseudomonadota > Betaproteobacteria > Burkholderiales > Oxalobacteraceae > Massilia > Massilia sp. CCM 8734. The sequence continues at coordinate 120,913 of NZ_WHJI01000012.1, forward strand.
GACAACGACGAAGCTGCTTCCCTTCAGTACGGTCTACAACGACGTCCCCCCCGGTTGGCCGTTCAGCCCGGGAACGACCGCACAAGCGCTGAACGACCTCGGGCAGGTCGTGGGCTGGGGCGCGACCGCCGATCACAAGCAACATGCGGCGCTATGGAACAATGGCCAAATCGTCGACCTGCATGGCGGCGGGACCGGCAGCGCGGCGAAAGACATCAACAACGCCGGACAAATCGTGATCAATACGTATTTCGGGGAAGATGTGCGCGCCGGCCTCTGGCAGAACGGCGCCCTGAGCTACCTGGGCGAGCACTCCGAAGGCAACGGCATGAATGCCCTGGGCGCCGTGGTCGGATGGGCCGGCGTCGGCGAAGGCGCCCAGCATGCCGTGCTGTGGCAGGATGGGATGGAATTCGACCTGAACGCGCAGATCGTCGGGGAGCGGTTCGGCTTTACTTATCTCGAGAAGGCCTACGGCATCAATGACCACGGCCAGATCGTCGGGCGCGGCCTGACGGCCGATGGCAGCCACCAGGCATTCCTGTTGAGCCCAGTACCGGAACCCGGCGCCTGGCTGATGCTGGCGGTCGGGCTGGGCATCGTGGTGCGCGTCAAGCGCAGGGTGCGGGCTGCCTGAACGGCGGCGGCGAGACCGTCGCGCCGATCGCCAACGAGCTGCCTTTGCGCGGCCTGTCAACTGAAAAAGCGCGTCCTTACCCGGCGCGCCACAGTCATGGCATCGTCACATTTCATCGTTACATTTTCACATTTCTTCCTTCGCGAATCAGCCACGCGGTCACCGCACCGCTGGCGTCACCCTGGAGTCATGATGAAACCGACACTGCTCGCCGCCAGCTTCGCGCTGGCCCTGTTTGCCAGCGCACCCGCCAAGGCATGGCAACAAGAAACGCACCGCCGCATCGTGCTTGATGCGATCACCTTCATGAAGAACAATCCATCGACCACCAACTATGCCAAGCTGGCCGCTGGCGTGGCCAGGGCCGGCTACACGATGGACCAGTTCGCCCAAGCCGTGGGCCAGGGCGCTTACGATGTCGATGATTTTGCCGACACCTATCTGTGCGGCGCCACCACCGGCAGCTGCCAGATGGCGCCGGTGTGGGGCCTGGGTTCCTCGCTGGCCAACTACACCTCCTACTGGCATTTCCAGAACCACACAGGCGGGCGCGATGTGCACGGCAACGCCTTCGGCGGCTACAACTACGCCAAGCTGAGCAACCGCGGCGATATCGACAAGCTGGCCGCCGGCTGGCTGGTGGGCGACTACCTGGACGATGGCGCCGGCGGCCTGAAAGGCTGGTTCGGCGACAACAGCAAGTACAACAGCTTCGGCGTGACCGAAGCGAACTACCGCATGGGCGGCAACTCCAGCAGCAAGCAGTACGCCGATTTCGAAACCATGCCTTTCCAGCCGATCGATAACCTGGGGCAGTACTGGTGGCAGCAGTTCCTCACGCGCCCGAGCGCGCAGTCGCTCGGCTTCGTGCTGCACACGACCGACCTGGTCCAGCCGCACCATACCTGGGGCACCTCGGGCAATGGCCACTCGGGCTGGGAACAGTGGGTGGGCGACTACTACGAGCGCGAACAGTTGAACGATGCCGCCCTGGTGCGCGGCGCGCTGGCCAGCTTTACCCCGCTCGCCCCAAACGCCACCGATATCCGCGCGCTGCTGACCCAGGGCGGCAGCTATTCGTACGCCAACGGCGGCATTGTGCTCTCGTCGACCGATCACGCCGACCGCCGCACGGTGGCGCGCGCCATGGTGCCGCATGCGATCGCCATGGTGGTGCACGTACTCAACCGCGCCGCCGAGCGCCTGGCGATTTGAAGCCGCGGCGCCTGCTGCGCCTGCTGCGCGCGCTGGCCGGCGCCGCCTGCGTGGCGTGCGCCTGGCCTGCTATGGGGGCTTGCGGCCAGCCGGCGCCGGCAGCGGCGGTAGCGGCGCGCATCGACGGCGCGCCGCTGCTCGCGTTCAGCGTCGAGAGCAGCTGGTGCATGGCGCGCGCCGCCGATCCGGACGCGCAGCGCAGCGCCACGCTCGAGCTCCTCATCGCCAACCGCCTGCTGGCCGGGGAGGCGCGCAAGCGCTTCGGGGAAGCGGCGCTGTGGGCCGGGCAGCGGGTTGGCTTCGCACGCGAGGTGAGCATCGACGACCAGCTGGTGAGCACCTTGCGCAGCCTGTATGGCAAGGAAATGGAAAGCGATTTGCGGCAATTGCCCGGCGTCGGCCTCGACAGCTTGCTGCGGCCAACGCCGCCATTGAGCGACGCCGAGCTCGACGCGGTGTTCGGCAAACCCGGCGCGCTGCGGCTCGACCTCAGCCTGGACGAGGCGCAGCTGGCGCAGGCAGGCAAGCTGGTGCTGCTGCGCTTTGCCAAGCCGGGCGGTGGCGAAGGCAGCATCAGCCTGGCCGACGTGGCCCGCCGCCAGAACGTCCAGGGCAGGGTGGCGCTGTTCGCGCGCGAGCGTGACTTCATGCAGCGGCAGGCCCGGCTGCAGGTCGCCTCGTGGTACGTGCTGGACTGGAGCGTGCGCCGCTTCGGCGCCGCGTCCGTGGCCGACCTGCGCCGGGTGCTGGCCGACCAGGGCGATGTGCAGGCCATGATGCGCCTGCACGGCCTGGGCGACGACCAGCACGCCGGCAGCCGCCTGCTCGACACGCTGGCCGGCCAGGTCGGCGCCGGGCAGGTGCGCGCCTACTACGCGCGGCGCCGCGAGGATTTCGTGCGCATCGAACGGGTGCGCGCGCGCCATATCCGCCTGCCCGATGAAGCGGCGGCGCGCAGGGTGGCGGCCGCGCTGGCCGGCGGCGCCGATTTTGCGGCCCTGGCGCGGCGTCACTCGATTGCGCCGGACGCCGCCGGCGGCGGATCGCTCGGCTGGGTGCGCCATGAAAGCCAGGCTGGAAGCAAACCCGGCTGGCTGGCGCAATTGCTGTTCACCCAGGCGCCGGGCCAGGTCTCGGCGCCGGTGCGCAGCCCTGCCGGCCCCGGCCGCCATGCGGCATGGGAAATCGTGCTCGTCGAAGAGCGGGTGCAAGGCTATCAGGCCGCCGATTCCGAAGCGGTGCGCTATGTGGCCAGCCGCGCGCTGGCGCGCGAGATGGCTGCGGCACAGCTGACGGCGTTGCGTGCCGGGCTGCTGCGCAAGGCGCGCATCGAGATCACCAGGGCCGGCATGGCAGGGGAGGGGCCGGCATGAAGGGCGGCGCCCTCCTCGTGGCGCTGGTGGTGGCCGCTGCCGCCTCACTGCTGGCGCGCCCGCCTGCCCCGGAGCCGTCGGCGGCTGCGCCACCGGCGGGGACGCCTGCCGTGCCGCCCGTCGCAACCGCGCCTGCCCGCACCGTCCAGGCGGCGGGGCCAGGATGGTTCGGTGAGGTGGCGCGCGCCGCGCCGCTCACGGCAGCCGACAGCATGGCCGATGCGCGCCTGCATGGCGACGCGCGTACGCCGCCGCTGGCGCCGCCAGCGGCCGCCGGGGCGGGGCCGAGCGACGCCGAACTGGCCGACCGCCACGCGTACCGGGCCTATGAAGCGCGCCAGGAGGCGCGCGTCATGGCCGCCTTCGCCAGCGCCGCGCAGCGCGAAGTGCCGCGCTTGCAGGCTGACGTCGAGCGTGCCCGCGCCAGCGGGATTCCGGCGGCGCAAATCGCCAGGGTGGAGGACAAGATCCGGCGCCTGGAACAGTTGCGCCGCGAGATCGCCGGCCCCGGAGCGGCGCTACGCGACTGAGCATTCAAACGCGTGGCAACTGCCGCAAGCACGCCGCTGCGCACGTTTGAGCCAGCGCAAAGACGGGCCAGGGGCGCTGGCTAAGATGCGCCATGACCGCCAATCACGACCTTGGATACCGCGCCTTGTTTGCCCACCCGGAAATGGTGCGCGAACTGATCACGGGCTTTACTGCCTTCAGGTTGCTTGACGGAGTCGCCCTGTCGGCCTTCGAACGCGTCAATGCGGACTACGTGAGCGAGCGACCGTCGGCGCGCCAGGGCGATGTCGTCTGGCGCGTTCGGCTCGGCGAGCAATTCCCGGACGTGGTCATCCTGCTCGAATTCCAGTCCGGCGTGGACCGCTGCATGGCGCTGCGCATGCAGACTTACGTCGGCTTGCTGTGCCAGGACCTGGTCAAACGCCACCAATTGTCGCCAGGCTTGCTGTTGCCGCCGGTGCTGCCGCTGGTCTTCTACAACGGCGAGCCGCCGTGGAGCGCGACCCCGGATCTGGCCGACTTGCTCATGACGCCGCCCGCCGAGCTGGCTGCCTTGCAACCATCGCAGCGCTATGCGCTGATCGACCAGCGGCGCCTGGACCGGGCGGCGCTGGACGCGAATGACGATTTGCTGGCGCTGCTGTTCCGGATTGAACTTTCATTGTTTCCCGATGTCTTAACGACGCATGTAACGGCGCTGAAGACCTGGTTCAGGAACACGCCCCAGACCAGCCTGCGGACGTCGGTCTGGGCCTGGTGGAAAGCGCTGCTGGCGCGTAAAACTGACAATACGCAATTGTTTGACCTCGATAGTGCAGAGGAGGATGACATGAACCAGCTAAAACCTTGGGACAGAGAGATGGAGGAGCTCGTCAATCAAAGAGCACGCGCGCTGTTTGAGGAAACCATGGAGAAAGCCATGGAGAAAGCCATGGAAAAAGGCAAGGAAGAAGGCAGGGAAGAAGGCAGGGAAGAAGGCCGGGAAGAAGGCCGGGAAGAAGGCCGGGTCATCACCCTGCGCAACATGCTCGGCGCCCTGTTGCGCAAGCGCTTCGGCGACTTGCCGACGCCGACGGCGCAGCGTATCGCCGAGGCCACGAAGGACGAGCTCGAACAATGGTTCGAGCGCGGCCTGAATGGGCCCAACCTGGCGCTAGTGTTTGGTGACGGCAAGACGCCCGGATAGACGCGCTTGCCCGAACATGGGCGCCGGCAAGGTGGAGGGCATTGCCGGCGCGCTCGACCTGGATCTGTTCAACGGCACCGCCCGGGCGCTGGCGCAGCCGGGCTGGCCAGCCACCTGAGCGTCGGGCAAGCTTACAGCGGCGCGCGCACGATCGCGCCTTTTTTCCAGATCGCCATCACTGCGCTGCTCAGGTTGATGCCTTCGTGATCATCTTCCGAGAACGGTTTGTTGTAGGTGGCAATCGCGCCCGGCACCGTGCTGTTCAGCTTTTCCAGTGCGGCCTTGATCTTGGCGCCGTCGGTGCTGTTGGCCTGGCGGATGGCGGCGGCCAGCAGCAGGATCGAGTCGTGCCCACCGGCCACGGCGGTCGGATTGGTCATGCGCGCACGCTTGTATTCGCTGCGGTAGGCCACCTCGAATTCGCGCCCGGCCGCCGAGGTGGCGCCTTCCACAAACGTCTGCGGCGAGATCGCTCCTTCGGCATGGCTGGCCGCCACGTTGATGAAGGAATCGGTGGCGTTGGCCCACGAGCCGATCAGCGCCAGGTTCAAGCCCAGCTTGGCGCTGGTGGCGGCGATATGACCCTGCTCGGTGCCGATGCCGTACACCAGCATCACCGTCGCACCGGCTTCCTTGGCCTTGGCCAGCTGGGCCGACATATCGGCGTCGCCCACCTTGAAGCTGCCCACCGAGACGGCCTTGATGTCATGCGTGATCAACTGCTTGACCATGTCGTCATGCCCGCCCGTGCCGTACGGCGTGGTGTCGTGCAGCAGCGCGATTTTCTTGTGGCCCTTCTTGACCGCGTAGTCGACCATCATCTGCGCCTGCAAGGTGTCCGACGCTTGCACGCGGAAGGTGTAATTGCCTTCCGGCGCGTTCTGGAACGCCTTGGTCAGCTTGGTGCCGGCCGACGCCGGTACGATATTGGGCAGCTTGGCCTTTTGCATCACCGGCTGGTACGCCAGCACCACGCCGGTGTTCACGCCACAGGAACACGCCACCACGCCCTTGGCCAGCAACGCTTCCATGTTCTTGCTCGCGTTTTCGGGCTTGCTTTCATCGTTCAGCTCGACCAGTTCCAGGTTGCGCCCCATGACGCCGCCACGGGCATTGATGTGCGCCACCGCGAGGCGCTGGCCGTCGCGTACCGCCAGGCCCAGCGGGGCCGATCCGCCCGTCAGCGGCAACAGCGCGCCGATCTTGATGGTGTCGGCCGCAAACGTGGCGCTGCCGAGGCACAGCGTGGCCGCTGCGAATCCGATATGGCTAAGTTTCATGCGTAATCCTTTTCCTTCTGTTCTGTAAGAGGCAAACTGCTGAGGGGACTCCGGATACCGCCGAGCATCATGGTCGCGGGCCCGATGTTGAGCAAATTGATAGCGTTCTTGGCAAGGGCGCTTTAGTTTAAGGCAAATTTGCGCTGATGCAACAATTGAACTGTTGTATTTGCGTCAGCCCATGGCGTATGGCGGCGCTCGCCATGCACTTTGCATGCAAATGGCGACGAGCGGGTACGATATGCCCCCCGCCGGCATGCCGGCTGTTATATTTCCCATGCTTACCCCAACAGGAGAGACCATCTTGTCGTTACTTGAAAACCATTTCAAACTCAAGGAGCACGGAACCGACGTCCGCACCGAGCTGCTGGCCGGGCTGACCACGTTCCTGACGATGGCCTACATCATCTTCGTCAACCCGTCGATCCTCGGCAGCGCCGGCATGCCCACCGATGCCGTGTTCGTGGCCACCTGCCTGGCCGCCGCGCTCGGCAGCCTGATCATGGGCCTGTACGCCAACTATCCGATCGCGCTGGCGCCGGGAATGGGCTTGAATGCCTATTTCGCTTTCATCGTGGTCAAGCAGATGGGCTTGTCGTGGGAGGTAGCGCTGGGCGCGGTGTTCATCTCCGGCTGCCTGTTTTTGCTGGTGAGTCTGTTTCGCCTGCGCGAAATGATCATCAACGGCATTCCCGCCTCGATCCGGGTCGCCATCGCGGTCGGGATCGGCCTGTTCCTCGGCCTGATCGCGCTGCACAATGCCGGCATCGTGGTGCCCAACAAGGACACCATGGTCACCATGGGGGACTTGCATTCCGCCCCGGCCTTGCTGGCGATCATCGGCTTTTTCGTGATCGTCGCGCTTGACAAGCTGAAGGTCAAAGGCGCGATCCTGATCGGCATCCTGCTGGTCACCGTGCTCAGTTTTTTCTTCGCGGGTAACAAGTTCATGGGCCTGGTGTCGGCCCCGCCATCGCTCGCGCCCACCCTGTTCAAGCTCGACATCATGGGCGCGCTCTCGGTCGGGATCTTGAACGTGGTGCTGGTGTTCTTCCTGGTCGAGCTGTTCGACGCCACCGGCACCATGATGGGCGTGGCCAGCCGCGCCGGCTTCCTGGTCAACGGCAAGATGGCGCGCATGAACAAGGCCCTGATGGCCGACAGTTGCGCCATCGTGGCCGGGGCCGCCCTCGGCACCTCGAGCACCACGGCTTACATCGAAAGCGCGGCCGGGGTCCAGGCCGGCGGGCGCACCGGACTGACCGCGGTGGCGGTGGCGATCCTGTTCCTGTGCTGCCTGTTCCTCTCGCCGCTGGCCTCGGTGGTGCCGGCGTACGCCACCGCGCCGGCGCTGCTGTACGTGGCTTGCCTGATGCTGCGCGAACTGGGCGAGATCGACTGGAACGACACCACCGAAAGCATACCGGCCGCGATCACCGCCCTGGCCATGCCGTTCACGTATTCGATCGCCACCGGCGTGGCCTTCGGTTTCATTTCCTACGCCGTGCTCAAGCTGCTGACCGGGCGCGCGCGCGAGGTCAAGGCGGCGGTATGGGTGATCGCGGCCTTGTTCTTGTTTAAATTTATTTATCTCGGCGGAGGTTAAACCATTGCGTGTTTGTCCAGCTTGCGACCGGCACGCAACACTTCCTGAGTGCGTTAGCACGCACTAGTGCATTTGGTCTTGACCTGACGCAAGCCAGAAAGGAATATGGTCCTTGTGTTGTGACTCCCTGTCACCGAAAGGACACCGCCTTGACCCTGTTGCGCCATCTCTCGATCCAAAAGAAACTTATGCTCAGCATGGCCGCCTGCCTGCTGTTGTTCGTTGTCATTTCTTCCACCCTGAGCATCACCATGACCAGCCGCGGCATCCGCGAGCGGGTCGTCGAGCAGGAGCTGCCGTCGGTGGTGGGCGAGATCCGCAATGACGTGCTGCGCCAGATTTCGGTGCCGCTGGGCGCATCGCTGGCGCTGGCCAACAACACCTACATCCACGCCTGGGAAGGCGAGGGCTTGCCCGACGCCGGCATCGATGCCTGGAAGGCCTACGCCGAGAGCGTCAAGGCCAAGAACAAGGCCGTCACCGTGTTCTGGGTCTCGAAAGCGACCGGCAAGTACATGAGCGAGCAGGGCCTGACCCGCACCATCGACAAGGAAGGCGGCAACGACCAATGGTTCCATGGTTTCCTGGCCGAGGGCAAGCCTTACACCCTGGTGCTGAACAAGGAAGGCGCCTCCGACATCATGTTGTTCATCAACGTGCGCGCCGACGCCGGGCCGGGCAAGCTGGGCGTGGCCGGGGTCGGCCTGTCGGTGGCGGCGCTGGCCGACACCATCCGCGCCTACAAGGTCGGCCAGACCGGTTTCGTGTCGCTGGTCAGTGCCAACGGCGCCGTGCTGGTGCACCGCGACGCCGCCCTGGCCGACGGCAAGCACTTGCTCAAGGACTTGCCGGGCTACAGCGAAGAACTGAGCAAGACCTTGCTGGGCGGCGCCAAATTCACCCACGCCGCCAGCACCGGCGCCAACGGCGCGCGCATCCTGGCCTCGTCCTATGTGCCGGAACTGAACATGTATGTGGTGGCCGAAGTGCCGGAAACCGAAGTGCTGGGCAACGTCGCGCGCGACGCCACCATCTCGGCCCTGGTGGCGGCCCTGATCGGCGGCGGCATCGGCCTGTTCGGCATCTATTTGATCAGCCGCGCGATCGCCGGCCCGGTGGCGCGCGCTAGCGCCATGCTGAGCGATATCGCCGGCGGCAATGGCGACCTGAGCCGCCGGATGCCGGTCGAGAGCGGCGACGAGGTGGGCGAACTGGCCGATGCCTTCAACCGCTTCGTGTCGTCGCTGAACCTGACCATCAGCCAGGTGCGCGGCAGCACCGAAACCATCGCCGCGGCCTCGAGCGAAATTGCAGCCGGCAATATGGACTTGTCGGGCCGCACCGAAGCGCAAGCGTCGAGCCTGGAAGAAACGGCCGCCGCCATGGAGCAGATGACCTCGACCGTGAAGCAAAATGCCGAGAACGCCAGCCAGGCCAACCAGCTGGTCGTGTCGGCCTCCTCGCACGCGCTCAAGGGCGGCCAGGTGGTGGGGCAGGTGGTCAGCACGATGGGATCGATTACCGACAGTTCGCGCAAGATCGCCGACATTATCGGCGTCATCGACGGCATCGCTTTCCAGACCAACATCCTGGCCCTGAACGCCGCCGTGGAAGCGGCGCGCGCCGGCGAGCAGGGGCGCGGCTTTGCCGTGGTGGCGTCGGAAGTACGCAACCTGGCCCAACGCTCGGCCGCCGCCGCCAAGGAAATCAAGACCCTGATCGACGACTCGGTGGCCAAGGTCGATGCCGGCAGCAAACTGGTGGACGAAGCCGGGGTCACCATGCACCAGATCGTCACCTCGGTGCAGCAGGTGGCCGACCTGATGAGCGAAATCGCCGCCGCCAGTTTCGAGCAGAGCCAGGGCATCGGCCAGATCAACCATTCGATCAGCGCCATGGACGACGCCACCCAGCAGAACGCCGCGCTGGTGGAAGAGGCGGCCGCCGCCGCCAAGTCGCTGCAGGACCAGGCGGCCAACCTGGCCAGCGTGGTCAGCGTGTTCAAGCTCGACGAGAACGTGGCGCCGCCCGCGCGCGGCGCCCTCGCACGGCCGGCGCCGGCGGCCCGCAGCGCACCACGCCCGGCCGCCAAAGCGCTCGCAAGGCCCGCCGCCAAAGCACCCGCCAGGCCGCCCGCCAAGGCGCCAGCCAAGTCCGCGCCCGCCGGCGACGACTGGGAAGAATTTTGAGCGCCCCCCTTTGTATGACTTTTAACCAGGGAACCACCATGACCGCCATCCACCTGCGCCGCCTGCCCGCGGCCTGCCTCCTTGCCGCCGCCAGCCTGGCCGGCAGCGCCGCCCAGGCGGCCGACTGGAGCGACACCGCGATCAGCTGGCGCACCGGCGAGCGTTTCCGCGAGCCGTTCAACAGCGAGAACGTCGGCAAGCACGTGTTTGCGCTGACCCACGCCAGCGGCTACCAGTACGGCCGCAATTTTTTCAATCTCGACATGCTCGTTTCCGACAGCAAGGACCCGGCCTCGCTCAACCAGACCGACGGCGCCCAGGAAGCCTACGTGGTGTACCGCCACACGCTCGACATCGGCAAGCTGCGCGGCGCCCCCATCAAATTCGGCCCGGTGAGCGGGCTTGGCGCGACCGTCGGTTTCGACTGGAACACCAAGAACGACGTCGGCTACAACTCGCGCAAGCAGATGCTGGTGGCCGGCCCGACCTTGATGTGGCAGGTGCCCGGTTTTCTGTCGACCAGCCTGTTGCTGCTACGCGAGAGCAATGCGCCGAGCGGCGCCTTTCCGCCGGTCTCGAACGTGCGCGGGCGCTATACCTACGACCTGCATCCGATGCTCGCGACCAGCTGGGGCATTCCGGTCGCCGAGTTGTGGGCCTTCGAAGGCTATGCCAACTTCATCGCCTCCAAAGGCAAGAGCGAAACCGGGGCTGATACCGGCGCCGAAACCAATATCGACATGCAACTCATGTTCGACGCCGGCGCGGCCATGGGCTATAAAAAGCGCACCTTCCGCGTCGGGCTCGAATACCAATACTGGAACAACAAATTCGGCAACACCGCGGCCACCACCAGGGGACGGGGCTACCGCGCCAAGACGCCGATGGTACGCGTGGCCTACCACTTCTGAGGGGTCGGCAGCAATGTTGCAAGTTTTGCTATAAGATGAACGGCTGACTTTCAACCACCACTGCCCGGAGCCCACCATGCAAGAACTGACCCTGTACGTCGACAGCCGTTTCACCAGCCCATGGGCGCTGTCGGCGTTCCAGGCCCTGACCGAGAAAAAGCTGCCGTTCACGCTGCACACGGTCAACCTGGACCAGGGCGAGCAGAAGCAGGCTGCGTTTCGCGACCTCAGTCCCATCGGGCGCGTGCCGCTGCTGGTGCAAGGCGACCTGGCGCTGGCCGAGTCGAGCGCCATTGTCGAATACCTGGAAGAAGCCTTTCCGCCGCCGGCCTACGCGGCCGTGCTGCCGGACGGCGTGCAACAGCGCGCCATGGCGCGCCAGGTCATGGCCTGGCTGCGCAGTGACCTGATGGCCCTGCGCGCCGAGCGTTCGACGGAAGTGGTGTTTTATGCGCCGGTGAGCACGCCGCTCACGCAGGCCGGGCAGTCCGCGGCCGCGCGCCTGATCGCGATTGCCGACCAGTTGGTCACGGGCGAGCATCTGTTCGGGCAGTGGTGCATCGCCGACACCGAGCTGGCGCTGGCGCTCAACCGCCTGATCTTGAACGGCGATCCGGTGCCGGAACGGCTCACCGCCTGGTGCGCGGCGCAGTGGCAGCGCGACAGCGTGCGCCAGTGGATCGCGAAGTCGCGCGGCGGCGTACCCGGGTAGGATGGTGGCGGGCGGGTAGGCCCGGGAACTCGGCGGCAAGGATTGCGCTGAATTCCATCGGGCTGTATATTGTTGCCGAAAGGGAGCAGCAATGGAAGAGCGACGCAAGAATCATGCAATGGCCGCGACGGTTGAGAAGGCAATCCTTCTCAAGGACACCGTATCGGTACACCAAGCCGCAATTTACCTGGCCTCGGGCGGCGTGCCGCTCGATGTGACCGGGCGCGTCCTCACGACCCCGTACCGGCGCGGCATGGTGCGCTCCGGGGTCAGTGACGAGGCCTATACCACGCTGCCCGCCACACCGCCGGCCGCACTGGCGCAGCCGGCACGCGCGCCTGCCGCGCCAGTGGCGCGCGCAGCGGCACCCGCACCCGCACCCGCACCCGCACCCGCACCCGCACCCGCACCCGCACCCGCACCGGTCCCTGCAAGCGCGCCCGCGCCTGTCGCCGTGCCTGCGCCCGCGGCCGCCGTCGTCCCTGCGCCGGTCGTGCAATCGGCCGCCCCCGCGCTGCCGCTGCCCTTGCGCGCTGCCGATGCCGAAGCCGATTCGGAGATGGTCACCGTGCCCCTCATGGTGCCTGGCGCGCCGCCCTCGGCGCCATCATCCTGGCGCGACATCATCCATTCAGCCGGTCCGACCTTCCGCTGAACGCCTCGCCTTGGCGCCATGCGACGCGCCAAGGCGACGCCCGGCTGTTGTGAAACGTTAACAAAATGCCGGCGCAGCGGATGGTCTTTCATCCCTTCCTGCCGGTTTTCCGGCACGATGTTATTTCGTTGACACTGAAAATCGATGGGTGTTATATTCGTGTGCCCGGGATGGTAACGTTTCCAATCTAGCGTTATCCCGGCCAGCGGACACAGATCCGCACACAAGGAGACAGGATGCACACAGCACACAAGCTGGCGCTGGCGGCAGCGCTCGCGCTGGGCGCCTGCGCCACGGCGCACGCGGCGGGACCGACGGCCGGCGCGCCCCGAGCCGAGGTGATTCACTGGTGGACCTCGGGCGGCGAATCGGCCGCCGTCAAGACCATCGCCGACGCCTACCGCGCCGCCGGCGGGGTGTGGGTCGATACCGCCGTCGCCGGCAACGAACAGGCGCGCGCGGTGGCGGTCAACCGCATCGTGGGCGGCAATCCGCCCGCCGCCGCCCAGTTCAACGCCTCCATGCAGTTCCTCGACATCGTCGAACAGGGCATGCTCAATAACGTCGACGAGATCGCCGCCAAAGAGCGCTGGGATACCACCCTGCCGGCGCCGATCCGCGACGTCATCAAGGTCAAGGGCCACTACTACGCAGTGCCGCTGAACGTCCACATGCCGACCTGGATCTGGTATTCCAGGGCGGCGTTCGCAAAAGCGGGCATCGCCAAAGAGCCAGCCACGATGGACGAACTGTTCGCCGCGCTCGACAAGCTCAAGGCCGCCGGCCTGATACCGCTGGCGCACGGAGGCCAGTCGTGGCAGGAGAACATCGTCTTCATGGCGGTGCTGGCCAATGTGGGCGGCAAGGACCTGTACCTGAGCGTGTTGCGCGAGCGCGACCAGCGCGCCATCGCCTCCGAACCGTTCCGCCAGGTGCTGGTCGCGTTCAAGCGCCTCAAGTCGTACGTCGATCCCGGCTCGCCCGGGCGCAACTGGAACGACGCCACCGCCCTGCTGGTCAACAACAAGGCCGGCGTGCAGATCATGGGCGACTGGGTCAAGGGCGAGTTCAATGCCGCCAGGCTCACCGCCGGCAAGGAATACGGCTGCATTACCGGCTTCGGCCCGAAGGCGCCGTTCCTGATCCAGGGCGACGCCTTCATCTTCCCCAAGAGCGCCAACGCCGACACGCTCAAGGCGCAACAGCTGCTGGCCGGCGTGATGACAGCGCCGGCCACCCTGGCCGCCTTCAACCGGGCCAAGGGCTCGCTGCCGGTGCGCACCGACGTCGATGCCTCCACGCTCGACGCCTGCACCCAGGCCGCCATGACGGTGATGAAAGAGCGCACGCGCCATGTCGGCAACGGCGAGGTATACCTCACGCCCGACCAGAACGGCGCGCTGGTCGATGTGCTGACCGCCTACTGGAACACCGCCATGCCGGTCGAAAAGGCGCAGAAGAACATCGCCGCCGCCTTGAAGCGCTGACGCCATGCGCCACCGCCATCCCCGCGCCCGCACATTTGCCAAACAAGCCACGCCGTTCGCCGCGCTGCTGCCGATGGCGCTTACCGTCATCGTCGGCTACCTCGGCACGGTGCTCTGGTCGCTGCGTATTTCGCTGACCAACTCGCGCAGCTTCCCGTCCGATACCTTTGTCGGCATGGCGCAGTACACGCGCCTGTTCGAGAATGAACGCTGGCTGCTCTCGCTCAATAACCTGGCCCTGTACGGCGTGCTGTTCATCGGCGCCTGCCTGGTGATCGGCTTCCTGCTGGCCGTGTTCATCGACCAGAACGTGACCGGCGAAGGCGTGCTGCGCACGATCTTCCTGTATCCGTACGCGATGTCGTTTGTCGCCACGGGCCTGGTGTGGCAATGGATGCTCACGCCCGGCAACGGCATCGAACAAGCCGCCCACCAGTTCGGATTTGCGGGCTTTTCGTTCGACTGGATCGTCGACCAGGACATGGTCATGTACACGGTCGTCATCGCCACCGTGTGGCAGGCTTCCGGCCTGGTGATGGCGATGATGCTGGCCGGCCTGCGCGGCATCGACGGCGAAATCTGGAAGGCCGCGCGCCTGGACGGCATTCCCGCCTGGCGCGTGTACCTGTCGATCGTGCTGCCGATGATGTGGCCAACCATTGCCACCGTGCTGCTGCTGCTCACGACCGCCTTGGTCAAGCTGTTCGACGCGGTCGTCGCCATGACCCAGGGCGGCCCCGGCACGGCCAGCGAAGTGCCGGCCAAGTTCATCATGGACCACCTGTTCGGGCGCGCCAACATCGCCCTGGCCTCGGCCGGCGCGGTGGTGCTGCTGGTGCCGGTGCTGGCCATGCTGGCGCCGTATGCGTATGCGCGCAGCCGCAAGGGCCGCGCATGAAGCGCCGCTCCTCCAACTTCGTCAACCCCGCGCGCATCGGCATCTACGCTTTTTTGATCACCGCCGCGCTGTTCTTCCTGCTGCCGCTGTACGTGATGCTGGTCACCTCGGTCAAGCCGATGGAAGAAATCCGGCTCGGGAATATCTTCGCGCTGCCGCTGCGGATCACCTTCGAGCCATGGCGCAGCGCCTGGAGCGGGGCGTGCACCGGCGCCTCGTGCGAAGGCATTCGCGGCGGCTTCTGGAATTCGGTGGCGATCACCGTGCCGAGCACCATCCTGCCGATCCTGATCGGCGCCATCAACGGCTACGCGCTCTCGTTCTGGAAGCCGCGCGGCGCTTCGGTGCTGTTCGCCATACTGATGATCGGCGCCTTCATTCCGCTGCAAGTGATGATCTATCCGCTGGTGCGGGTGCTGGCCGCGTTCGGGGTGTTCGGGTCGCTGCCGGGCATCGTGCTGGTGCACATGATCTTCGCCATGCCGGTGATGACCTTGCTGTTCCGGAATTACTACGCGGCCGTTCCGCATGAACTGTTCCAGGCCGCGCGCATCGACGGCGGCGGCTTCTTTCGCATCTTCGCCCACGTGATGCTGCCGATGTCGCTGCCGATCATCGTGGTCGCGGCCATCATGCAGGTCACCGGCGTGTGGAACGATTACATCCTGGGGCTGGTGTTCGCGGGACGCGACAATGCGCCGATGACGGTGCAGCTCAATAACGTGATCAACACCACCACCGGCACGCGCCTGTACAACGTCAACATGGCCGCCACCATCCTCACATCGCTGGTGCCGCTGGCGATCTATTTCATCTCAGGGCGCTGGTTCGTGCGCGGAATCGCCGCCGGCGCGGTCAAAGGGTAATCAATGTCGAATGTCTGTGTCCGCAAGCTGTGCATCACCCTCGGTGGCAACGAGATCATCAAGGACCTCGACCTGGCGGTGGAAGAGGGCGAATTCCTGGTGCTGCTGGGCCCTTCCGGCTGCGGTAAATCGACCCTGCTGCACAGCATCGCGGGGCTGATCGATGTCAGCGCCGGCACGGTGGAAATCGGCGGCGAAGACATGACCTGGGCCGACCCGAGCGAGCGCCATATCGGCATGGTGTTCCAGTCGTACGCGCTGTATCCGACCATGACGGTGGAAAAGAACATGTCGTTCGGGCTGCGCATCAACGGCACGCCCAAGGCGGAGATTGCGCGCCGCGTTGCGCGCGCCGCCGACATGCTCCATCTGGGACCGCTGCTGGCGCGCAAACCGGCGCAGCTCTCGGGCGGACAGCGCCAGCGCGTGGCGATCGGGCGCGCGCTGGTGCGCGAAGCGGGCGTGTTTTTGTTCGACGAACCGCTCTCGAACCTGGACGCCAAGCTGCGCGCGGAACTGCGGCGCGAACTGAAACTGCTGCACCAGGGCCTGCGCTCGACCATGATCTACGTCACCCACGACCAGGTCGAGGCGATGACCCTGGCCACCCGCATCGTGGTCATGCGGGCCGGTAAAATCTTGCAGATCGGCGCCCCCGGCGACGTGTACGAGCGGCCAGCGAACCTGTTCGTGGCAGGCTTTCTGGGCGCGCCGTCGATGAACTTCATCGAGGGTGCGCTCGACCTTGAGGGCTGCTTTGCCGGCAAGGGCTTTCGCCTGGAAGGGGGCGCCGCGGGTGCGGCGGCCGGCCAGGCGCTGGTGCTGGGCATCCGTCCCGAGCACATTCGCATCGCCGACGACGGCGCGCTGGAAGGAAAGGTGGCGCTGGTCGAACCGATGGGCAACCACCAGATCGTGTGGATCGCCACCGCCGGCCAGCAGCTCTCGGCCATCGTCAACGACACGCGCGTGTTCGCGCTGGGCGAGACGGTGCGCTTCGCGGTCGATGCGGCGCGCGTGTCGCTGTTCGACAAGGCCAGCGAGCAACGCCTGTAATCGGGACTGGAAAGGCAGGCGCCGGGCATGCATAATCCGACGTTTGCGGTATGCTTTCGCTGTATTTACTAAACTGATGGTCTTGAATTGAACAAGCAAAGGACGCCGTGGCCAATATCAAAGACGTAGCACGCCTTGCCGGCGTAGGCCTGGGAACCGCGTCGCGCGTGGTCAGCGGCAAGGGCTCGGTCTCGCCAGCGACGCTGGAACGGGTCAAGAAAGCCATCGCGGAACTCGATTTCCGCCCGTCGCACGCGGCGCGCTCGCTGCTCTCCGGCACCTCGCAGATGATCGGCGTATACATCCCGGTCCTCAAGGGCACCTTCTACACCCCCATCCTGCAGTCGATCGACACGGCGCTGCGCGCCGCCGGCCTGCACATGGTGGTCGCGTTCGGGGTCGGCTCGGGCGACGCGCGGCGCCAGGCCATCGAAGGCATCGACTTTTTGATGGAGCGCGGCTGCGACGGCCTGATTTTGCTGACCAATCTGCTGACCGACGACGACATCGCCGCGCTCGGGCCGAAGCAGTCGCGCGTGGTGGTGCTGGGCCACAGCGTCGAAAGCATTCCCGAGCAGTGCTTTTCGGCCGACCATACGCAGGGCGGCATCGCGGCGGCGCGGGCGCTGCTGGAGCGCCGTCATCGCAAGATCGCCGTGATCGCCGGGCCATCGACCTCGCCCGACAACGTCGAGCGCATCGCCGGCTTCATGGGCGAGTTGGAACGCAGCGGCATCGCTACCAACAAGATGTGGGTGGCCGAGAGCGACTTTTCGCCGCAGGGCGGATGGGACGCGGCGGCCGAGCTGGTGGCGTCCGGGCACAAGTTCACGGCGCTGTTTTGCGCCAATGACGAAATGGCGGTCGGCGCGCTGTCGTACTTCCAGGACGTGGGGCTGGCGGTGCCGGGCGACGTGTCGGTGCTCGGTTACGACGATACCCCGAGCGCGCAGTTTTCGGCGCCGCGCCTGACGTCGGTGCACATTCCATGGCGCGACGTGACCCTGAGCGGGCTCAATGCGCTGCTCAATCGCTGTTACGGCAGCGCGCACCCGGTCGAGCGCGAGTTTCCGATCAGCGTGACGGTGCGCGCATCGCTGGGCAAGCCGGCCAGGCGCCGCGCGGAGTAGGGCCCAGGCGGCTGCGCCGCCTCGTCGTTCCCGCGCAGCTTACGCAATCTTATGATTGACAAAATTTCTTCATCGTCGCACTATTGATCGTCGGTTGGGAGCGTTTCCAACTTATGGCAGCAGCAGAACGGACCCTGGCACCGGTTTTCACCGGCAGGCATTTCCACTTTTTCGCACTGACACCATGATCAAGCAATCCTGTCTTATCGCAGCCGTCGCGCTGCTGCACGCCAGCCACGCCGGCGCCGCTCCCCGCAACCTGACCGACTGGCCGCGCGTACGCAGCGCCGTCGCCCCGGACGCCGCGCTCGAAGCGAAAGTCGCCGGCATCGTGGCTGGCATGACGCTCGCGCAAAAAGTCGGCCAGATGACCCAGCCCGAAATCAAGGCCATCACCCCCGAGCAGGTGCGCGAGTTCTATATCGGCTCGGTCCTCAACGGCGGCGGCAGCTGGCCGAACGGGAACAAGTACGCGACGGCGGCCGACTGGGTCGCGCTGGCCGACAAATTCTACGACGCGTCGATGAGCACCGACATGAACGTGAAAGTGCCGGTCATCTGGGGCATCGACGCCATGCACGGCAACAGCAACGTGTACGGCGCCACCCTGTTCCCGCACAATATCGGCCTGGGCGCGGCGCATAACAAGAAGCTCGCGCTGCAAATGGGCGAGGCGGTCGGCAAGGCGGTGCGCGCGACCGGCATCAACTGGGTGTTCGCGCCGACGCTGGCGGTCACGCGCGACGATCGCTGGGGCCGCACCTACGAGAGCTTTTCGGAAGATCCGGCGCTGGTAAGCAGCTACGCCGCCGAATACGTGCGCGGCATGCAGGGCAAGTTCCGCGACGACGCCAACGTGGTCGCCACCGCCAAGCACTTCATGGGCGACGGCGGCACCGACCAGGGCAAGGACCAGGGCGTCACCCGCGCCACGCCGGCGCAGATGATGAATATCCACGGGGCCGGCTACTACAGTGCGCTGGACGCCGGGGCGCAGACGGTGATGGCCTCGTTTAACAGCTGGGTCGATGTATCGTCCGGCAAGGACTACGGCAAGGTCCATGGCAGCAAGGAGCTGTTGACCGACATCCTCAAGACCAAAATGGGCTTCGACGGCCTGGTGGTGAGCGACTGGGACGGCATCGGCCAGGTGAAAGGCTGCCGCAACGACAGCTGCGCCCAGGCGATCAACGCCGGCATCGACATGATCATGGTGCCGAACGACTGGAAAGCCTTTATCGCCAACACCATCAAGCAGGTGGAAGCGGGCGAGATTCCGATGGCGCGCATCGACGACGCCGTGACGCGCATCCTGCGCGTGAAGCTGCGCGCGGGCCTGTTCGGACACAAGCCGTCGGCCGGAAAATACGCCGGCAAGCCGGAAGCGCTGCAGGCGCGCGCGCTGGCGCGCCAGATGGTGCGCGAGTCGCTGGTGCTGCTCAAGAACGACGGCGGCGCGCTGCCCCTCGCACGCAGCAAGAAGATCCTGGTGGTCGGTAAAAGCGCCGACGACCTGTCGCTGCAAACCGGCGGCTGGTCGCTGACGTGGCAGGGCACCGACAACAAGAACAGCGATTTTCCGAACGGCGAAACGATCCTGGCCGGCATCAAGGACGCCGCCGGCGCCGCCAACGTGACCTACAGCGCCACCGGCGAGGGCGTCGACGTGGCGGCCTTCGATACGGTGGTGGCGGTGATCGGCGAAACGCCATACGCGGAGTTCGGCGGCGATATCGGTCCGTCCGGCACCCTGCGCCACAGCGGACGCTATCCGGAAGACCTGGCGGTACTCAAAGCCGTCGCCGGCAAGGGCAAGCCGGTGGTGACCGTGCTGGTGTCGGGCCGCGCACTCTATACCAATGACCTGATGAATTTGTCCGACAGTTTTGTCGCCGCCTGGCTGCCCGGATCGGAAGGCAAGGGCGTGGCCGATGTGCTGTTCAAGGGCGCGCATGGCTTCAAGGGCAAGCTGTCGTTCTCGTGGCCCAAGTCGATCTGCCAGGCGACGGTGAATGTGGGCGACGCCGATTACGCGCCGCTGTTCAAGACCGGCTACGGCCTGACCTACGCCAGCAAACAAAAGGTCGGCCAGCTCGACGCCGGTTATGCCGACGGCGGCTGCGGCGTGACCAATCTGTACCCGGTCTTTAACCAGTCGGACCGCGCCACCTGGCCTTTGTTCGTGGTGGTGGGCGACAAGCGCAGCGCGCTCGGCGCCGACTTGAACAACGCCATCACCGAGCCCGGCGTGAAGATCGAGACTTCGCAGGTGAACACCCAGCAGGATGCCAAGAACGTCTTTTGGAGCGGCCCGGCGCGCCTGGAGGCGCATGGCGCCAGGGCGCTCGCCCTGCCGGCGTTTGCCACCAAGGATGGCGCGCTGCAGTTCGATACCATCGTCACCAGCGCGCCGGCCGGCAAGGTACTGGTGTCGATGGACGGCGCGGCGCTCGACCTGACGGCGGTGTTCAAGGGCCTGGTCGGCAAGGCCAAGCAGACCATCAGGATTCCGCTGGCCTGCTTCACGGCCAAAGGCGCCGACCTGGCCAGGGTGCAAACGCCGTTCGCGGTGGCCAGCGACGCGGCATTGAACGCCGCCTTTGCCAATATCGAGGTGGCCGGCGGCGCCGCGCTCGAGAAGGACGCACTCAAGTGCGCCGACCTGAAATGAGTGCTGGCGCCTTCCCGGATGCGTGCCAGCTGGCCGATGCGGGCGGTGTGAGCGCCCGCTTCGAGGCTGGCTGCTCGTGGCCCGGGAGGGGCCGGCATATGCACATCGGGTCGGGTGCGGCGCCAGTCGGGCGCGCGCCGGAATCGGGCGCTCGCGCGAGCGAATCGGGCGGGTCGGGTATCATTCCGGCTGCGCTGGGCTTGCCAGCGCGCCGCGCGTATGTACGCGCTTCGGCCGCGCCGGTCTTGCCCGGCCGCGGTCCGCAGCCGGTTCGCAGCGTACTGGCCGGCCCTTCCCCGCGCGTTTCCATGGCGCGGATACGCACGTATCCGCTCACGGAAAAGCATTGCGCGTTCCTCGGTGTATCGGCGTTTTTGCCGGAACAGATGAAAGGGGGCTCGATTAACATGAAGGAGTAGCATGCAACACGTATCGACGGCCAAGGCCGTGCCGCAGGCGCCGGGTGCGCACCAGGGCCATACCGGCCCGTTGATCGTCATCACCATCCTGTTTTTCATGTGGGGCTTCCTCACCTCCCTGAACGACGTCCTGATTCCCCATCTGAAGTCGGTGTATGAGCTGAGCTACGTGAAGGCCATGCTGGTGCAGCTGTGCTTCTTCGGCGCTTACCTGGTGGTGTCGCTGCCGGCCGGCTTCCTGATCAAGAAAATCGGCTACCAGAAGGGCGTCGTGGCCGGCCTGGCCATCGCCGCCACCGGCTGCGCCATGTTCTATCCGGCCGCGAACGCCGGTTATGCGCTGTTCCTGCTGTCGCTGTTCGTGCTCGCCGCGGGCATCACGGTGCTGCAGGTGGCGGCCAATCCCTACGTCACGGTGCTGGGCGACCCGGCCACCGCATCGAGCCGGCTGACCCTGACCCAGGCTTTCAACTCGCTGGGCGCCACGGTGGCGCCGTATCTGGGCGCGCTGCTGATTTTGTCGAGCACCGTGCTCTCGTCGGACGACCTGAAAAAACTGCCGGCGGCCGAACAGATCGCGTACCGCGCGCACGAAGCGGCCACGGTGCAGCTGCCCTACCTGATGATGGCGGCGCTGCTGGTGGCGCTGGCGGTGTTCTTCGCCATGGCGCGCCTGCCGGCCATTGCCGACAGCGACGACGCTGCCGCCGCCGCCGATCATGGCGACGACAAGACCTCGGTCACCGGTTACCGCCATCTGGTGCTGGGCGCGGCCGGGATCTTTTTGTATGTGGGCGCGGAGGTCAGCATCGGCAGCTTCCTGATCAACTTCATGGGCGAAAAAAACATCGCCGCGTTCAGCGCCGACACCGCCGCCAAATACGTCACCATCTACGGCGGCGGCGCCATGATTGGCCGTTTCATCGGCTTTGCGGCGATGCGCTACATCAGCCCGGGCAAGGCGCTGGCCTTCAATGCGGCCTGCTCGATCGCGCTGATCATGGTGGCGGTATTCGGCAGCGGCATGACGGCGATGTGGGCGATCCTGCTGGTCGGCCTGTGCAACTCAATCATGTTCCCGACCATTTTCAGTATGGCGCTGCACAAGCTGGGCAAATTCACCGGGCAGGGATCGAGCATCCTGTGCATGGCCATCGTCGGCGGCGCAGTGGTGCCGCTGGCGCAAAGCGTGCTGGCCGATGCGTTCGGCGTGCAGTTGTCGTTCCTGGTGCCGGCCGCCTGCTACCTGTTCGTCATCTATTACGGGCTCAAGTACGCCAAAATGTACCAGGGCTGATCTGCGGTTCGCCGCAGACAGACGCCGCCGCTTGCCGGCGGTGTTTTCATTTGCGCGCGCCGATTTGGTTGAACTTGCGGGCGCGGAGCGCGGTCCAAACGAGACAGGTGCCCGCGCGCGGGTGCCAACCCCAACCTCATCAGGAGATCGACATGTTCAGCAAGAAATCAGTAAAAGGATTGATCGGCATGTGCGCTGCGGCTGCGCTGTGCGCCAGCCTGGCTGTTCAGGCACAGACCGGCGGGAGCCAGGGCGGCAGCGGACAGGCCGGCACCGGGCAAGGCGCAACCGGCCAGGGCGGGACCGGACAAAGCGGGACCGGCCAAGGTGGCAGCGGGCAAGGCGGCAGCGGGACGGCCGGCGGGCAGGGCGCGAGCGGCCAGGGCGGGACCCAAGGCAGCACCGCCAGCGGCGGCGCCACCGGTACCGGCACGATCAGCAGCGCCGACCGCAAGATCGTCACCGACCTGGCCATGGCCAATATGGCCGAAATCGAGGCGGCGCGCACCGCCCAGGGCAAGAGCCAGGACGACCAGGTCAAGAAATATGCGCAGCAAATGATCGACGACCATACCAAGGCGCTGGGCGAGGTGCAGCAACTGGCGCAAACGAAGGGTGTCACCCTGCCATCCACACTGGACCGCGCGCACAAGGCCAAGGTCGACAAGCTGGCCGCGCTGTCGGGCGACGCCTTCGACCTCGCTTACATGGCGCAGGCCGGCGTGGCCGAGCACAAGAAAACCCACAGCATGCTGAGCAAAGCGCAGGGCCGCGCCAAAGATCCCGATATCAAGGCGCTGGTCACGCGCATGACGCCGACCGTGGAGCAGCATCTGAATGCGGCGAAAGAACTACACGGCAACAAGAGCAAGGCCACGGGCAGTTCGGGCGCGGGGATGGAAAAAACCGGCCAGTAGCATCGCCAGCAAGCAAGGCCGGCATCGCCGCGCGGCGGGCCGTCGATATCGGCGGCGGAAGGGACGCGGGCACGAGCTGAGCGGTCACGCTACAATGACCGCTCATGCTCGCCATCCTCGCCATTACCTTCCCGTTTTTCGCCCTGGTCCTGTGCGGCTACCTTGCCGTGCGGCGTCATTTGCTGCCGCAATTGGCCATTCCGGGCCTGAACAGTTTCGTCCTGTATTTTGCCTTGCCGTGCCTGCTGTACCGCTTCGGCTCGACCACGCCGCTGACCCAGTTGCTCGACGCCGGCCTGTTCGGCGTCTACCTGCTGTGCGCGCTGACGACGGTGGGCCTGGCCATGCTGCTGACCTTGCGCCGCGCCGGCTGGAACGATGGCGCTTTCGGGGCGCTGGTGGCGGCGTTTCCCAACACCGGCTTCATGGGTGTGCCGCTGCTGCTGGCCCTGCTCGGGCCGCGCTCGTCCGGGCCGGTGATCGTGGCGCTGGTGGTCGACCTGGTGATCACGACGTCGCTGTGCATCGCCCTGTCGCGACTCGGCCCGTCAGGCGGGCAGAGTAGCGCTGTAGCCCTGCGCAACGCCTTGAAAGGCATGCTGCGCAACCCGATGCCGTGGTCGATCCTGCTGGGCGCGCTGGCGTCCGGCGTCGGCCTGGTATTGCCCAAGCCCTTGATGAGCACCATCAGCCTGCTGGCCGACGCCGCTTCGCCGGTGGCGCTGTTTACCATCGGCGCGGTGCTGGCGCGCTCGCAGATGAACGCCAGCGGCGCCACCGCGCTGGCCGATTTTGTCCCGATTGCCTTGATCAAGCTGCTGATCCACCCACTGCTGCTGCTCGCCATCGGTCATGCCGCCATCAAGATGGGCATTCGCATCGACCCGGCCGCGCTGACGGTGCTGGTGCTGGTCGCCTGCCTGCCCAGCGCCAGCAACGTGGCGCTGCTGACCGAGCGCTTCGGCGCCGACACCGGCAGGGTGGCGCGCATCATCCTGGTCTCGACCGCACTGTCCTTCCTGAGCTTTTCGGCGGCTGTCTCGTTGCTGATATGAAACATTTCTGACTTCTGGCAGCCTGTTTGTGAAATAATAACGGGCGAGTCCATCGACGATGTGGCGGCAAATTCAGGGGTGTCGATTGCTAGAAATGTTTGCAGTGGAGCAGGAGCTGGCGCAACTGGAAGAGGAACTTTCTTCCCAGTACGGCGTCGCGCGCCTGAAGCCGATGCTGGCGCTGGCCTGGCACCTGCGCCAGCGCGACCCTGCGCGCGCGCGCACCCTGTCGCTTGACGCCGCGCCCCTGCTGGCGCTGCTGCCCGAAGCGGAACGGCGCCTGGAACAGGCGCGCTGCCAGCTGATCGACGGCGAAGCCGCCTGGCTGGACGGCCAGCTCGACGCCGCGCGCGCCCTGGCCGACGCGGCCTGGGAAGAATTCCACCGCCAGGACGACTCCATCGGCAGCGCCGACGCGCGCTGGCTGCGCGCCTGGATCGAGGTCGATCGCGGCAACGCCGCCGCCAGCGACGCCGAACTGGCGGGCGCCGCGCATGACGTCTGGCGCGCCGGCGACCGTTTGCGCGCCGACGTGATCGACGCCGCCGCCGCCTTGTTCGCGGTTTTCCGCAACCTGCACTCGGCCAATGAACGCTGGGGCAAGCGCTTCGATCCCGCCGAAAAAGGCCTGCACCCGGCTGCCGCCGGCTGGATCAACGACTACCTCGGCACCGCCGCCTTCCAGGCCAGCGACTTCGGGCGCGCCATCGGCCTCTTGATGAACACCTTCGAAGCGGCGCTGGCCACCGGCCAGGTGCGGCGCGCGATCAACGTCGCCACCAATATCGGCAACGCTTTCACCAGCCTCAATGCGCACCACGCCGCGCTCGAATGGATGCAGCGCGGGCTGGACCTGGCGCGTCCCACCGGCTGGCCGATGAGCATTGGCCTAGCCTTGATGCAGACCGCCGAAACCTTGCGCCAGCTGGGCCAGCGCGAAGCGGCGCTGGAACTGCTGCACGAAGCGCTGGCCACGCTCGCGCCCATGTCCGGATCGCGCGCCTACGCCATCGCGCTCGAATACGAAGGCGACCTGGCGCTCGACGGCGGCGACTATCCGGCGGCGCTGGCAAGCTTTGCGCGCCTGGAAGCGCGCGGCGAAGCGCTGCGCCAGGCGGACTTTCAAAGCGGCGCGCGGCGCGGCCAGGCGCATGCGCTGTCGCACATGAACCGCCCGCACGATGCGCTCGACAAAGCCGCCGCCGCGCTGGCGCTGGCGCGCGAACACGGCGACTCGTACAACCAGATCGCCGCGCTCAAGGTGCTGGCCGAGATCCACGCGCGCCACAGCCTGCCCGGTCCCGCGCCGCTGGAAGCGCCCAGTCCCGCGCTGCATTACCTGCGGCAGGCCATGGCGGTGGCGGCCACCATCGACGGCTACACGGTGCCTGGCGACCTGTATGACGCGGTGGCGCGCGAATACGCCAGCGTGGGCGATTACCCGCAAGCGTACGACATCGCGCTGCGCGCCGGCGCCGCGCGCGACAAGACCCACAGCCAGGAAGCGACAAACCGCGCCGTCGCGATGCAGGTGCAGTACCAGACCGAACGCGCCAAGACCGAAGGCGAGCATCATCGCCAGCTGGCCGCCGCCGAAGCCAAGCGCGCCGAGGTGCTGCAGCAGACCAGCGCCACGCTCGAACACCTGTCGGCCATCGGCCAGGAGATCACCACCCACCTCGACGCCGCCGCCGTGTTCCGCGCGCTCGACCGCCATGTGCATGGCCTGCTCGACGCCACCCATTTTTCCATCTTCCTGATCGATGCGGACGGCAGTTCCCTGAGCTGCGCCTTCGGTGTGGAAGCGGGCAAGGCGCTGCCGGCCACGCGCTATTCGCTCACCGACGAACATGCCAACTCGGCGCGCTGCGTGCGCGAGCGCTGCGAGATCCTGCTCGGCCTCAATGCCGGGGACGACATGCCGAACCTGATCCCCGGTACGCTGCCGACACTGAGCCTGCTGTTTGCGCCGCTGTTGATCGGCGAGCGGGTGCTGGGCGTGATGACGGTGCAGTCGCTACAGGCGAACGCCTACCGCGAAAGGGAGCGGCTGATTTTCCGCACCCTGTGCGCGTACGGCGCCATCGCCCTCGATAACGCCGGCGCCTACCTGCAGGTGGCGGCCACGCTCAAGGCCCTGAGCGCGACCCAGGCGCAGCTTCTGGAGAAGAACCTCGAACTCGAGCAAGCCTACAAGGCGCTGGAAGAGGTGAGCCTGACCGACCAGCTGACCGGCCTGCGCAACCGCCGCTTCTTCTTGCAGCATGTCGACGCCGACGTGGTCATGAGCCTGCGCGGCTACGACGACCCGTTGCGCAACGGCGCTGTCGAACGCGAGAACGCGCCGGGCAAGGACCTGGTGTTCTTCATGGTCGACCTGGATCACTTCAAGGAAGTCAACGATCTGCACGGCCACGCGGCCGGCGACGCGGTGCTGGTGCAGATGCAGGAGCGCCTGCGCGAAGTGTTCCGCGAGTCCGATTACCTGATCCGCTGGGGCGGCGAAGAGTTCCTGGTGCTGGCGCGCGCCACGCACCGCGACGACGCCAAGGTGGTGGCGGAACGGATTCGCCAGGCCGTCGCCAACCGCGACTTCGTGCTGCCCGACGGGACGGCCGTGCGCAAGACCTGCTCGATCGGGTTTGCGTGCTTTCCGTTCGTGCCGGAAGAACCGCGCCTGTTATCGTGGTCCGAAGTGGTGGAGCTGGCCGACCAGGGCCTGTACCTGGTCAAGCGCTCCGGGCGCAATGCCTGGGCCGGCATCTACAGCACGCCCGAAACCCGGCATGAGGGCGTTTTCTCGCGCTTGATCCACCATCTGGAACAGGCGCTGACCGATGGCGAGGCCAGGCTGGTGACCAATGTCGACGAGGTGCAGGTGGCGGCCGGCGCCAAGCCGCGGCGTTTGGTGCTCGCCACCGACAAAGTGACGCCGCGTTAGATTTCCGCGCGGCGCCGCATCGTTTGCGCCATCGGCTCATCCATGGCCGCCATGACCGTCCGCTGGTCGTTCTGCGAGCGGTTCTGGCTCACCTTCCATTTGCCGTGCATGCGCGTGACCGGAATTTCGATCCCGACGATCATCTCCACCAGGCGCTCGATGAAGTCGGGCGGGGCGTCGTCCATGGTCCATGGCGTTCTCTGCGTGCCTTCATGGCGCGCGGTCAGGCGGGCGAGCAGCGCGAGTATCCACGCCGGGTCTTCGATGGCGCGCAACGGGCCGTGCGCGTGCACCACGGCGTAGTTGTAGGTCGGGACCACTTTGCCGTTGATCTTCTTGTCCTCGTACAGCGCCGGCGTGATGTAGGCCGACGGGCCCTGGAACACCACCAGCGTCTCTCCTTCGTGGCGCCAGAGCGGATTGGCGCGCGCCACGTGGGCGCGCAGGATGCCGAAGGGCGCGCCGGCTACCGCGTCGGCTACCGCGCCGGCTACCGCGTCGGCGTCGGCGGCGTCGATCACGAACGGAATGTGGTTGGCGTCCAGGCCGGCGTCGCCGTGCGTGATGACGGTGCCCAGCGGGTGCTCGTCGATCAGGCCGTGCAGCAGGGCGGGGCGGATTTCGTCGAAACAGGAAGGTCCGTACATCTTATGCACTCCCTTCGATGACCACGTCGGCCTTGATCGAATTGGCGATGTAGCACTGCGCGTGGGCGGCGTGGTGCAGGGCGTCGAGTTGGGCGGCGTCCGGACGCGTGCCGTCGGCGAAGCCGATCGCCGGACGCAGCACGATGCGGGTCATGGCCATCTTGCCGTCGGCGTTTTTGCTCATGGTGCCGATGGCGTGGTCAAGGTAGGCGTCCACCACGTGTCCGGCGCGCGCGGCCAGCGACAGGAAAAACAGCATGTGGCAGCTCGACACCGCCGCGACCAGCGCCTCTTCGGGATCGACGGCGGCGGGATCGGACATCGGCGGCGCGACCGACAGGGGCGACGAGGAGGCGGGCACCCGCAGGCCGCCGTCGAAGGTCCAGGCGTGGGCGCGGCTGTAGCGCTTGTCCAGGAACGGCTGCGCACCGCGCTGCCAGGCCAGTTGTGCTTCGAATTGCTGCATTTTTTCTCCAAAGGTCTGTGTGTAGCGCTACCGGACGTTAGTGCGACCGCACCAACCCCCGTCATTCCCGCGCAGGCGGGAATCCAAGGCATCTGCGATCCGCATAGAAAATTGGATTCCCGCCTGCGCGGGAATGACGGGGTACTGTTGGCGGTACTAATGCAGTGGGTGCGGCGGCCAAGCGATCATCTTATGCGCCACTTTGGCTTGCTCAAATATCCAATTCACGCGATTATGTGAAGACCAATTTTTGAGATCGCCATGCTCGTCACCGACATCCTCGCCGCCTTGCCCCTCGCGCGCGGCACACAAGACCCCCTGTTCCGCCAGCTCTACGCGCAGATCAAGGACGCCATCCTGCGCGGCACGCTCGGCGCCGGCATGCAGCTGCCGCCCACGCGCGAACTGGCGCGCCTGCTGTCGGTCTCGCGCCAGACGGTGCTCAACGCCTACGACCAGCTTGGCGCCGAAGGCTACCTCAGTGGCGCCGTCGGCAAAGGCACCTTCATCAGCGAGCACCTGGCCCAGGCCGCGCCCGCCCCGCACGTTACCCAGGCCACGCTGGCGCCGATGCGCCCCCTGTCCGCGCGCGGCGAGGCCTATTGCGCGGCCATGGAAAGCGTCGGCTTCCATCAAGGGCAACTGCGTCCTTTCCGCGTCAGCATGCCGTCGCTCGACCTGTTCCCGTTCGATGTCTGGAGCCGCCTGGAGGGGCGGCGCTGGCGCCATCCCGACTACCACATGGGCTACAGCGACCCGGCCGGCTACGCGCCATTGCGCGAACTGCTGTGCGTCTACCTGCGCGCCTCGCGCGGCGTGAGCTGCACACCCGAACAGGTGGTCATCACCTCCGGCTCGCAACAGGGCCTGTTCCTGCTCTCGCAACTGCTGCTCGCGCCTGGCGACGAGGTCTGGGTCGAGTCGCCCGGCTACCAGGGTGCCAGCGCACCGCTGTTCGCCGCCGGCGCCAACGTGCGCACCGTACCGGTGACGGCCGACGGCATGGATGTCGCCTACGGCATCGCGCATTACCCTGACGCGCGCATGGTGCTGGCCACGCCCTCGCACCAGCTGCCGCTCGGCGTGACCATGAGCCTGCAGCGCCGCCTGGAGCTGCTGCGCTGGGCAGCCGCCAAACGCGCCTGGATCATCGAGGACGACTACGACAGCGAGTACCGCTACACCGGCCCGCCGCTGGCGTCGCTACAAAGCCTGGACCGCGCCGGCTGCGTGCTGTACGTCGGCACCTTGTCGAAGGTGCTGTTCCCAGGCCTGCGCCTCGGGTACATCGTGGCGCCGCCGGCGCTGGTCGAACCGGTGGTGCGCGCCAAGGCGGTGATGGACCGCCACACCGCCATCGTGCCGCAGATGGTGCTGGCCGACTTCATCGCGGACGGCCATTTTGGCCGCCACATCCGGCGCACGCGCGACGCATACGGCGAACGGCGCGCAGCGCTGCTGGACGCCATCGCCGCGCGGTTGGGCGATACGGTGCTGGTCGGCCCGTCCGACGCCGGCCTCGATCTGGCCCTGCATTTCCTGGGCGGCCACGATGAAGCGACGGTCGTGGCGCGCGCGCTGGAGCAGGGCATCGAAACGCGCGCGCTGGCGTATTATGCGAACCGCTCGGCCACGCCCGCGTGCGCATTCGCTCCCGGCCTGCTGCTGGGGTTTTCGTCGCTCACGCCGGCGCAGATCGTGCACGGAATCGATGTGCTGGCGAAGGTGCTAAGCCTGCCGCCTTGAACTATACTGGCGTCATGACTATTGAACGCTGCTCCTGGGCCAACCCGGCCAATCAACGCTATCTCGATTACCACGACCACGAGTGGGGCGTGCCTTGCCACGACGAGAACACGCTGTTCGAAATGCTCAACCTGGAAGGCGCGCAGGCGGGCCTGAGCTGGGAAACGATCTTGAACAAGCGCGACAGCTACCGTCTCGCGTTCGATCACTGGGATGCCGAAAAAATCGCCCGCTACGACGCCGCCAAGGTGGCCGAACTGCTGGCCAATCCCGGCATCGTGCGCAACAAGCTCAAAGTGGCCGCCGCCATCACCAACGCCCAGGCCTACCTGCGCCTGCGCGCCGAAGGCAGTTCGCTCGACGACTACCTGTGGGGTTTTGTCGACGGCCAGCCGATCGTCAACCATTACAGCGGCGACGAGCACTCGCCGGCCAAGACCGCGCTGTCGGACCGGCTCTCGAAAGACCTGCTTGGGCGCGGCTTCAAGTTTGTCGGATCGACCATCGTGTACGCCTACATGCAGGGCATCGGCATGATCGACGACCACGCCGCAAACTGCTTCCGTCACGCGAAGCGGCGCGCATGAACTGGCAAAACATCTGGGGCGAACGCGCCCACTTCGTCATTTTCGATGCCGCCTACGGCGACGGCGCGGCCTTTCAAAAGACGCTGCGCGCCTGGCGCAACGACCCGCGCCGGCCCGCGCGCCTGCATTACATTGCGCTGGCCAATGAAGCGCTGCCCGGCTACCGGCGCATTCCGCAAATTGAAGACGCGGTCACGCTCGACCTGCTCAGCGCGCCGCTCGACAGCGCGCTCGAACAACTGACGGCGCGGCTGGACGTCATCTGGCTGCACGACGTCCAAGACGCCGGCACCCGCTTCGCGCACGCGCTGGGCAAGCTCGCCGCGCCGGGCGCGCTGCTCGACGCCGAGAGCTTGACGCACGCGCAAGTGGCGACCCTGGGGCGCGCCGGCTTTGCCTGGGAACCCGGTGGGCAGCGCGCCGTCTACGCCAGCCGCCGTCCGCAGGCCGAAGCGGCGCCGCCGCGTGCGCGCCACGCCATCGTGATCGGCGCTGGCCTGGCTGGCGCCGCCGCCTGCGAACGCCTGTGCGTGCGCGGCTGGAAGGTGACCTTGATCGAACGCCATGCGCAGCCGGCGCGCGAAGCGTCCGGCAACCGTGCCGGCATTACCATGCCGCTGCTGTCGAAAGACGACAACCTGATGACGCGCCTGTCGCGCGCCGCCTTCCTGTATGCGCAAGCCTACTGGAACCGCATCGACGAGAACAGCATTGATCAAGCCCGCTGCGGCGTGCTGCAACTGGCGCGCGACGCCGCCCACGCCGAGGTCCAGCGCGCCATCGCCGCAAGCCACCCTTACCCGCTTGATTTTGCCGAGTGGCTGGAAGCTCCGGCGGCGACCGGACTGCTTGGCGCGCCCGCACCGGATGGGGCCTGGCTGTTCCGCCAGGGTGGCTGGATCCGGCCCGCCAGCGCCTGCGGCGCCATGCTCACCGCCTGCGGCGAAGCGTTGACACGCCGCTTCGGCGCCGGCACCGTGACGCTCGAAAAACGCGGCGCCGACTGGTGCGCCATCGACGCCGCCGGCGAGGTGCTGGCGCAAGCGCCGGTGCTGGTGCTGGCCAACGGCACCGGCGCGGCCGACGTGGCGCAAGCCGCCGGCCTGCCTTTGGCCGCCGTCCGCGGGCAGGTTACCCATCTGGCCGAAGGCGCCGCGCCGGCGCTGCCCTTCGTGCTCTGTCGCGAAGCCTACCTGACACCCGCCGTCGGCGGCCTGCACAGCCTGGGCGCCAGCTACGACGATGACGACGATCCGGCCCTGCGCCAGGCCAGCCAGGACCAGAACCTGGACAAGATCCGCACCATGCTGGGCGATCCCGCACTGGGGCGCGCCGCGCCGCTGCTCGGGCGCGTCGGCTTTCGCTGCGTGGCGCCGGACCGCATGCCGCTGGTGGGCGCCTTGCCCGACCCGGAGGCGGCCGGCCGCATCGAGCGCCTGCGCGACGTGCCGCGCCACCAGGGCGTGTACGGCTTGCTGGGCTACGCCTCGCGCGGGCTGACCTGGGCGCCGCTGGCGGCCGAACTGCTGGCTGCGCAACTCAATGGCGAGCCGCTGCCGCTCGAAGCGGACCTGGTCGCGGCGCTCGATCCGGCCCGTTTCCTGTTGCGCGAACGGCGCCGTGGCGAGGTAGGATAGCGAACCGGGCATATTGTCATCCGGTTATAATTGGTATGTAGCAACTTTTCTGCAACCGATCGCCGCGCCCAGCGTGGCTGGAGCCGATCACGATGGACGATGCGCCCGAGTCGAACGAGCTGTTTTTGTTTCTTGCGTCCACCGCGCACGATATGAAAAACTCCGTCAGCGTGCTGAGCGGCACCCTGGAAACCTTGCTTGCGCAAGCCGTCCCTGGCGCCGAGGCCGCCTATCCCCAGATGGCGCACATGCTGTACCAGACCAAGCGCCTGAACGACAACCTGATCCAGTTGCTGGCCCTCTACAAGCAGGTCGGTAAACCTGCCTATCCGTTCGACATGCAGCCACTGGCGATGGGCGACCTGGTGGCGCAGGTGGCCGGCGCGGGGCGCGTCCTGCTCGACTCGCGCCATATCAAGCTGGAAACGAAGGTCGACCCCGACCTGGTCTGGCATGTGGACGAAGACTTGATCGTCGGCGTGCTCGGGCATGCAATCAACAATGCCATCCATTACACCAAGGACACTATCCGCCTGGCCATCGACGTCGTCGACGGCGACCTGGAAATCCGCATCGAAGACAATGGCGGCGGCTATTCAAACGCCATGCTGGGCGCCGGTGTGTCGGCCATGCACGGCGCCAGCGCGGGCGTGAACTTTTTGACCAACAGCACCGGCCTGGGCCTGTATTTCTCCAGCGAAGTGGCCAAAATGCACAAGCACCGCCAGCGCAGCGGCTGCCTGCGCCTGGAAAACGGCGGCGCGTACGGCGGCGCCTGCTTCGTACTGAGCCTGCCATGATCGTCGATCCCAAGCCGACCGCCAACCTTGCCACCAGCATCCAGTTGGTCGACTGGGCTGGCAAGAATTACCTGGTGGTGGATGACTTCATCGGCATCCGCCAGTTGCTGCGCGAAAGCTTGCGCAACCTGGGCGCCAAGAATATCGACCAAGCCTCGAGCGGCGGCGAAGCGATCGCCATGCTGGCGCGCATCCGCTACGACGTGGTGCTGTGCGACTACAACCTGGGCGAGGGAAAGAACGGCCAGCAAGTGCTGGAAGAAGCGCGCGTGCGCAATTTGCTGCTGCCGAGCAGTGTCTGGCTGATGGTGTCGGCCGAGAAAAGTACCGAATCCGTGATGGGCGCGGCCGAACACCAGCCCGACGCCTACCTGATCAAGCCGATTACCGAGGGTGTGCTGCTGACCCGGCTGAACCGCGTGTGGCAAAAGAAACAGGTGTTCAAGCAGATCGACCAGGCGTTTGCCGAAAAGGATTACCTGCGCGCCGCCAGGATGTGCGACACCCAGATCGTGGCCAACAAGCTGCACGAAATGGAATTGCTGCGCATGAAAGCGCGCCTGATGCTCAAAAGTGGCGAGCCCGAAAAGGCGCGCGAAACCTATGAACGGGTGCTGCAGGAGCGCGATTACCAGTGGGCCAAGTCGGGCCTGGCCAGGATCCGCATGGCCAATGGCGAATACGAGCAGGCGCGCCAGATGTTCCAGGGCGTCATTTCCGAGAATCGCTACTACATTGACGCTTACGATCAGTTGGCGCTCACTTACCAGAGCATGGGGCAGATGGAGGAGGCCTGCGCCGTGCTCGAACGCGCCGCCAAGCTCTCGCCCAATTCGGTGACGCGCCAGCGCGCGCTCGGTCATGTGTCGCTCAAGCTGGGCAATGTGGCCATGGCTGAAAAAGCGTTCCGCAAGTGCATTTCGATCGGTGAATATTCGGTGATGAAAACCGTCGACGCGTATCTGGGCCTGGCGCGGGTCTGCGGGCTCAAGCTCGATACCAAGGAAGCGATGCAATTGCTGGTGCTGGCCCAACGCGAATTTTCAGGCGAGCAAGTCCAGCTGCGCTGCAAGATCACCGAAGGCATGGTCCACCACGAGAGCGGCGACTTCCAGCGCGCGCGCAAGGCGGGTGACGAGCTCGACGAACTGCTGGTCACCAATCCGGAACGCCCGGATACGCCCACCTGCCTGGAACTGGCGACGTTGCTGTTTTCCGTCGGGCACCGTGATTCGCCGGTCGAGCTGCTGTGTTACGTGATCAGGAACAATCACGACAACCTGCAACTGCTCGACGACGTGCAAAAAATCTTCGACCGCGCCCACATGAGCGACGAGGGGCTGGCCCTGATCCGTTCCTCGAAGAAGGAAGCGAGCGACCTGATGAACCAGGGCGTGTCGTTATGGAAAACCGGCAAGCTGCCCGACGCAGTGGCCTGGATGCGCAGCGCGCGCATGAGTTTGCCGAACAACCTGCGCATCCTGTTCAACTCGGCGCAGATCCTGATTTCCCATATGCAACAGCTTGGTTTTGACGCCGAACTGGCGGCCGAGGCGACCGAGGTGTTGCTTCACGTGGACAAAGTCTTGCCCGGGCAACAGCGCTTCGCCCAGCTCATGGAACAGCTTGCCGAACTGGCGCCGGGAGCGGCCGATGGGGCCGGCGGTGTTGATCCATCCTGAGCCGTTTTCACGTTTGCCCTTGTCCCCACGCTTGCTGGTGATAAACTGCTCACTGCGCGGAAGTTTCCGCATTCAAGAAGAAAGGGACGTACATGCGCGACATCGCAAATGAAGTCTATGAAAAAATGCGTGTAGGCAGCAGTGCATGGATTCGGCCAGTGGCCGCCAAGGGCGACACCGTGCCCTCGTTCCAGGCTGTGCATGAGCAAGTCAAACAGATGGCGGAAGATGGTTTGATTACCATTTCGACCATCAAACGCCAGGAAGATGGCTTGATCGACGCGATCAGGATTCAGCGACTGGCGTGAGTGCTGGGTTCCAGGAGTCAGCGGCTTGCGTAAGTGCTGGCTTTCAGAATTCAGCGACTGGCGTGAGAGCCCAGCCAATACCCTCAAAACCGTCATTCCCGCCTGCGCGGGAATGACGGTTTTAAGGTTAACGGGAATGATGGTTTTAGTGGGAATGACGCTTTTTAAGAAAGCGCCTTTGCGCTAAGCGTCGCTTTTCGGCTTGGCACGGCGCGATGCGGCCTTGGCCGCACTCTCCGGTTCGGCCTGGTTGGCGTTTGTCGCGCCCTCTGATGCTCCCTGCGGCGCTGCTTTCCCTCCAGCATCTCCCGCCTGGCCGGCCTTGTCCGCGCCCGCTTCCGGCGTCATCGCCGTCGTTACCGCCTGGTTAAATTGCTCCTGAAGCATGTTCCACCACGCCACGGGATTGTTCATCGCGTTCACTGGCGGCGCCTCCTGTTGCTTGACTGCCTCCGGCGCCTTGGCGGGCGCCTTGGCCGGTGCAGGGGCCGGCTGGCTGAAAAATGCCGACGCGAACGGCGCCGCCGCCAGCACCGATTTTTCATCCGCACCCGGCTGCTTGACGGCCGCCGCCAGGGTCGCACCCATCGATTTCAAGGTGGCGATCGTGCCGCGCTGCACTTCCATGGTCTGGATGGTGCCGCGCAGCATAGATACGTTGATGTTGAGCCAGGCCTCGACGGCTTTCAGGTCCGCGATTTTCTTGTCCAGCTCGTCGAGCGAGACGGGCGGCATGGCCATGTTGGGGAAGGACATCCCCGGCACGGCCATGCTTCCCCACAAATTCTTGACGAAGTCCAGCGTGTCGGTCACGGCGCCGACACCGGGGATGTTGGGCATGGGTGGTTTCAGCATGGAAGTCTCCGTTATGTAGAAGCCTGAGCGTAGCAGATAATTATCATCCTATCAAAGCTAGTTGTGCGAGGAGCAAAGCGCGCGCGCTGAGCGGTGTCAGCGGCAAAAGCGCGAGACACGTTAAACTGTGGCCATGACGATCGCATCCTTCCTATCCCGACGGCGCCGCGCCCTGGTGATCGGCACGGCGACAGTCCTGTTGCATGTCCTGGCGATCGATTTTGTCGGTGCGCGCATCGGACTGGCGCCAATCGACGCGCCCGCGCCTGAACCGGTGACCATCGTCGCCGTGCTGCACGCGCCGATTGCACCACCGCCGCCAGCGCCGCCGCAACCGAAGCCGCCGCCAGCGCGACCGCGTCCGCCTGCGAAAGCCGTGCCGCCGCCCGCCACCCCGCCGCCCGAGGCCACGGCCGACGCCGAAGCCAGCCCGGCCGACGGCGCGGGCGAGGCCGTCGATGCCCCGCCGGCGCCCATGCAGGGGGGCGCCGAAGTGGCGCCCGCCGTGGACCAGGTCTCCGTTACGGCCTCCGCTACGGCCCCCGCCACGGCGCCCGAGCCGCCGGCGGCCGAGGCCGTGCCGCCCGAACCGGTCAAGCCGGCGCTCAAGGTCAGCCTGCCGCCATCGGCCGACCTGAACTTCGACGTGGCCCGCACCGACCGCGACGGCGGCACCTGGTCGGGGCTGTCGACCATCTCGTGGAAGCATGCCGCCGGGGCCTACAAGCTGTCGATGGAAGCGAGCGTGAGCGTGCTGGTGGCGCGCGTCAACCTGGTGCTGTTGAGCAGCGAAGGCACGGTCGGGCCAAGTGGCATCGTGCCGCGCAGCGCCACCGAAAAGCGGCGCGGCAAGACCCAGACCGCCACCCATTTCGGCGGGCCGGACGGCAAGATCACCTTTTCCGCCTCCGAGCGCAGCTATCCGATGGTGCCCGGAGCCCAGGACAAGGGGAGCTTCCTGATGCAGCTGGCCGCCATCGGACGGGCCGACAGCGCCCAGCTGGCCAGCGGCGTCGAACTGTTCGTCGGCGAAGAAAAGGACGCCAACCCGTTCGCCTTCGTGCTGGTCGGGCAAGAAGAGATCAACACCCCGATGGGGCGCATGGCGACCTGGCACGTCGCCCGTCCGCCGCGTCCGGGGGCTTACAACTCGCGCCTGGATATCTGGCTGGCGCCAGCGCACAACTGGTATCCGGTGCAGATCCGCAATACGGAATCGAACGGTTCGGTCACGACCCAGACGATCCGCAAGATTCTCATCACTGATTTAGGAAACTGATATGCGACCATTATTTACCCAACTGTTGGGCGGCGCCGTGCTGGCCAGCGCCTGCGCCGGTATTTTCGCGGCTGAACATGAAGCTGTGCTGCGCCCCTTCAACCTGGCGCCGTCGGCCGACCTGCATTACACGCTCAAGGCGCGCCAGAAAGGGCTGGCCCTGGCCGGCGAGGCCCAGGTGACCTGGCGCGCGGGCGATGGCAAGTACAGCCTGGTCAATGAAACCCGCGCGCAAATGCTCGGCAAGATCCTCGAGAGCCGCAGCGAAGGCACGGTCGATACCTACGGCATCGCGCCGGCGCAGTTTGTCGAGAAGCGTTTCCGCAAGGAAGCGACCACGGCCACCTTCGACCGGGGCGCCAAGACCTTGAGTTTCAGCGCTGGCAAGGATACCTTTCCCCTGCTCGGCGGCGAGCAGGACCGCAGCAGCGCGCAGTGGCAACTGGCCGCGCTGGCGCGCGCCCAGCCGGACAAGTTTACGCCGGGGTCGGAATGGCGCCTGTTCGTGGCGGGACGCAAGGATGCGCAGCCGTGGTCGTTCAAGGTGATCAAGCGCGAGAAGATTGCGACCGGGCTCGGTGAAGTCGAGGCCGTTCATCTGTCCAAGGCTCCGCCGCCGGGCGACAAGGACCAGACCGTCGACCTGTGGCTGGCGCCGGGGCACGACTGGTATCCGGTGCAATTGCGCTACAGCGATGAAGAGGGCGAGTTCATCGAACAGACGGTCGACAAGATCAACAAAAAATAGCCGTTGCGAGGCCCGGCATGCACACCCGCAGGCCCGGACTAGGCCGTGCGCAGGTGCTGGCGGGTTGGCTCGGCCAGCTCGCGCACCGCCTGGCGCAGCAATTGCGCCAGCAGCGTGCTCAAGGCATTCTCGTCGCCCGTCGGGCGGTGCATCGTCAGGCTGATGCTCGGCAACGCCGGCAGCTTGCCAGCCACCGGATCGAGCAGCGCCAGGTTTGACGGCAGCCCGATGCGCGTGCGGATGGTCATCCCCAGCCCCGCAGCCGACCCCGCCCACAGCGCCAGCGGATGCCGGCCCGGTCCATGGCATCGGTGGCGATGTCGCGCAGCGCGCACGGCGCCTCCAGCAGCAGCGGTCCCTCTCCCCCGGCAAGCAGCGGATCGAACCCGGCCGGCCCGATCCAGTGCAGGGGCAGGGTGGCAAGGCGTTCGCCGGCCAGCCCGTCCGCGCCGGCATCCCAGGCAATCGCCAGCTCGAGCTGGCCGGCCGCCACGCGCCGCTGCAACTCGGCGCTGCGCGCCACGCACACCTCGATGCGCGCGTTGGGATGGCTGCGGATAAATTGTCCTAGCACACCCGCGAGCAATGCAACAGCCCATGTTAATCTGACTGCATCAAATGACATAACGGCGCGTAATGAGACAGTACTGTTGCGTTTCAAGTAACAACTAACCCGCCGCGCCTCACCCGGAGTCCGATTGATGACGCCTTGCCGACTTCCCGCTCGCCTGCTGGCACTGCCGCTGTGCTGCGTGCTGAACCTGGGCGCGGTCGCCGGCACGGGCGGCGGCGCCAGGGCGGCCGCTTCACCGCCCGAGATGTTGTTGGCGAGCACAGACTGGTTGCCCTACACCGGGGCGCGTTTGCCGTTGGACGGCGCGGCAAGCGCGGTGGTGGCGACGGCGGCGGGGCGTTTTGGCTATACCGTGCGCTTCGCGTATTTTCCGTGGCGAAGGACCGTGCAGCTCGGCCACGACGATCCCCGGTTTGCCGGTTATTTCCCGGCCTACTACACGGAAGAACGCGCGCGCGATTGTCACTTGTCGGCGCCGATCAGCACCAGCATCGTCGGCCTGGCTTATCTGAAGAGCACGCCCTTGCATTGGCACAGCGTGGGCGACCTGGCCGGCATGAAGATCGGCGTGGTCGCGGGCTACGCCAATGGCGCCCCCTTCGACGCGCTGGTCAAGGAGGGCAAGATCCGCGCCGACCTCTCGCGCGGCGACC
Organism: Massilia sp. CCM 8734; assembly: GCF_011682155.1. Lineage (NCBI taxonomy): Bacteria > Pseudomonadati > Pseudomonadota > Betaproteobacteria > Burkholderiales > Oxalobacteraceae > Massilia > Massilia sp. CCM 8734. The sequence goes on from NZ_WHJI01000012.1 coordinate 159,906, forward strand.
TGCTCAATCTCAAGAAACTGCTGGCGGTGCGGGTGCCCGCGATCGTCATCGACAAGGCCGTGCTGCGTTACCTGCTGTTTAGTTCCCCTGAGTTCGCGCGTCAGCGCGAACAGGTCGTTTTTCACGACAATATCCTCGGCGAGATGGCGGTGCACATCTGCTTCCAGCGCACGAAAGTGGGGCTGAGCCTGCAGCAGTCGTTCAATGCGGCACTGCGCGGCATGGATCTTGGCAAATTCGAGGCGGCCTACTTCAGGGAGCTCGAAGCCGCCGAAAAATCAGGGGCGAAATAAGCTGCGGCATCGCCACTACCGACCAAGCATGGGCTGGCGGGTGGCTGGTCGGGGCGGTGTGCGCGGCGCTGGCCTTGCCGCTGTTTGCCCGCTCGGCGCGTGCCTGAATACAGGCCCGTCAGCGGGGCGATGCTTATCGTTGCTTGATCTGTGTGTACGGATTGCCTACTGTGTCGCCGAATTCGGCGAGCGCCTCGCGCAGTTCGGCGGCGATGATGGTGTCGAGCGTCTGGGGATCGAGCGAGGTGGCGAACGCCAACGCATCGGCCAGCCCCAGGGTGCGGATAATGCTGATCAGTAGCGCGGTCGACGCCAAGGAGCGCCGCTCCCAGACGCCGATCGCAAACGCGCTCAGGCGCTTCCTGGCCGCATGCGGCAGGATTTCATAGGTTTGCCATTGCCTGTCTGCAAGTTGCGCCAATGCTTCCATCATCAACAGCTTTTCCTGCGCGTCCGGCATCCCATGCCGGAACGAGCGCAGCAGGGAGGCGAGTTCCTTTTCCACCTGGGGAGACGGCAAATAATCGGGCAAGGCTGTAATCCTTTGCAACTCTTCGTGATTCACGCATCTCTCCTCTTAATGATGTGATATTACTTTAGTTTCAATACATCTTGCAATTATGAAACAAGATTGCAAACAGGGTCGGCACATTTGGACAGATTGCCTTGGCTTAACTGATATACTGACGCCCCCAACGGCAGACCTTAGCCGCAAGCAAGAAACTGGTACCGGAACACGATGATGGAAACAACGGCAGGCGTGGCTGCAGAACCACTGACTTTAGGGCAAAACGACCACGACTCTCTGCAGGCGCACTTTCACGCCGGCATCTCGGCTGACGAGATCGAGCAAGTCTTTCATTTGAAGCGGGCGCAACCGACCCTGCAAGCGTTCACCGCACTGTTTCACGGCGGCGCCGACGGCGTGTTGATCCGCCTGCTGGTACTGCGCGAACTGGCGGCCGATACCAGCACCACCGCGTTTTCGCGGGCCGACATCAACCAGAAGCTGGCCTACCTGATTCCCGAAAGCCTGGAAACGGTGCTCACCCGCCTGCGCTCGCACAGCCTGCTGGCCTGGGACGCCCAGGCCGCCGTGTACCGCGTCACGCCGATGGCGCGCAATGTGCTCTCCTCGCTCGACACCCTGCTGTCGATGGGCCAGGCCGACGACGACGCCGAGATGGGCTTTTTGCTCTCGCAAGTGGCCGGCGCGCAGGCCGTGGGCGGCGTCACCGTGGAACAGCTCAAACACCTGCTGGGGCGCCTGGTCGAACTGACCGAGGAGTTTCGCGATGCGATCGCCTCCGGTTCCGAATTTCGCCTGCGCACCTCGCAAGCGAAGTGGCACATGGCCTGCGACTGGGTCGAGAAGGGCTCCGAGATCCTGCGCGCGATCACCAGCGACGAACGCGCCGATTCGGCCACCCACAAGGCCGCGCAAGCGATCGGCCGCGCCCAGAGCGCGCTGCTGAACATGCAGGGCATGTTCTCGCGCGCGCTCAATCAGATCGAGCGCCAGCGCGTGCACCTGGGCCAGTCCGGCCTGTCGACCACGGACGTCAAGCGCTGGCTGCTGGCGCACGACGACTTATCGAGCCTGGCGCATGGCGCGATCGACCGCCCGCTGATGCCGCTGTTCGTCACCCCGGCCGAAATGATCGACGTGGCCGAAACCGAACTGCTGGCCGAACGCGGCCCCGCCACGGGCCCGGCCGGCCTGCCGCAAGGCGAGGACGCGCCGCTGACGATTAACGACGGCCCGGCGATCCAGGCCGAACTCGATGACTGGCTGGCGCGCCTGGCCGATTTTGCCAACCTCGGTAACTTCCCCAGCTTCTCGGAGCACGGCCCGAAAACGGTGCCGATCCAGGATTCGCTGCTGCCGGCCAGCTTTGCGGTGGCTTCGTACCGCGCCTCCATGCTGCCGCTCTTGGGCGACGCCGCCGAAGCGAGCCTGCAGGGCGCCACGGCGCAACTGGCGCGCCTGCCGATCACCTTCACGCCCACCGACGAGATGGTGCAGCTGAACGACCCGCACGTATTCGCGATGTCGATCGCCACCCTCTCACTTGATCTGGAAAGCGCCCCGGCCGATGATAAATGACGACTCCCAAATCCTGATTGCGCGCCTGCTGACGCATCAGACCCTGCGCCGCGACGACCGCCTGGTCAAGCGCGTGCTGTCCGATGAACTGTTCCGCGCCGAAGTCGACAAACGCCTGCTCGAATCGGGCCTGAAGTTGCTCGACAACGTGTATGCCGACCATGTGACCCTGGCGCTGCACCGGGCGGTGGAACCGAAGATCTTCGGCGCCAAGGACATCTGGCAAAACAATAACTTCGGCCTCACGCGCGATGGCGTGGCGCTGCTGGTGGTGCTGTGGGCGCAGATCATCCTGCCCAAGCGCGAACGCCAGGAGACCCACCAGAACGCCACCGACGACCAGAACGACCTGTTCGACAAGGACAAGCCGCTGCCGCGCGCGGAAGACACGTCGATCGGCATTTCGTACACCGCGCTACTGTCCGACTTCGGCGACAAGCTCGGTAAAAAGACGCGCATGGACATGAACCTGGGCGCGCTCTCGCGCATGGGCTTCATCGAACGGCGCGGCGACGTGATCCTCGAAGGCGCGCTGCTCGACCTGCTGATGGATACCGACGTGCTCAAGGAGCGCATCATCAACGGCGCCCTGGCCGACGTCTTCAAGCGCGCGCCGGTGGTGGCCGTGCCCAAGCCGGTCATGAGCGAGGCTGCCAACGACGCCGACGCGGTAGCCGACGCGGTAGCCGACGCCGTAGCCGACAAGGTCACCGACGCCGTCTCGGCCATCCCTATCGAGCCGGTGGCCGATAGTGACCCCGCCGCCGATACCCCAACCTGAGGCTAGCCCATGTTCCACATTAAATCGCTCGAACTGGTCCACTGGGATTACTGGCAACGGATCAAGAACATCCCGCTCGACGCCAAGATCATTACCATCGCCGGCCAGAACGGCTCCGGCAAGACCACCTTGCTCGACGCGCTGCGCACCCTGTTCGGCCTCGATTGCTCGATGGGCCGCACCTACAAGCACTACGCGCGCCACTCCGGCCAGCAGACCGCGTGGATTCGCTCGGTGGTCGACAACAAGGCGGTGGGGCGCCAGTTGTCGAACCGGCCGTTCCGCAGCTCCGGTTTTTTCAGCGACGATGAAGTCACCCTGTTCTGCAAGATCGAAAAGAACGGCGGCGACTGGAAGCGCCAGTACCTTATGCGTCCGGGGAATATCCAGATCGAGGAAGTGAGCGACGCCACCGACTGGCTGGGCGTCGAGAACTACCGCAAGCGCCTGCACAACGCCGGCCTGTCGCCGGCCATGGCCAAGGTGCTGGCGCTGGAGCAGGGCGAAACCGACAAGCTGTGCGAATACGCGCCGCGCCAGTTGCTCGACCTGGTGTTCCAGGTCTTCGGCGACAAGGAAGTGCTGGACGCCTACGACGAAGCCAAGCGCCATCAGCGCGACACCGAAACGGAGCTGAAACGCTTCGAAACCGAGTTGGAAGCCTCGCGCACCAACCTGGAAGGCCTGCGCCTGCGCGTGGCCAATTACCACCAGTGGGAAGACCTGCACAAGGAACGCCGCAACTTGCTGGAAGAGGTGTTGCCGAGCCTCGAGTACCACGAAGCGCGCGAAAAGGCGGCCAACGCCAGCCGCGCGCTGCGCGAAGCCCGCAAACCGATGGCGCAAGCCGACACGCAGCTGATCGAAAAGCGCAACGCGGTCGCCGCGCAGGCAAAAGCGCTGTCGGACGCGCAGCAGCAGGAGACCTTGCTGGAGCAGGAAGCGACCGCCCTGGGCAGCCGCCTCACGCAAGTGAACGCCAAGTTAAAACCGCTCGACAGCCTGCTCGAACAGAAGGAGCGCCTGCAAAAGCTGGCCGCCGATTCAGGGGCGGACATCGCCGAAGTGGCGGCCCAGCTGGACCAGAAAGAAGCCGAACTGACGCGCCAGCGCCTGGCGCGCGACGCGCTGGCCAGCCGCATCCTGACCGAAAAGTCGACCATCTCGGCCTTGCAGGGCAAGACCGCCATGCCCGAGCCGGACGCCGTGCGCGCCATGCGCCGCGCCTTGCGCGACGACGGCATCCCGCACGCGATGCTGTCCGATATCGTCGAAGTGACCGACCCCAAATGGCAGGGCGCGGTCGAAGGTGTGCTGGGCGGGTATGCCTCCGTGGTGCTGCTCGAACGTCCCAAGGATGCGGCGGCCGCCTACCGGCTGGCCGAGAAGGAGCGCTATCGCCACTTCATCGTCCCCGAGTGCATCAAGGCGCCCGTAACGAAAGACGACAGCCTGCTGTCGGTGGTGCGTTTTTCGGCCGCCGCTCCGCAATGGCTGATCGACCAGCTGGCGCGCATCGAGCGTGTCGATTCGGTGGAGAAGGGCTTCAAGCTGCACCGCGACGCCGAGTGGATCACGCCGGACGCGTATCACCGCGAACGGCGCGGCGGACGTTCGCTGTTCGTCGAAGTATCGCGCTACCGCTTCGGCACCGCCGGCCGCGGCCAGCGCATGGAAGCGCTGCAAAAGTCGCTGCCGGCGCTGGAAGCGCAGGAAGACGCGCTCACCATCAGCGTCAGCAAACTTGCGTCGGAAGTGGGCGCGCTCAAGGCCCGCATCGCCGGTGTCGACGCGGCCAAGGAACTGGCCGCGCGCCAGGCGGAATTCGACGAAGCGTTGCGCAGCACCGTGCCGCTCAAGGCCGAACGCATGGATGTGGGCACGCGCCTGGGCGAATTGCAGGCGCTGACCAAAGCGGCCACGGTGGCGCGCACGCGCGCCGACACGGTATGGCAGAACGCGCGCATGACCCTGTCAGAGGCCGAAGCCGGCCTGCGGCTCGGTCACAAGCGCCAGATCGAACAGCGCGCCGACCATGCGCGCGCGCTGCTGGACCTGCGGCGCGCCTGGCGCCATCTGCCGCAAGGCTGGCGCCGACTGGCGCGGCGCGCGGCGCTGGTGGCCGAACACCAGAACGCGCACCAGGTCGACCTGCGCGTGTCCTCGCTCGAACACAGCCTGGCGCGCGACGACTGGGAGTTGGACGCCACGGTCATCGACCAGCATCACCGCTTGAACGAGCAGTTGCAGGGCCGCCAGACCGAGACCGACGAACGGCGCTACCAGAACAACCGCGCGATCGATGCGACCGCGAATGCGCGTGGCGCGTACATCGAGCGGCTGCGCTACACCATCAAGACCTACAGCAAGAACATCAAGGAGCTGGGGGAACTGGCGGGGATCGAAGTGCATGCCGACCCGGTCAAGCTGGAGAACGAAGACGTGCAGTTGTCGCAGGCTGGCCTGCACGTGCGCTTCAAGTTCGACGGCAAGGACCAGATCGGGATGAACGACGGCGAAGCGTCGGGCGGACAGCAGGTGATGAAGTCGCTGGTGCTGCTGATTGGTTTGCTCAAATCCGAAGATGGGTCGGGTGGGTTTGTGTTTATCGACGAACCGTTTGCGCACCTCGATATCCGGAATATCCAGCTGGTGGGCGAGTTCCTCAAGAACACCGAGGCGCAGTATCTGATGACGACGCCGCTGACGCACAACACGGACGTGTACGACCCGTCGGAGCTGACGCTCATTACCAGCAAGAAGAAGAAGGATATGCCATGGGCGCAGCCGATTTTCGTGCTGCAGCGGCGTGTGACGCCGGCGGTGGTGTAGCGTCGTTCCCGCGCCAAGGCGGCCCTCGGCGCGGGAATGACGGCAGTGGTGGAGCGAAAATTTGCGGCGGTTAAGCCGCGTTTACCGCCTTCTTCAACGCCCGGCGCCAGCGGATCAACCCCGCCGAATACGTCCCGAAATACCCCGCCGTCAGCCCCAGCGCCAGCAAGGTGATAAAACTGTCGGTGAACCCCGGCGTCGGCACGCCGCTGCCCTGGTTCGCATAAATCTCCACCCCGATATACATCACCCTTGCGAAAAACAGCATCGCAATGACCATCCCCAGGCGCGCATTCGGCGTGAAGTAGCAGGTGTCGTTTTCGAATCTGGTCAGCTTGAGCCCCCAGATCCCGTACGCGATGCCGGCCGCCGTGCCCACCGCCAGCCAGCCCAGGAGCGGCAAACGTGTCATCACCTCCGACCCGGCCACCAGGATCATCGCCGCGAACACGCCCAGCCCCGTGTAATGGCGCGAGACGATCGAGCGCTGGCGCATCATCATGGCCTTGAGGCGCTGGTAAAAGCGCCACACCAGAAAGGGGGCGAGCACCAGCAGTGCGATAGTGGTAATTGACATGGCGTGTGCGAATCCGGTCCGGAAACACGCATTATAAACGCCCGCCGTAGAGCCTTGATTTCACCCACCCCGCATGTCCTAAGCCCCGTAAATACCGGAAAAGAGCGGATTGACAAGCCCGCCAGGAGTGCGCAAGATGGAGGATCGCCTACACCCGAGACCCCTCCATGCGCCACCGCCTCCCGATCGTCCCGCTGACCATGTCCCTGCTCGCCGCCACGCCGAATGCGCATTCCCAGTACCAGCTGCCGCCGGCGCAATTGCAAGCCATTGTCGACGCGCCGCGCGCACCGGCGCTGGGCCTGTCCCCGCAGCGCAACCTGGCGGTGATGGTCGATACGCCGGCCCTGCCCAGCATCGCCGAGGTGGCGCAGCCCGAACTCAAACTGGCCGGCTTGCGCATCAATCCGCGCACCTATTCGCCGAGCCGCTTCAGTTTCGGCACGGGCCTCAAGCTGCTCGATATCGCGACCCAGAAGGAAATCAAGATCATGGGCCTGCCCAAGCAGTTGCGCCTGGCCGACACGGCATGGTCGCCCGATCAGCGCTACCTGGCGTTTACCCACGTCACCTACGCCGACCGCGATGGCGCATCCGGCGTCGAACTGTGGCTGGTCGATATCAACACCCGCATCGCGCGCCGCCTGACCGCGCAGCCGCTGTCCTACCTGGGCGGCTCCGGGTTTTCCTGGATGCCGGACGCCAAAGGCTTGCTGGTGCATTTCAAGCCGATCGGGCGCGGCAAGGCGCCGCAAGCGACCGGCGTGCCAAGCGGCCCGATTTTGCAGGACAGCCAGGTCAGCGTCGGCGCGCGCCAGTTGCGCACCTACCAGGACCTGCTCAAAAATGAAGAAGACGCGCGCCTGTTCGAGCATTACGCCAGCTCGCAACTGGCGCTGGTCGACCTGTCGGGCAAGTTGCGCCTGATCGGCAATCCGGAACTGTACACCGACGTGTCGGTCGCGCCGAACGGCAAGCTGCTGCTGTCGTCCGTGCTGCAGCGCCCCTTCTCCTACGTGGTGCCGGCATCGGCCTTTCCGCGCAAGGTCGATGTACGCGACCTGGCCGGCAAGCAGGTGCACCTGGTGGTCAACAAGCCGCTCGAAGAAGGTCTGCCGCCCGGGAACGACGCCGTGTCGGCCGGCGTGCGCAAGGTCAGCTGGCGCGTCGACGCCCCGGCCACCCTGGTCTGGGCCGAAGCGCAGGATGGGGGCGACCCGGCCAAAGCGGCCGAGGTGCGCGACATCGTCTACGCCCACGCCGCCCCGTTCGCGGGCGAACCGACCGTGCTGGCCAAACTCGGTTCGCGCTACGAGCGCGTGGTCTGGGGTAATGACGACGTGGCCTTGCTCGGCGAAAGCTGGTACAAGACGCGCGCCGTCAAGATCTGGCGCCTGCGCCCGGAACAGCAAACGGTGGCCCCCGAGTTGCTGTTTTCGTACTCCGCCGAAGACCGCTACAACAATCCCGGCTCACCGGTCACCATGCCCGACGCCGCCGGCCGTCCGCGCCTGGTGATCGGCGCCGATTCGACCATCCTGTTGGGCGGCAGCGGCGCTTCGAACGAAGGCGACCGCCCCTTCCTCGACCGCTTCAACCTGGCCAGCAAGGCCAAGGAACGCCTGTTCCAGAGCGAGGCGCCGTATTACGAAAGCATCGTGACGGTGCTCAGCGACGACGGCTCGCGCCTGTTGACCACGCGCGAGTCGCCCACCGAGCGGCCGAATTTTTATGTGCGCGACCTGAAACGCAGCGGCGCGGCGCAATTGACGGCGCTGACCAACTTCCCGCATCCGACCCCGCAGTTAATGGATGTGCAAAAGGAGCAGATCCGCTACAAGCGCGCCGATGGCGTCGACCTGACCGCCACCCTGATGCTGCCGCCGAATTACGAAGCCAAGCGCGACGGCCCGCTGCCGCTGCTGATGTGGGCATATCCACAGGACTTCAAGAGCGCCAGCGCGGCCAGCCAGACCACCGGCTCGCCATTCCGCTTCAACGCCATCAGTTACTGGGGACCGGCGCCGATGCTGGCGATGGGCTACGCGGTGCTCGATAACCCGTCGATGCCGATCGTCGGCGCTGGCGACGCCGAACCGAACGACAGCTACCTGCCGCAACTGGTCGCCAACGCCGAAGCGGCGGTCAATGAAGTGGTGCGGCGCGGCGTGGCCGAGCGCCACCGCATCGCCATCGGCGGGCACTCGTACGGCGCTTTCATGACCGGCAATTTGCTGGCGCATACGCGCCTGTTCAAGGCCGGCGTGGCGCGCAGCGGGGCGTACAACCGCACGCTCACGCCGTTCGGTTTTCAATCGGAGGAGCGCGAGTTCTGGAAGGCCAGGGAGGTGTACCAGGCCATGTCGCCGTTTAATAACGCCGACAAGATCAAGGATGCGCTGCTGCTGATCCACGGCGAGCAGGATAACAATTCGGGCACGTTTCCGATGCAGAGCGAGCGCATGTTCCAGGCCATGAAGGGCCTGGGCGGCACCGCGCGCCTGGTGATGCTGCCCAACGAAAGCCACGCTTACCGCGCGCGCGAGTCGATCATGCACATGCTCCACGAGACCAATTCCTGGCTCGACAAATACGTCAAGAACGCCAAGCCGTAGCCAAGCCAAAAACGCCACAGGGGCCGCCGATGGCGCCCCCCGACAACTGTCCAAGCGTACGGCCCCGCCGCGACGCTTATGATAGTGTCTCCGCTCTATCCAACCAGGAGCGAGTCCCATGAACCCAGCAACCATCGACGCCCACCGCGCACCGGACCCCGTGCCGGTCGATGAACCATCTCCCGAGCCGTTCGACAATCCCCACCCGCATCACCAGCCGGTCAAGCACCCGCAGGACGACGATCCGGTGCCCGACCCGAAGCCGAGCACCTTTTTCCTGCACTAAGCAAGCACCAGCCTAGTCGAAGGCCCACGAATAGAGCACGTCGAGCGCGGTGTTGGTCCCGGTCTGGAACTGCAGGGTGATGCGCGGATTGAGCTTGTAGCGAATCTTCACCAGGCTCGATGCGGTCGTCGCGCCCTGCTCGAAACTGAGGTAGGCGCGCGACGAAATGCGCTTGCCGACCGTGACCACGGTGCTTTCGAGCCCCTTGGCCTGCGACAGTCCCAGTTCATCGACGCCGAGCGAATTGGCCAGGCGCGACTGGAACCCGCCGCCGCTGCCCGAGCCGCCCAGCAGGGCGCCGGCGGCGGCGCTGAGCAGGCCCGCTTCGTTGCCCGACGTCGCTTCCATCCCATGCCCCAGCACCAGCCATGACAGTTTTTCGCTGTCCGGCACCGACGGCGTCGACACCAGCTTGGCCACTGGCGAGAGGGCCGAGCCGCGCACTTCGACGCCCGCTTCCACATTGGTCTCGGAGAGCTGCTCGCTTTCGGGGCGGCGGCGCACCGCGCGGATGTTCAGGGCCGGATTGTCGGCCGGGCCGCTGAAGGTCAGCACGCCGCGTTCGATATCGAGGTTCTGTCCATACGCCCGGTACGTGCCGCTGGTCACGCGGATCGAGCCGTTGGCGCGCGGCGGCCGCCCGCCGGTGGTGCGCACCCGCAGCGAGCCGGCCAGTTCGGCATCGATGCCCATGCCGCGCAGGCGGAAGGCGTCGCCCAGGTCCGCTTCCACATCCATCGTCAGCGGCATGCTTGGCTCGGCCTTGACCGCCGGCGTGCCCACGCCGGCCCGTCCCAACACGATCACGTCGTCCGACAGGGTAGGGCGGCCCTGCGGCGCCAGTTCGATCAGCGCGCGGTCGGCCTTGAATTTGCCTTCCAGCGAGAAGCGCTTGGCGTCGCGGATCAGGGTGCTCTGGCCGCTGACGATCACGGTGCGGTCGGGGCGCGACAGGATTTCGAGCTTGTCGGCCACCAGTTTCAACTGCATGGTCGCTTCGCCGCCGGCAAAGCGCACCGCGCCGTCGGCCACCGCCGTGCCTTGCACGCCATCGAAACTGAGGCGTTGCAGCAGCAGCTGGTCGCCGGTGAGCTGGGCGCGCAACTGGCCGTTACCGAGCTTGACGCCCTGTTCGGCCCAGCGCAGCGCCAGTTTGTCGCCGTTGACGTTGCCGTTCAGGGTCGGCGTGCCGACCGTGCCGCCGCCGGTGAGCGCCAGTTTGAGCGCGCCGTCCAGTTCCAGCCCCGGTTGCCCGGTAAAGGGCGCCAGCCACGCGATCGACACCATGTCGGCGTTGGCCGTCATTTTCAGGGGGCTGGCGTTGCCCAGGCGGCCTTCGAGCATTTGCGCGGTGGCGTCGACATTGGCCTGGCCGATGCGGGTGCCGTCGACCTTGGCCTGCATGCGCAGCGCGCCGCTCGTGATGTCGGCGCGCAGGTCGAGCGTGCGCAGTCCCAGCACCACCGGCACATCGGCGCCGGCGATCGCATCGCCGCTTTCGCGGAACACGTGCAGCATGCCGTTCAGGGCCGGCGTGGCGCCATTTGGCGCCTGCATGTCGAGCGCCCAGTCGGCGCCGAGCAGCAGGTTGCCGCTGATGGCGTCGCGCATGCCGGGCGAGAATTGCGCCAGGTAGGTCAGCGGCACGCCGGCCGCCGCGCCCTTGCTGGTCCAGTGCGGGCCGTTCTTGTCGAGCGACTGCACGCTCACGCTGCCGTTGGGGAGCTTGATCACCGCGTTGCTCATGCTGATCTGCTGCGGCCTGGCCAGGCCGGCCACGCCCTCGCCGGGAGCGACCGCGATGCGCAGCGGAACCGGCGCCTGCAGCGCGAACGCGTAGCGTCCCTTGTTCTGCAGCGCCGCCACGGTGCCGGTCCAGGCGCTGTTGGCCCAGCCGCCGCGGATCTCGCCGGCGGCATCAAAACTTTCGCTGCGCGCGTCCAGGCGCAGCGCGTGGGCGCCGCGCGTGCCGCTCGTTTGCAGGTGCGCGCTGTCGATGCGGGTGTCGCCGCTGACGTACTCGGTAATCGCAATGTCGCTCACCAGCGGATCGTCCGGCCCGCGCCCGCTGCCAAGATTGGCGCTCGCGCGCAGGGTCTTGACCTGGTGCTTGCCGAGCACCTTGAGGTTCTGGCCTTCCAGCGCGGCGCTGACGGCCGGCGCGGCCATCGTGCCCGAGACAGTGCCCGCGCCTTTGAGCACGCCGCCGTAGTCGGGGCCGAGTGCGGCCAGTTGCGGCGCGTCGATGCGCCAGTCAAGCTTGTCGGACGCGGCGCCGAAGCTGCCCTTGGCGGCCACGATGTTCGGCCCCACGTGCAGGTCGACGTCGGCGTTCGAGACGTGTTTTGCGTCGGCCGCCACCTTGGCGTGGCCCCAGAACGGCGAGTTGGCCAGGGTCGATGGCTGCAAGGCCAGATCCAGGTTGCCGCGCCAGTCGGGGCCGGAGCGACCGGTGACATCAAAACTGCCGTTGATGCTGCCCGCCAGGGGCGAACCGAAAGCGGCCGGATTGAAGCGCTGCGCCGTGCCGGCCGCCTTGAGGTCGACCGCGCCTGCAGTTGCTCCCGACCCTAGCCATGCTTCGCCGGTCGCGTGCAGCAGGCTGTTATTGGCCTTGCGCGCCGCCGCCACCCAGCCAAGGCTGGTGGCGTCGACTTCAAACGTGGTGCGCGGCGCGGCCATGGTGCCGGTGACGACGCCGTTGGCCGCCAGCGCACCGTACAAATCGCTGCGCGCGGCCGCCAGGTCGGTGGCGTTGACCTTCCAGGTGAGTTTTTCGCCCGCTGCGCCGAACGAGCCGGCCAGTTCCGCCGTGTTCTTGCCCAGTGCGAGCGTGGCGGCCACGCCGCTGATGTGGGTGGCGTCGGCATTGAGCTTGCCTTTGCCCGACAGCGGCTGGTCGAACAGGCGGCTTGGCCGCAGCGCAAAATCGGCCGCCACTTTCCACGCCGGCGACAAAGCACCGGCGGCGTTGATGTCGGCGTTGATGTCCGCTTTCGGCAAGTCGCCGAAGGCGGACGGATCGAACTTGACGGCGCTGGCGGCGAGCTTGAATTCGCGCTTGCCACCGAGGTTGGCGCTGCCGTTCACATTCACGCTGCTGGCGCCGGCGGCCAGGCGCGCCTGCTCTACCCTCAGCACGTTGTCGGCCAGGGTGGCTTTCGCTTCCAGGCGCATGCCCGCTTCCACCAGCCTGGTGGTGAAGGTCTGGGTGCTGCCCTCGTTGGCGACGGTGATGTCGCCGGCGATCCTGGTCGACTTCATGCGGCTGTGCAGGCGCTTGATGTCGATGCCGTCGGTGTGCAGCGCAAAGCCGGCCGTGCCGATTCCCTTGTCGGCCGCGGTGCGCGCCACCGTGCCGCTGCCGGTGAATTTGCCGGCCTCGCCCAGGTCGATCAATACCGCGCCGATCTCCAGCGCCGACAGATTGCCTTTGAGTTCACCGCGCATGGCGCGCAGCGGCAGCCGTTGCAGGTCGATCGGGCCGGTCGCGCCGGCGTTGTCGATCGCCACGCTGCCGGCGATGTTGCGGTTCGCTTCGATGCGCGCCGTGATCGCCAGCGACAGGTCGGCCTTCGGCAGTTCGGGATTGAAAAAGCCCGGGTCGATATTCTTGCCATGGATGGTCAGGGCCCGCAACGGAATCGCATCGAACGGCGCCAGCGTGAATTTGGCGTCGCCGCTGGCCTTGCCCGATACCGCCGTGGCGTCGAGTTGCGTCGTCACCAGGTCGCCGCCCACGCCCAGCTTGATCTGCGCCGGCTGCTGGCCGGCGGGGACCACGAGCTGGGTCAGGCTGGCGGTGCCGGCCAGCTTGAACGGATGGTTGGCGCCGATGCTGGCGTCGGCCATGGCCTTGCCCCACGGAGTGACGGCGCTGGCGCGGCGCAGCGCCCATTGCGTCGGGTCGCCCAGGAGGTCGAAACGCACGTCGGTGATCACCGTTTCGGTGCCCGGCGCGGCGGCGTTGGTCATGATGACTTTGGCCAGGCGCGCGTCGTCCACTTCCAGCTTGAACGGAGGGGCCAGCTTGGTCGGCATCTTGGCCGGTTCGCCTTCGCGCAGGGTATCCATGCGCAAGGTGGCCACGTGCAGCTTGTTGATCGCCACGCCGCGACTGAGGTACTGGAAGGGCGACCAGTCGATGTTGATGTTTTCGGCGGTGATGACTTGTTCGGGCGTGCGGTAGACGACTTTACCGACGTGCATGGCGCCATACAGCGAGCCGTTCACGCCGGTGACGACGATGCTGCCGCCGCTGGCGTTGGCGACGCGCTGGACCAGCATTTGCAGGGTGGTTTCGCGTCCCAGGTACCAGTAGGCGCCGCCCAGCAGGGCGCCGGTGACGACCACGCCGACGGCGACGCGGCGCGGCCAGCGGCGCTGGCGGACCGGCGGGGTAGTAGGGGTGTCGGCGGTAGTCATCAGAATGTAAAGCCCAGTGAGAAGTGCAGGCGCGCTTTTTTGAGCGCTTGTCCGTATGCGAGATCGACGTTGATCGGGCCGACCGGGCTGCGCCAGCGCGCGCCCAGCCCATAGCCCGATTCCGGTTTCAGGTCCTTGAATTTGTCGGCGGCGTTGCCGGCGTCGTAGAAGAAGGCCACGCCCCAGGGCGGCTTGAACCAGTATTGGTATTCCACGCTGCCGGTGAGCAGATAGCGCCCGCCGACGATGGCGTCGCCTTCGCGCACGCCCAGTTCCTGGTAGCCGTAGCCGCGCACCGACTGGTCGCCGCCGGCGCGGAACAGGAAGGTCGACGGCACGCCGGCCTTGTCGCGCGAGGCCAGTACGCCGGCTTCGCCGCGCACGATCAGGTTGCTCGACGGCCCGAGCGGACGGTATTGGACGAAGCGGGTGCTGGCGCGCAGAAAGCGTTCGTCGGTCAGCACCGGCAGCACCGCGCCGCCGAACTGCGCGTTGAGCACATAGCCGCGCGTCGGCAGCACCAGGTTGTCGAGCGCGCGCTTGGTCCAGCTGAAGGTGAGCGGCACGCTCTGGCTGCGGCGCGTTTCCACGCCTTCGACCATGCGCCGCTCGCTCAGGTACTCGAGCGTCAGGCTGCGTTCGAGCAGCGGCGTGCCCCAGGCGCGGCGGCCGGCCACGGTGGCCACGTTGGTCACTTCGCCGCGCAGGTCGTTGCGCTCGAAACCGGCGCCGAAGCTGTCGTTATAGCCTTTTTCGGTGGTCGGAAAGTAAAAATCGGCGCGCGCGGTCTGGCGCTTTTGCTCCATGATCAGGTTGCTTTTCATGCGCAGGCCGAACACGTCCAGGTCGGCGTAATTGAGCTGGGCGCGCGCGCCGGTATTGGTCGAATAACCGAGACCGACATCGACATTCTTTTGCTTGTTTTCGGTCACGCGCACCAGCACTGGCAGGATCGCCGGGTTGGCCACCGGCGGGCGCGGGATGTCCTTCTGGTCGTCGGTCATGGCGTCGATGTCTTCCGACAGCGCGGCCGACATGTCGGCGCTCACTTCCACGGTGCTGAAATAGCCGGTGTCCTGCAGGCGCGCCTGGTAGGCTTGCAGGGCCGCTTCGTTGTATTCCTGGCCGGGGCGGATGCGATTGAGGTTGCTTACGATGGTGCGCGAATAGCGCTTCAGGCCTTCGACCCGCAGTTCGCCGAAGCGCGCTTCGGGGCCGCTGTCGAGCACCACCTTGAGCAGGGCGCGGCGCACGTCGGGGTCGACGATGGCGCTCGATTCGACCAGCTGGGCGCGCGGATAGCGCGCCATCATCACCTGGCGCAGCAGGTTGCGCTTGGCGCCTTCCCAGTCGGCCTGGCGAAAGCGCTGCCCGACCGGCAGGCCCCAGCGGCTGCGCAGGTCGGCCGCGTTGTACGGTTTGGCGTCCGGGCCGACCGGCTCGAAGCCCTTGAGCACCAGTTCGACGTCGCCCACCAGTACCGGCAGGCCCGGGTCGACCGTGATGCGCGCGACCGGTTTGGCGCCGCTGGTGTCCAGGCCCGCGCTGACTTTGGGCGAATAGTAGCCTTCGGTGGCGATCAGGGTCTTGGCTTGCTCGGGCACGGCCTTGACCAGGCGCTGCAACTGGTCGAGGTCGAGGCGGGGGTTGCCCTGCCAGCGCACCAGGTCCAGGTTTTCTTCGAGCAGGTCGTCGAGCGGGCCGGGGGCATCCACCTTGACCGAGTAGTCGATGCCGCGCGCCGGGGCTGGCTGCACGGCTGGCTGTGACGGCGCTTCGGTCTCCTGCGCCAGCGTCAATGCCGGCGGCGCCGCCAGGCACACGGTCACGGCGATCTGTGCCAAAATTCGTCGCTGACGCGGCGTCCGGGCTGTTGTTTTGTCTGGTGTTGCGGGAAACATGTCGCTCCAATGGGAAAATGCTCCGGGCATCTTACCGGATCGGCTGCAATGATGGCGAACGTCTAATGATCTGGAAAATACAATATGCAACAAGCTGATACCGCACTGGTGTTGTTTAGCGGTGGACAAGACTCCGCCACCTGCCTGGCCTGGGCTTTGGCGCGCTATGCGCGCGTGGAAACCATCGGTTTCGACTACGGCCAGCGCCACGCCATCGAACTGACTGTGCGCCCGACGGTGCTGGGCAAGATGCGCGCGTTGAAGCCCGACTGGGATGCGCGCCTGGGCGAAGATCACATGGTCGACCTGTCCGTGATCAGCAAGATTTCGGATACCGCCATGACCAGCAACGTGGCCATCGAAATGCAGGCCAACGGGCTGCCGAACACCTTTGTGCCGGGGCGCAACCTGCTGTTCATGACCGTGGCGGCCACCGTGGCCTACCGGCGTGGCTTGAATGTGCTGGTCGGCGGCATGTGCGAGACCGATTTTTCGGGCTATCCGGACTGCCGCGACGACACCATGAAGGCGCTCCAGGTGGCCCTGAACCTGGGCATGGCCACGCGCCTTAAGCTCGAAACGCCGCTGATGTGGATCGACAAGAAGCAGACCTGGCAACTGGCGCACGACGCCGGCGGCGCGGCGCTGGTCGACCTGATCCGGGAAGACACCCATACCTGCTACCTGGGCGAGCGCGGCGCGCTGCATGCCTGGGGTTACGGCTGCGGCAGCTGCCCGGCCTGCGCCCTGCGCGCGCGCGGTTACCTGCAGTACGCCGGCGGCGCTTGAACGACGCCGGCGGCGACGCCGGCGCCGCGCCGGCCTGCTATCGGCCGCTCCCGTTCCAGTTGCGCGGGCGGATCGGTCGCGTGCGCTTTCTCGCCTATGCGCTCGCCCCGGCCGTTCCTTTCGTTCTGGTGGGGCCCTGGCTGATCTACGGCTGGCCCGGTGGCGTTGCCGCGCGCCTGCTGTTCCTGTTGCCGCTGGCGATCCTCGGGTCGCGCCGCTTGCGCGATATCGGCCTGCCGTGGTGGCTGGCCGCGCTGCTGTTCGCGCCCCTGGCCGGCGCCTCGGCCTGGCTGTACGTGGCGCTGTTTGCCTTGTTGGCCGTCATTCCGGGCAATAAGCTGCCGAACCGCGATGGCGCACCGCCGTGTCCGCATTCCGATTCCCTGGCGGCGTTGGCCTGCCTGTGGGTGCTGCCACCCCTGGTCGCGATCGCAGCCGTGCTCACGCTGGCGCCGAAGCCCCAGATGCCGGCTGGCGGCGTTTCTTCCGTGCCCGCACAGCACACCCAGCTATTCATTTTGCATGACAATTTATTAATATTTTTGTTGTCCAAACGATGAGCGCGTAGTACATTCAAGACAGCTCCAACTCCCCCGATAGCGCACGCTGGCGGGTCCGGCCAGCCGGACCCGGTGGACCACCGCGCCCCCGGTTTTGTCACTGCCTGCGCAGTGGTTTTAGTCTTTCCGCTGTTGACTCACATGGTTCGTCCATCCATCAATCAGGAGACTCGATACATGCCATCCCCCGTCAGTTACCGTATTCACCCGTCGATCGGCGTCGGCCGCGTCGGCAACAGCCTCGATGCGTATTACCTTGCACCGGACAGCATCGGCGGCCTGCCGATCGAAGCGGACACCGATGGCGATCCCGTTCGCGACAATGGCGTCCCCCGGCGCGTGACCCAGTTCAAGGACGCCAAGGGCTTGATCAAGCGCCAGGCGGCCACCTTCAGCATCTGGCAGTCCAACCCGGACGGGCTGGGCGAGATCGAGCTGGACCTGACCGGCGACCTGGTCGAATCGGTGGTCTGGTCGGTGCATGTGGCAAACAAAAAGGCGGCGTGGTGGGATTTCACGCCCCTGCTGGGCGACCTGATGTTCGGCCAGTACAACAGTTACGAGACCTGGCAGGAGCCGCCCGAAGCCTGGAATGTGGCCGGCCCGGTGACCGGCTATCGCAACCCCGACGTGGTCGGCGACGACGCGCGCAAGAAGCTGATCATCGATCCGGGCCCGCGCAGCGTGCGCGGGCCGCGTGCGGCGCCGGTGGAATTTACGGCGGACACGGTGCCGCCCGAGTACAAGCACGCCTCCTTCCCCCCGCCCAATCCGAGCCAGGGCTTGCCGGTCAAGTCGCTCGGCGAAATCCGCACCGATTCGCGCGCCAATCTGCTGGTGCTGGGCGGCTTCGGCCACGCGGGCGGCAACGAGAGCATTACCGGTTTCGGCGGCGGCAACACCTGGAACGACGATATCGCCGACGGCCCGGTGACGGCCACCATCACCTTCAAGGACCAGAGCGTGGTCACGCTGTCGGCCTGGGTGGTGATCGGCTCGCCCAAGTTCGCACCGCAGCTGGTCAATGTGTCGACCTGGGACGACGTGGCGCTCGACTGCGCGCTCAAGTACCAGGGCGCGCGGCCCGACGTCTACAACCTGGGCGCGTGGCCGGAGACGGACGGCTGGAATCCGCAGTACCAGGTCAACTACTGGGAAGACATCAAGCCTTTTCTCAACCGGATGGCCGACTACCAGTGGGTGGCGACGGTGCCATCGATGACGGCCTTCATCAACCCGCCTTTTGACCCCAACGATACCAGCGAACGGGCCGGCGAGCAGCGCGCGCAGTTCCTCAGTTACTTCCGCAATCCGCCGGCGCGGCGCGGCGCCACCCTGGAGCAGCCGGCCGGCTTTGTCGGCACCGAAAACCAGCAATTGTTCAGCAGCGGCTTGCAGGAAACGAGCGGCATTCCGCTGGTGCCGATGAATTCGGGCTCGAATTCGGTGCGCAACAATGTGATCGACAAGTTTTCGGTGCTGACCGATACCCAGTATTTCCTGCTCAAGCAATGGGCGGCGGGCCAGTTCTCGCCGACCGCGCCGGCCTTGCGCATTCCGAATGTGCATCCGCTGGACCAGGCCGGGATCGGCAATTGCGTGGGCGAGCCGATGTGCCCGGGTATCGAAGTGACCTGGTCGGTGCGCAACCCGACCGTGTACGCGGCGCCGTACGAGATCCGGCACCGCCACGACGCGGCGTATTACAACGAATTTGGCCTGTCATGGTCGGCCGACGAAACCGCCCCGGTCGACTGGAGCGCGCCGACCGTGGGCGCCGGTTGCGAGCCGGGCGACCTGACCAAGCGCATGGCCATTCCGTGGCAGGCCGACTTCTTCGATTGCTCGGTCCAGTTCATCAATTTCGATAATCCGGCGCAGGTCAAGGATCCGGCCACGATGATTCCGGCGCCGCCGACCTATTATTCCTACTGGTGGCCGCCGCAAAGCCCGTGGAACGTGATCGCCGGCGGCTACACCGCCGAGGAGCAGAAGGTGACCGGGGTGCCGGCCGGGATGCAGGTGATGTACAGCCGCGGCGTGAACAGCTTCACGCAGATGATCACCGCGTGGAAGTACCTGGGCTTCGTGGCCAACCAGAACCACGACCCGGCGTCCGGGCGCCAGTATCCGTATTTTGCCGAGCAGGAGCGCAACCACCGCCAGTTCCACATGGCCAGCGTGGCGGTCGGCAATGTGAGCAGCTTCGTCACCAGCGACGATTCGACCTTCTATCCGGCCTGGTTCCTCAAGGATGAAGATCCCGAACCGCAGACCCGCCAGGGCGACAAGCCGCGCAAGATATTGACGTTGTCGCATGGCCGCACCAGCCGCCGCTGACCATGGCGGCGCGCGCGCCGGGGACGATGAGGTCGACGTCGTCATCCTCGGCGCCGGGCCGGCCGGCGCCGCCGCGGCGATCACCCTGTGCCGCCATACGCGGCTGCGGGTGGCGCTGGTCGAGCGGCGCCTGTTCGATCCCTTCCGTCCCGGCGAGACCGTCTCGCCGGCCGTGTTTCCTTTGATGGAATACCTGGGCATCGCGCGCGCCGGCTTCGAGGAGCGCCATCTGCAATCGTACGCGCACGCCGCCGCCTGGGGTGGCGACGAGCTGGTGGTGCGCGATTTCCTGTTCAACGGCCAGGGCAGCGGCCTGCACCTGGACCGCCTGGCGTTCGACAGCATGCTGCTCGAACAGGCCGGCCAGCTCGGCGCGCAGATCGTGCAACCGGCCGAGCTGCTGGGGATCACCGGGGGCGCGCGCTGGGCCGTCGCGCTGCGCCAGGGCGAGCGCCAGCGCACCCTGGGCGCCGCCTACATCATCGATTGCAGCGGGCGCAGCAGCGTGATGGTGCGCCAGCAGCAGTGCCCGGTGCTGCAAACCGACCGCATGGTGGGGGTGTACGCCTACTACGCAGCCGGGCCGGCCGACGGGGGCGAGCGGATGCAGCGCACCCTGGTCGAAACCACCGAACAGGGCTGGTTCTACCTGGCCCCGTTGCCGGGCGCTCGCACGGCGCTCGCCTTCATGACCGACGCCGACACCTTGCGTACGCTCGACTTGCTCGATCCGGACACCTGGCGGCGCCACGCGCTGGCCAGCCGGCATATCGGCGCGTTGGTGCCGGACTTGCCGGCGCCGCAAGCGTTCCGCCAGTATCCGGTCCACAGCCGGGTGGCGCGCCTGCCGGCCAACGCCGCCTGGACCGCAGCCGGTGACGCGGCCGCCAGCTTCGACCCGGTCTCGTCGCTCGGCATCGGGCATGCGCTCAGTTCCGGCATCCACGCCGCCCGGGTGGCGCAGGCGTACGTGGAGCAGGGCGGCGGACTGGGGGAGGGCTACCGCCAGTCGCTGCTCGCGCACTTCCAGTCGTATGCGGCCACCCGGCGCGCTTTGTACGCCAACGAGCAGCGCTGGCCGGGGGCTGGGTTCTGGCAACGGCGCCTGGCGCAGGAGGGCCAGCGCGCAGTCGCTTGAAGCGCCATCGTGGTCCGCGCGGGCGGCGGCGGCGGCCCGCGCGGCCAATTCCCCCTTTTCCCTCCACGAACACGCCGCCTGGCAACACTTCCCACGCTATAATCAAGTTGAACACCAGTCATTGATTCCAAAATAGCATTCTTAACTGCGCGCCAAGCGACGCCGTCCCCACCATGCGCCTTGCCCTGCTGACCGACCTGCACGCCAACCGCGAGGCATTTGCCGCCTGCCTGGCGCATGCGCACGCCCACAAGGCCGACCAGTTTGCGTTTACCGGCGACTTCGTGGGCTACGGCGCCGATCCGGCCTGGGTGGTGCAGACCGTGATGGACTACGTGGCGCGCGGGGCGCTGGCGGTGCAGGGCAACCACGACTTTTCGGTGACCCACGAAACGCGTCCGCAAATGCACTTCGAAGCGCGCGAAGTGATCGAGTGGACCCGCGGCCAGCTCAACACCGGGCAGATGGCCTTTCTTTCAGCCTTGCCGCTGAGCATGGAACTGGAGCGCATGCTGTTCGTCCACGCCAGCGCCCACGATCCGGTCAAATGGGAATACGTGACCGGGCTCGAGCCGGCCGAGCGCAGCCTGCGCGCGGCCAAGAAGCGCATGGTGTTTTCGGGCCATGTACACACCCCGGCCCTGTACCGGCGCGCCGACGACGGCCGCATGGGCTCGCACGTGCCGGTGCCGGGCACCCGCATCGCCATCGCCCCCCAGCACCAGTACCTGGTGATCCCGGGCGCGGTGGGGCAGCCGCGCGACGGCAACAGCGCCGCCTGCTACGCCATGTACGACGACAGCGCGCGCGAGCTGGTGTATTACCGCATTCCCTACGACAACGGCGCCGCCGCGCGCCGCGTGATCGCCGCCGGACTGCCGATCGTGTTCGCGATGCGGCTAATCGAGGGCATTTGACAACAGTCATATTGCAACGCCAGGGTTGCTAACGTACTATCAGTTGGCAAGAGGCCCGCTGCGGGCCGCACCCACGATCGCTTCCATGGACCCTGCCGTTTCCTCCCCGGCCGTACCGGCTCCGCCCGCAAGAACGCGCCGCTGCGCGTGGCTGGGCGCCGGCGCGCTGGCCACGCTGGTGATGGCGCTGTGCCTGGTGCTGACCTGGCAGCTGTGGGATGCGGCGCGGCGCGACGCCGAGCGCGACCTGCGCACCGATTTCGAATTCGCCGCGCGCGACGTGGTCAACCAGCTGGCGCTGCGCATGGCGGCCCATATCCAGTCGCTGCGCGGGGTGCAGGGGCTGTTCAACAGTTCCGACGACGTCACGCGCCAGGAATTTGCCGATTTCGTGCGTGCCCAGCATGTCGACGCCGAGTATCCCGGCATGAAGGCGATCGGCTACATCGCGGCCCTGACTGACGCCAGGCGCGCCGCCCACCTGGCGCGGGTGCGCGCGGGCGGTTTTCCCGATTACGCGATCACGCCGCCCGGCACGCGCGCCGCGTACGCGCCGCTGCTGTTCCTGGAATCGTTCACCGGCGCCCGCCTGCGCCCGCTCGGGCACGATATGCTGACCGAAGAGCCGCTGCGCCAGATGCTGGAGCAGGCGCGCGACAGCGGCCAGCCCAGCATGTCGGGCAAGACGACGGTGGCGCGCGAACGCGGACGGGCCGCCTCCGACGGCGTGCTCATTGCCCTGCCGGCGTACGTCGGGCGCAAGACGCCGGAGCAGGTCGGCCAGCGGCGCGACCTGGTGCGCGGCTGGATCTACGCCCCCTTCGTCGTGGAAGACCTGATGGCGCACGTGGGCGGCGAGCGCGGGGCCGACCTGCTGGTGACGGTCTACGACGGCAACGAGGTCGCGCCGGCGGCGCTGATGGCGGCCGGCGCCGTCTCCGGGGTGGCGGGCGTGGCGGCGCTGCGCACCGAGCAACGCATCGCCATCGCCGGGCGGCGCTGGACGCTGGTGGTCCAGGCCCGTCCCGGCTTCGGCGACGAACAGCGCAACGATGCCGCGCAACTGGTGCTCACGCTGGGGCTGGCGGTAACGGTGATCCTGTCCATGCTGACCTGGATGCTGGCGCGCAGCAGCGCCATGGCCCGCAGCGCATTGCGCCAGTCGCAGGCGCTCACGGGCGAGCTGAAAGCCGGCCAGCGGCGCCTGGTGGCGCTGGCCGACTCCGCGCAGCGGGCCCAGGCCATGATGCGCAGCATCCTCGACTCGACCTTCGACGCCATTTTGGTCGACAATGGCGACCGCCACATCCTGGCCTCGAACCAGCGCTTCCGCGCGCTGTGGAGCATCCCCGACGAACTCGACCTGGCGGGCGACGACAGCGCCGTGGTGGCGCACCTGCTGACCCAGCTGACCCAGGCCGGCCCATTGCTGTACAGCCGCTCGCTGCAACTGGCGGAGCATGAGGAGCACCGCGAACTGCTGCGCCTGAAAGACGGGCGCTTTATCGAACAGCTGACGCGCCCGGTGCGGCTGGGGCAGGAAGGCGCGCGCCTGTGGTCGTTCCGCGACATCACCGAACGCAAGCAGATCGAACAGCGCGAGCGCGCGCACCGCCACGTGCTCGAACTGCTGGCGCACGGCGCGCCGCTGCAAGCGGTGCTGGGCGCGGTGGTGCTGGGGGTGGAATCGACCAATCCCGGCATGCTGTGCTCGATCCTGCTGCTCGACGCCGAAGGGCGCTTCCTGCACACCGGGGCCGCGCCCAGCCTGCCGGGCTTTTTCAACGCCGCCGTCGATGGCTTGCCGGCCGCTCCCGGCCACGGTTCGTGCGGCAGCGCCGCCGCCAGCGGCCGGCGCGTCATCGTCGAGGATATCCAGACCCATCCCGACTGGGCCGACTATCGCGCCATTGCCGCGCGCGCCCAGTTGGCGTCGAGCTGGTCGGAGCCGATCCGCGGCGCCTCCGGGCGCGTGCTGGGCACCTTTGCGATCTACCACCGCACCCAGCATTACCCGAGCGCGGCGCACGTGGTGCTGATCGAGCAGGCCGCCCAACTGGCCGGCATCGCCCTCGAACAGGCCCAGTCCGCGCAGGCCTTGCGGGTGGGCGAAGAGCGTTTTCGCAGCCTGTACGATCACGCGCCGGTGGCGCTGTGGGAGCAGGACTGGTCGGGCGCGCGCGAGGCCGTGGCGCGCCTGAAGGCGGGCGGCGTGGACGAACTGGGGCCGTGGCTGCGCGCGCGGCCCGGGGAAGCGGCGCGGCTGGCGGCGCTGGTGCGCATCACCGACGTCAACGGCGCCGCGCTGGCGCACGTGGGCGCCGCCGCCAAGGAACCCGGCACGCTGGGGCTGGCGCAGAACTTCGGCAGCCTGGGCGCGCACGCCTTCATCGACGCGCTGGTGGCGCTGACCGGCGGGGCCTTGTTCTACGAGTGCGAGAGCAGCTTCCTGCGGGTCGATGGGGTGGCGCGCCAGCACGAACTGACCTTGCTGGTCATGCCGGGACACGCCCAGTCGCTCGACTTCGTGATCGCCTCGACGGTCGACATCACCGAGCGCAAACGGATCGACGACGAACTGCATGCGCTGGCCAGCACCGATTTCCTGACCGGGCTGCCAAACCGGCGCGTGTTCATGGCGCGCCTGGACGACCAGTTCGCGCGGCTGCAGCGCAGCGTGGACGAATGCGCCTCGGTGCTGATGCTCGACATCGACCACTTCAAGCACGTCAACGACGTGCATGGTCACGCGGTGGGGGATGCGGTGCTGCGCCACATGGCGGGCCTGATGCGTTCCGGCCAGCGCAAGATCGACACCCTGGGCCGGGTCGGCGGCGAAGAATTCGCGGTGCTGCTGCCGGGGGCCACCGGGACGCAAGCGCAGCAGTACGCCGAGCGCCTGCGCCAGAGCGTGGCCGACAGTCCGCTCGACGCCGATGGCCGCAGCATCGCGATCACGGTCAGCATCGGCATTGCCACCATCGAAGCCGGCGACACCAGCCCGGATGCGGCCCTGATCCGCGCCGACAAGGCGTTGTACCGGGCCAAGGCGCAAGGGCGCAACCGTGTGTGCGAGCATGCCGAGGCGGCCGGCATGGCCGCCGTCGAGGCCAGCCTGAGCCGCGCTTAGGGCTGAGGGCTGAGGGCTTAGGGTTTGAGCGCGTCGTGCGCGGCGCGCGCGGCGCGTGGCTGGCGCTCGCGCGCCAAGTACCAGACGATGGCCAGCACGCATGCCAGCGGCAGCAGCAGGGGCGAAGCCAGCAGGCCGACGCAGAGCAGTACCAGCGCCAGGGCGCCCACGGCCAGCACGCCGAGGCCGGCGAACAGCACCGCCAGCAGCAAGCCGACGAACAGCAGGACCAGGGCCGCGACGACCAGGCCGCCGCCGGCGAACAACACGCCGAGCAGGGCGCCGAGCGGGCCGTCGATGTGCTCGCCATCGATGTTGATGGCCATGCCGGACGAGCCGGCCATGGCTTCCCAGGCGACCAGGATGAACAGGAACAGCAACAGCAGGGGAGCGAATTTTTTCATGGCGGTAGCCTCGGTCGGGTTGGCGTGGAGTGTCGCTTGGTACGCTTGCACTGTAGCTGTGCGGGTGGCGCGGCGCCATGCGGATGCGACAGGCTGCACGTTTGACGGGGTGAACGGGGCTGCGCACGGCCTGGGCGCCGGCTTACCGAAAACGCAATTTTTCACCTTGAAAATTCGAATTTATTGCCTATACTGAATTCTCTGACGGATGGAGATGCATATGGAATTTATTCACTATTCAGGGGACCGGTGGGCGCTGGCGGCGGGCGACTTCGTGGCGCGCCAGTTGCGCATCCTGCTCGCCGGTGGCGGTCCCAAAGGGCCGCCGTCGGCGCCGCCGGCGATTCCACCGATTATCATCAATCCTTTCACCTACAACACGCCGGGGCCGGCGATCGATCCGCGCATTCCCCCGCCCGGTCCGCCGTTGCAGCCGCCCGCGCCGCCGCGCCAGCGGTTTGCATAAAAAAAGCCCACCTGTTCCGGTGGGCTTTTTTATGCGTGGCCGAGCGCAAACAATGATTCCACGCTTTCCTGAAGCGGGAGCAAAGACCTTGCCGCCCAAGCGGCTTTGAGGGTTGCTCCAGCTAAAACGCATGGTGGCAATCAATTTAGGAATTAACAATTTGGCATAGTCATTGCTAGGATATAATTAGTTTTTTATAAATATTTTTATAGGGGCCAGCCGATGACCCACTTTTATTCGGGCGTGAAAAAATTGATCGGTAAGCCTTTGTACGGGGACGGCAATTGCGCCCTGATGGTCCAGCACTAGCAGCCTGTCGGACTTGGGGAGTCGAAGCGAAAAAATAGCTGGGCGAGGCCAGATTTTGACGATTTCGCAGTGCCAATAGCGAGCTATTGGCCGAGAAAGCGGCGAAATATGGACCGTCCGAGGTATTTTTGCAGCCGACGATCCCAAGTTCGACAGGCTGCTAGGCCAAACTACCAAACAGCAGCATGTGGCGCGAAGGTGCGCCTGTCCTCAAGCAGGAGAGCATCTGGGCAGGTACTGCCATTGCCACGTTCGAAAATGGTCGGTATGCGAGCCATGCGCACAACAACCACGTCGCTTTTTTCTTAAAATTCGGTGAACGCAACCCGGATGGGACATGGCACAGCTTCTGGATCGTGGAGCAGTTCAAAGGGCATGGTAGCCAGCCAGGGTCAGGGCGTATCGTCCAGCGTGAGATTAAATCGAAAGGAAAGGTGGTGGACACGCAGTTGGGGGAGCGCTGGAAAGACCCTTCAAATAACGCAGATGCATTTTCCCTTATCGAGTGACCATGAAACTGATTCTATCGTTCTGCCTGCTGTTGGCCGCCGTGGACGTCGGCGCCCACGAAATCAAGCCTTGTCTGGAAGAGTTTCCCGTGGAGGCAATCAAACTGTCTTCTTTGCCCGAAGGTTGGATTGGCGTTACGCCAAGCAAATTGCCGTTGGTGTCGGCTGATGCGACAAGCGGGCGACCGCAGCCGGCTGCTGACATCGGGCAGCAGCGAAAGATGCGGAACGGCTACCAAGTCACGTTCGATACCACAAGCACGCGGCCCAGCGAAAAGTGGTTGTCCTGCCGTTATGGTGTTGGCGGCGACTTGACGCTGGCGCAGCGTCTTCCTGATAACACAGAGAGGTGCACCGTCAGTTATTACAAACGACCTGCGTACAACGACTACGATATTTCGGTCGCATGTTATGCGGCGCCGTCCAAGCCTCCGCGCTGATCAGGAGCATCGGCCAATACCAAGGCCGCTTTGACGTGCATAAAAAACGGCACCGGGATTTCTCTCCGGTGCCGTTTTCACGTGCGGCCAAGCTAAATGATGCTTCGTCGCTGTGCTGTCTTCGGTCGTTTGAAGCCCGGTCGCGCCAGGAATCAGACGCCCGGCGAGGACGTTCGCTTGCGCGTGAGGGCGAGCATCAGCGCGCCAGCGGCCAGCAAGGCCCAGGTGCCTGGCTCCGGTACCCGCGACGGGCCGGGGTCGACATTGCCGTCGAACGCTTGCAGGTGCAGTTCGCCATGCTGGTCGAGCGACCTGACGAACACGCCGCCTTCGATATTCTGCTTGTTGGTCAGGCGGGCCGACGGCGCCAAAATGGTGCCGCCGAACTGCGCATTGGTGGTGATGCTGGTGGCGTTCTGGAAATTCCAGATCAGCTTGCTGCCGAGGGTTTGCGCGGAGCCGCCCAGGAAGTTGGCGCCAATGGTCGCGTTGACGTCACTCGCGTTCAGGATCACGGTGGTGGCGTTGCCCAGGTGGAATTCGAATTCGCTGGCCTTGAACACGCCGGCATCGAACAGGTTGAACACCGCGACACCGTTGGCGTTGGCCACGGCGTTGAAGGTGGCCTTGCCATAGCCGTTGAAGGTGACGCTGCTGCCGGTGCCGCTCATCTGGGCCAGGCTGGTCGAGAGCGCACCGAGCTGGGCTGCGAAATCGGTCGAGTGCGCGGCGTCGGCCTTGGCCTGCATGGCGCCATCGCGCGATGGCAGGCGTCCGCCATTCGTATTGCTACCCTTGAGGCTGCCGCCGACCCAGGCCGCCCCGTTCAGGTTGCTGTTGCTGACGTCGCCATAGATCACGGCGCTGCCGGCATTGATGCTCGCGCCGCTCAGGTTGCCGCCAATGACGGCGCCGCCGGCATTGACCTTGACCTCGCCCGCGTTGCCCATCACGGTCAGGCCGGCGTATGTCGAGGCCGGCATGTCGTTCGCGTGCTGCGCATAGTCGCCGCCGGTGACCTTGCCGCCGACCCAGGTGCGGCCATCGACGTGCGATTGCGACTGCATGTCGGCCAGCACCACGGCGTTGAACTCGTGCAAAATTTGCTGGGAGCTGAGCGGCGTGGCTGCGGCTTGCGTGGCGAACACGGTGGCGGCGATGGCGGTAAGAGCGAGGCGGAAGTGACGGGCGATCATGGAATACCTGTGGACTGCGAAGAAAGATGCTGAGTTGCAATATATGCGCGCGCTGATAGTAACGTTATTTCAATGGCAATGCAACTGAAAAGGAGGCATGCGCCGCGCCTGGCTGGCGCGGCGTGCGGCGGGCGCTGTGCTTGCTGTGCCTGGCGCTGTGGAATGCGTGGAATTCGACTATCATTGCCCTTTCGGGCGACGCCCGCACCATGAAGGCGACCCCATGACAGAAGAATTCTCCGACGACATCCCCCAGGACGACGACGCGCCCGTGCAGGAGCCGCGCCTGTGGAAAGGCAATGGCTGGACCGCGCGCGTGATCAAGAACGAGGATGACGAGGGTTGGGCGGTGGCCATGATCAAGGATGGCGAACCGGAGCCGGCGCTGGTTGGCCCGTGGACCATGGGACGCGATAAAAAGAATCCCAAGCCGCTCGACACCAACGCCTTCAACACCCTGGTCAAGACCGCCGCCGAAGTGCTGCGCCGTCACGAACAGCAATTGCACGCCATGCTGCACAAGAACACGGTGGTGTGGCACGAAGGCGCCGACATCAAGGTCACGCTCGACATTGTGCCGGACGACGAACATCCGTACGCGCTGTTGGCCGCCTTCAACGAAGACGGCGAGCAGATCGCCCAGGTGCGCACCTCGGCTGGCTTCAAATTGAGCCCGGCCAGCGCCACAGCCTGGATCGAAAACGACTTTCGCAACCCTGCCTGACCTGCTAGTATTTCCCTGATGCACTATAAAGGGAAATGCGATGGAAAGCCGTCTTGACCGTCTGGAAGCCGTCCAGGCCATGTTGCTGGGCATCGGGCAGATTTCGACGGGGTGTAGCGACATCGCCGAGTTCGTGGGGGCGGTGCATCGGGCGCTGGGCCGCATCATGTATGCGGCCAATTTCTATGTGGCGCTGAGCGATCGCGACGAGGGCACGGTGCGCTTCGTGTATTACGTCGACGAGCGCGACGCCGCCCCCGATCCCGAGGAAAAGCTGCGCCTGGCTTCGCCCGAGCAATCGCCGACCGCCTGGGTGATCCTGAACCGCCGCAATATGGTCATGACCAAGGATGAAAGCGCCAGGCACCAGGTCGACGGCCACGCCTGGGGCCGCGGCACCCGCGCCGAGCAGTGGATGGGCTGCCCCCTGCTCGACCATCAGCACCAGGCGCTGGGCGCCATCGTGCTGCAAAGCTACAGTCCCGCACATACGTACAGCGATGAAGACCAGGCCCTGTTTTCGCTGATCGCCAACCACGTCTCGAATGCGCTGCAGGGCATGCAGAGCGTGGACCGGCTCGAGCGCGCGGTGCAGGAACGCACAGCCCTGCTGGCGCACGAGGTGGCCGAACGGCGGCGCGCGGAAGCGGTGCAGCATGCGCTGTATGAAATCGCCAACCTGTCGGCTTCGGCGGTCGATGCGGAAATGTTGTCGAGCAATCTGCACAACATCATCAGCGAGCTGATCGTCGCCGAAAATTTCTTGATCGCGCTGTATCACCCGGAGACGCGCGAGTTCAGCATTCCGTATTTTGTCGACCAGAAGCACGCCGAGGCGCCGGTCAAGCGCTTCGCGTACGGCGTGGGGATGAGTTCCTACGTGTTGGACAGCAAGCAAGCCTGCCTGCACGACGCGGCCAGCTATGCGCGCCTGGTGGCCGAACGCAGCATGGGCGAGCCGCTGGGCAGCGTCGAGATCGCCAGCTGGATGGGCGCGCCGATGCTGGTGCACGACCAGCCGTACGGGGTGATCATCGTGCAAAGTTACGATCCGGCCATCGTGTACACCGAGGCCGACCTGGAGTTGCTGGCGTTTATGGCCAGCCACGTGGCGGTGGCGATCGCGCGCATGCAGGCCGACCACGGGGTGCGGGTGGCCAAGGAACGCCTGGAGCAGCAGAATTCGGCCTTGAACGCGGCCCTTACGGCCTTGCGGGATGCGCAGACCGAACTGGTGCGCCAGGAAAAACTGGCCTCGCTGGGACGGCTGGTGGCGGGCGTGGCGCACGAGATCAATACGCCGCTGGGCATTTGCGTCACCGCCACCAGCCATCTGGTGCAGGAGTTGAAGCTCACGCGCGAGGAACTGGCGGCGGGCGAGATGACAGAAGACAGCCTGGCGCAGTTCTTCGACATCGTCGACCAGTCGCTGCGGATCATGACCACCAATACCCAGCGCGCGGCGGCGCTGGTGCGCAGCTTCAAGCAGGTGGCGGTGGACCAGTCGTCGGACGATATCCGCAGCTTTAACATGAAGGCGTATCTGGACGAGGTGCTGCTGTCGCTGCAGCCGCGCCTGAAGGGGCGGCCTGTGAAGGTGGAGATCGATTGCCCGGACGATATCACGCTCGACAGTTTCCCCGGGGCGGTGTCGCAGATCGTGACCAACCTGCTGATGAATTCGCTGGTGCACGGGTACACGCGCGAGCAGAGCGGGGTGATCAAGATTGAAGTAAGGCTCGACGGCGGGCAGGTGTGGTTCGATTACCGCGACGATGGGGCGGGGATGGACCAGGAAACCTTGGGGAAACTGTTCGATCCCTTCTTTACGACGCGGCGCGGGCAGGGCGGCAGCGGGCTGGGGGCGCATATCGTGTACAACCTGGTGACCGGGCCGCTGGGCGGGGCGGTGACGGTGGACAGTGCGCCGGGGGAGGGGCTGCATTACCGCTTGCGGTTTCCGCAGAGCCGCAAGTAGGCGGTTTGAGGACGGCCCGGTGA